>DASYQZ010000218.1:0-25077 GCA_036004865.1 Vicinamibacterales bacterium
GAGATACGACGTCAGCACCCAGGTCGCCTCGTCGATCGTCACCGACAGGCTGCCCGCGATGTGCGGCAGCGACACGTTCACCACCGTCGTGTCCAGCACCTCCATGAAGGTGGCGAACATCACCGAGATCGCGATGATCCAGGGATTGACTTGTCGATGCTCGGTCACGACGCGCTCAAACCCTCCACCACGGAGGACGCGGAGGACACCGAGGAAGAATCCTGTACGTTTGAACCTCCGTGTCCTCCGTGTCCTCCGTGTCCTCCGTGGTAGCTATTTCGTGTACACGGTAGGAACCACCGACATCCCCGGCCGCAACAGGCGTTCGGGATCCTGCGCAGCGTCGAGGACAATTTTCACCGGCACACGCTGCACGACCTTCACGAAGTTGCCGGTCGCGTTCTCCGGCGGCAGCAGGCTGAAGCGGGCGCCCGTGGCGCCGGCAATGCTGTCGACCTTGCCGTTGAACGCGCGGCCGCCGAGCGCGTCGACTTCGACCGTCGCGCGCTGGCCGGGACGCATGTCCTTCAACTGCGTTTCCTTGAAATTCGCGGTCACCCACACGTCGTCAATCTGAACGAGCGCGAGCAGCGGCTGACCGGGTTGCACGACCTGCCCGATGTTGACACCTTTCTTGGAGACGACGCCCGCGGCCGGCGATTTCACAACCGTGTATTGGACGTTCAGCTCTGCCTGCGCGAGATTCGCGCGCGCCTGCTGGACGCGCGCTTCGGCCGACGAGGCTCGCGCCTTGGTCGCGGTCACCTGCTCCGGCCCGGTCTGCGCCGTCTGCAGTTCGGCGTGTGCCTGCTGCTCGCCGGCGCGGGCCTGAACGAGTTTGCTGTCGGCGACGCGAATGCCGGCCTCGGCCTCCGCGACCTGCGCGCGCGCCGCTTCGACCGCGGCTTTCTGGGAGTCGGCCGCGGCGGCGGTGGCGTCGAACTGCTGTTGCGGGATCTCATCTTTCGCGAGCAGGCCGCGCAGGCGCTCGACATCACGCGCGGCTTTCGCGGCGTTGGCTTCCACCTCGCGCAGCCGCGCTTCGGCCGACGCCCGCCGTGCGCGCGCCGCCTCCACTTCTTTGTCGGCGGCCGTCACGGCGCTTTGCGCCTGCGCGACGGTCCCGCGCGCGGTCACGACACCGCTGGTGGCAGTGGTCGCGACGATCGGCACCGAGCTGTGCGCGGCCACCGCGTTCGCTTCGGCGTCGGCGAGCTCGGCGCGCGCTTTGTCGACGGCGACCTGATAGTCGCGCGGATCGATCTCGACGAGCACCGCGCCCGCCGCGACGCGCTGGTTGTCGTCGATCGCGACGCGCGTAATCGTGCCGCCGACACGCGGCGCGACTTGTGTCATCCGCGCGTCGATCTGCGCGTCGTCTGTCGATTCCTGCCCGGCGGTCAGCCAGAACCAGACGCCCGCGCCGGCCATCGCGACCGGCAACAACGCGAGGCCGATGCGGACACGCCGCTGCCGCAGGAATCCGTTTTTGCCGGGAGACGCGTCGGCCATCAGCGGCTGCCTCCGAGAAGCTGGCGCAGGACGGCCTGACTCGCGCCGGTGCCGCGAATGAGCGCGCCCTTCGCGAGATCGTAGCCGTAGCGCGCGGAAATGTATTGTTCGGCCGTCAGCGCGACCGCTTCCTGTGCCTGAACGACTTCGATGTTGCTCGCGACGCCGGCGGCGAACCGATCGCGCGACTGCGTGAGCTGCTGCGCGGCGAGATCGCGGGCTTTGGTCGCAACCTGCAGCTGCTGGCTGCTCGCCTGCAGATCCAGAAACGCGGCGCGGATCTCGTAGTAGATCGACGCCCTCAGGTCCTCTGCTTCCGCGCGGCGGTTGCGCAGGTCCGCCTCCGCCTCGAGGCGGTCCCCCTGCTGTCGGCCCCCCTGGAAGATTGGCACGTTCACGGCGCCAGCGACGCTGAAGGTCATCCGCGCGTCGCCCGGCGTCAGACCGATCTCGCCGTAGTCGGCGTTCACGCGCACCGTTGGCAGCCGGTCGCCGGCGACCGCCTGACGCGTCGCCTCCGCCGCCTTGACGCGCTCGAGCGCCGCCTGATAATCGGGACGGCTGCGATACGCCGCGTCGATCGCCTGTTCGAGCGTCAGATCGGGATCCGGGAGCTCGGGCAGATTCGGATCGAGCGCGAATCGCTGGCCGAGCGGCAGGCCGATGGCGCGCGCCAGTTGCAGCTTCACTTTCTCCGCGTCGTTCTCGGCGGCGGTTGCGCGCTGAGTTTCCGTATTGAGCTGCACCTCGGCGCGAAGCACGTCGATGCCCGCGATGATCCCGGCCTGTTTGAGATCCTGAGCCTGGGTGAAGAGCACGCCGGCGGTGTCCCGCTGCGCGCGCGCCGCCGCGGCCCGGCTCTCGGCCGCGAGCGCCTGGATGTAGAGGTTGCCCGCGACATGGATGACGAAGTTGCGGGCGTTCGTGAACAAATGACGCGCCGCCTCGGCATCGTGCGACGCGGCCCGCGAGTGGTTCAGCGCGCCGAGATCGACGATCGCCTGCGACACGTAGAGACGCGCATCGAAGACGTTGAAGGGACCGACGATGCTCGGCAGGTCAGCGAAGGGCGAGCCGGGGCTGCTGCCGAAGCCGAACGCCGCGAGGTTGATCCGCTGGCGCGTCTCGCCGACGCGGGCATTCACGTTCGGCAGCAGGTCGCTCAACGCCCGCCACCGCGCGCCGCCGGCGCGGTTGATGCCCTGCTCCGCAGTCAGCACGCCGAGGTTGTGATCGAGCGCGCGCCTGATCGCGTCCAGGACCGTGATCGTCATGACGTCGCCCGTCGCGGTTCCGGACGGCACGCCGCCGAGAAAACCACCGGTCGTGGCCGGCGCCGGCGAGGTGATGCGCGACGGCGGCGCCTGCGGAGCGGCCTGAAATTGCTGTGCCGCGGCCGACCGGGCGAGCGGCACCAACGTCAGAAGCAGCGTCAGCATGAGCGAGACCAGTCTCACGACTTCCTTTCATGTCCGGCCGGAGACTCGACGAGAAGGGCGCGCGGAGGGCCGAGGTCGAGGCGCTCGAGGCAGGCACACGCGATCGGGCGATCGCAACGATATAGAGTACTACTAGTTCCGTGCCATCGAGATGGGCGCGTGCGATCGCGTTGGGGTTGGCGGTGGCCGCGCCGGCGGCCGGCGCGGCACAGTCGCCGCTTGCCGGCGATCCGATTCGCATCACGCGCGCTCAGGGAAGTTTTACGATCGACGGCGACTTGTCGGATGAAGGCTGGCGCGGCGCCACGCGCATCGACAAGTGGTACGAGGTGCGGCCCGGCGACAACGTCGAGCCGCCCGTTCGCAATGTCGGGTACCTGACGTACGACGACCGGTTCTTTTACGCCGGGTTCGAATTCGAGGATCCGGATCCGCGTGCGATTCGCGCGCCCTTCGCGGACCGCGACGACATGGGCAACGGCTTCAGTGACTACGGCGGCATCCTGCTCGACCCGCGCAACACCGGCCGCACCGCGACGTTCTTCGTCGTCACGCCGCGCAACACCCAGTACGACTCGACCATGGACGACGGATCGGGCGAGGACTCGTCGCCGGATTACTTCTGGCAGTCGGCGACGCGCATCGGCGAGCACGGGTGGACGCTCGAGATCCGCATTCCGTTCTCGTCGCTGCGCTATCGGACCGGCGATCCGCAGACGTGGACGATCCTGCTGTATCGCAACTATCCGCGCACGTATCACTATCAGTTTTTCTCCGCGAAGCTGCCGCGCGACGACAACTGCTTCGTCTGTCGATCGAACACGCTCGTCGGCCTCGAGCATCTGCCGTCGGGCGGCCATCTGGTGGCCGCGCCGTACGTCAGCGCGGGCGAGTCGGCGCGCCCGCGCGACGAGGTCGGCTCGCCGCTCGTCGGCGATCGCGTGAAGGCGCACGTCGGCTTCGACGTGAAATGGACGCCGAATGCCGACAACGCGGTCGATCTCGCGGTCAAGCCGGACTTCTCGCAGGTCGAGTCGGACACGGCGCAGATCTCGGCGAACGAGCGCTTCGCGCTGTTCTTTCCCGAGAAGCGGCCGTTCTTCCTCGAAGGCGCAGATCTGTTTCGCACGCCGATTCAAGCGGTCTACACACGGACGATTACGTCGCCGCGGTGGGGCGGGCGCGTCACGGGAAAGGAAGCCGGCGTGCGGTACACCGTGCTCGCCGCCGACGACGAAGGCGGCGGCACGGTGATTCTCCCGGGTCCGAACGAGTCGTCGTCTGCGCCGCAGGATTTTCGCTCGACGGTGTTCGTCGCGCGAGCCAAGCGCGACATCAAGCTGTCATCGGTCGGCATCCTCATCACCGACCGGGAGGCCAATTCCGGTGATGCCCATAACCGCGTCGTCGGGCCGGACTTTCAGTGGCGCCCCTCGGGGAACGACGTCGTCGCCGGCCAATACCTGTTCACCGAGACGCGCACGCCGAATCGGCCGGACGATGCGGCCGAGTGGACAGGGCAGGCGTTCACCGGGAGCGCTGCGCACGCGCAATGGAACCACAAGACGAAGCACCTCGACCTGACCACGCAGTACAAGCAATTGAGCGACGGGTTCCGGGCCGACACCGGCTTCGTCCCGCAGGTCGGGTACCGTGAGACGTTCGTGGATGTCGGATGGGAAGTGCGGCCGCAGGGCTTCGTGCGGCTCGAACGCACCTTCGTCGACGTGCAGCGGCAGGTCGACTGGCATGGCGCGCTCATTTCGCGCACGGTGGCGCCGGGCGTCTTCGTTCAAACGAAGTTCAACGGGTTCGCGGTGGCGCGATACATAAACGATCGCGTGCGTGGCGGCGATCGGCTGTTCGATCGCCAGCAGGTCGGCTACTTCGCGCAGTTCAGCCCGTCGCGCTTCGTTCAGCAGATCGCGATCGACGGCACGGTGGGCGGCGACGTCGACTTCGAGAACGCGCGCCAGGCGAGCGGCTCGACGATCAACCTGAGCGCGACGCTGCATCCAACGAATCATCTCGCCGTCGAGCTCCTGCGGAACCGGCGGCGGATCGACGTGCTGAATCAACCGCTCCTGACCGCGCGCGTCTCGCGCGTGAAGAGCACGTACACGTTCACGTCCAGGATGTTCGTACGCGCGATCGCGCAGTACGTGTCGACCGATCGCGATGTGGGTCTCTTTCTCACCAAGGTCGCCCCCACCGACGGGTCGTTCAACGGATCGCTGCTGCTGGCGTACAAGCTGAATTGGCAGTCGGTGATGTTCGCCGGCTACGGCGACGACCGCACGCTCTCGGATCGCGATCAGCTCGAACGAACGGGCCGCCAGTTCTTCGGCAAGATCTCGTACGCGTTCCAGCGGTGATTCCGGTCAAGAGAGAAACGGAGACTACGGAGGAACGGTTCAACTTTGGAGACACGGAGCAACGGAGAAACGGAGCGGTTCGGCGGTCGGCCTGCGCAGCAGGCCGACGTGAGGGGCGATCGGATCCGGACGCGAACAACGCGCAAGATCGTCCGGCGTTGTTCGCGTCCGGATCCGATCGTCCCTCACGCGTCGCTTCGCGACGCCGCCGAACCGCGCACCTCCGTTCCTCCGTTCCTCCGTGTCTCCCAGATTGATCCCGTTCCTCCGTCCACCTCCGTTGCCTCCGGCCTCGCGGTTGACGGTCGACTTACACATAGTGTATAAACGCGCGTATGCCCCGCCGGAAGCCGCGCCGACGCCGCCGCAAACCGACCAGGCCTCGGAACGCCGCGGAGATTGTCGCGGTGCTGAGCGCGCTCTGTCCGCGTGTGATCACTCGCCGGAGGCGCCGATGACAGCCGAGAACTACCGCGCGGCGCTCGCCGCGGCGATCAGGGAATACGAGTCGCTCGGCGAGCAGCGGCGCGACATCGACAAGCGCCTCGCGCAGTTGTCGCACACCATCGGCATGCTCTCGAAGCTGCTCGGTCTGACGCCGACGGTGCCGATGGGTCTCACCGACGCCATCCGCCTCGTCCTGCGCGGCGCCGGCGTGCCGATGACCCCGGTCGACGTGCGCGATCGGCTTCACGCGATCGGCTTCGACGTGTCGAAGTACGCGAACGACCTCGCGGCCGTCCACACGATTCTGAAGCGGCTGAACGAGTCGGGCGAGCTGCGCTTCGTGCCGCGCGCGCCCGGTAAACATCAGTACATGGTGAACCGGCCGTTGACGCCCGTTGCGCTCGGCCCCGACATCGTCAGGTTCATGCGCGAGAACGCGGCCGAGCACGACGCGATGCACACGACCCGCACCCCTGGAGAAGACGAAGACGAGGACGAGCGGCCGGCCGCGCCGCGCCGGCGCCGAAAGAGAGCGACGAGATGATCGATCTGGCTCAGTACCGACGATTCTTTGCCGAGGAAATCGAAGCCGTGGCCAAGCTGCAGACGCCGGGCCTCGTCGAGGCGCTTGCGACCGTGCCGCGCGAACAGTTCCTGCGGCCCGGTCCGTGGAACGTGCTCGCCGACAGCGACTTCATGTCGGGTACCGCGCGGACGCGGACGACGCCCGACGCCGACCCGCGGCGCGTCTACCACAACATCGTCGTCGCCATTGATCCCGCGCGGCAGTTGTTCAACGGCCAGCCGAGCACATTGACGGTGTGGATCGACGCGCTCGCGCTCAAACCCGGCGCGCGCGTGCTCCATATCGGCTGCGGTCTCGGCTACTACGCGGCGATTCTCGCGCAGGCGGTCGGGCCGTCGGGCCGCGTCATCGCGTACGAAGTGGACGAGGCGCTGGCGGCCGAGGCGCGGCAGAACCTCGCGTTCCTGTCGTGGGTGGACGTGCGCCACGGCGACGCCTCGCGCATCCTCGATGAGCGTGTGGGGACTGGGTTGCGCATCCTCGATGAGCGAGCGGGGGCGGGGCCCCGCGAGCATGATGAGTATGCCGCCATCCTCGTCAACGCAGGCGTCACGCACCCGCTCGATGTCTGGCTCGACGCGCTGGCCGTTGGCGGCCGCATGATCGTGCCGCTGACCGGCATGATGCCGGCCATGGGATCGAACATCGGCAAAGGCCTCGTGTGGCTGCTGACGAAACAGGATGACGGCAGCTTCGCGGCGCGCGTCATCGCGATGGTCGCGATCTTCTCGGCGCTCGGCGTGCGTGACGAACGCCTCAACCAGCGCCTTGGGGAAGCAATGTTGAGCGGCCCGGGCCGGTGGACGGCGGTGAAGCGTCTTCGTCGCGATGCGCACGACGCGTCACCGTCGTGCTGGTTCCATGCGGACCGATGCTGTCTGTCGCTTGCCTGAGACGCTCCACGGGAAAAACTTTTCCTCCATGTCCACTGTGTCATCCATGGTGGAGCGTTCATTCATGGTGTAATTCTTTCCGGGGCGCACCGATTGGCGACAGCGTCTGCGCGCGAGAACGAGCGCGGCCGTAGCGGATTCACTCGACAGAATTGTTCGTCGGTCGACTTCGATTACCACTCGTACGTCGGCGGAAGCCCACCTTCGGAAGCTGAGTTCCGTTTCGACGCTGCCGATGACCTCTGGCACTCAGCTGGCTATCCCACGCCGGCATGAAGAATGTCGGCGGCGCGCGTTGTTACCTCCTCGTCACCCTCACCGTTCTCGCGTCGTCCATCACCGCTCGCGCCGCCGACACGCTCTGCGATCCTTCGTCGACCAACTGCCGCACGCAGCTCCTGACGCTGATTCAGAACGAGCAAGCCGGCATCGACGTCGGTTTCTGGTTCATGCAGGACTCGCGATACATGAGCGAGATCATCAGGCGCTGGCAGGCGGGTGTCCCCGTGCGGATTCTCGTCGACCCGCGCGCGAACCCGACGTACGCCGGCAACGACCAGATGATTGCCGGCTTCCGTCAGGCCGGCATCCCGCTCCGCAAACGCACCGCCGGCGGCATCCTCCACTGGAAGACGATGCTGTTCGCCGGCCAGAACACCGTGCAGTTCGGATCTGCGAACTACAGTCCCGACGCCTTCGTCCCGACCGCGCCGTACACGAACTACGTGACCGAGACCGTCTACTACACCGACGATCCGGCGGTCGTGAACAGCTTCAAGACCAAGTTCGACGACGCGTGGACCGACACATCGAGCTACGCGAACTACGCGAACATCGCCGGAGCGCTGACGCGGACGTATCCGACGTATCCGATCGATCCCGCGATGAACTTCCCGCCGTCGCAGGATTACGCGTCGCGCGCCGTCGCGCGCTACAACGCGGAGAGCGTGAAGATCGACGCGATGATGTATCGCATCACCGATCAGCGGCACACCAACGCGATCATCGCCGCGCGCAGCCGCGGCGTGCCGGTACGGATCATCACCGAAAACGACCAGTACCGGAATCCTGATTACCTCTGGGACGCGTGGAACGTCGACCGGCTGTACGCCGCCGGCATTCCGCTGCGCTGGCGCGGTCACGACGGCCAGAATCACGAGAAGGTCGTGCTGCTGTACGGCCAGAACATGTCCATCTTCGGATCGTCGAACTGGACGACGGCCTCGGCCAACTCGCAGGCGGAACACAACTACTTCACGACGAAGAACGCCCTCTTCCAGTGGTTCGCGACCCAGTTCGATCGGATGTGGCGCAACAGCAATCCTCAGCGCGCGACCGAGACGGTGGCGTTCGTGCCGCTGCCGCCCGACAGGCCTTCGTATCGATCGCCGGCGAACGGATCGGCGGCGCAAAGCGGCACGGTGACGCTGATGTGGTACGCCGGCCCGTGGGCGCACAACTACGACATCTATTTCGGCACGTCGTCTACGCCTCCGCTCGTCGCGGCGAACGTGAATCTCGGGCCGAGCCCCAGCACGAGCACCTATCAGCGGTTCACCGTGTCGAATCTCGCGCCCGGCACGACGTACTTCTGGAAGGTCGTGTCGAAGACGATGGCCAACCTCACCGCGGATGGCACGGTGTGGTCGTTCACGACCTCGAGTACGCCATCCGGTCCTCTCCCGTCGGGCTGGACCGACGCCGACGTCGGATCGGTCGGCGTGGCGGGCGCTGCGTCCTACGTCGGTGGCACGTTCGCCGTTTCCGGATCCGGCGCGGACATCTGGGGCTCCGCCGACGCGTTTCATTTCGCGTCGCAATCGATGACCGGCGACGGAGAGCTCGTCGCGCGTGTCGCGTCGGTCGCGAGTGTCAACAGCTGGACGAAGGCGGGCGTGATGATTCGCGGATCGCTGTCGGCGAACGCGCCGTTCGCGCTGATGCTCGTCTCGGCCGCGAAAGGGACCGCGTTTCAGTACCGGACGAGCGCCGGCTCGGCGACCGCGAGCGCCGCCGGTCCCGCGGTGGGCGCGCCGTACTGGGTACGAATTGTCCGCGCGGGCAGCACGGTCACCGGCTACACCTCGTCGAACAGGACCGCCTGGACCATGGTCGGCCGCGCCACGATCGCGCTGCCGTCCACCGTCCGCATCGGCCTCGCCGTCAGCAGTCACGACAACTCGCGCCTGGCGACAGCGACCTTCGACGGCGTGACGCGCTAGAGTTGTCACGAGTCTGACACGTCAGACCTGTGACAAACCTTGCAAGTCTGACAAGTCAGACTCGTGACAACTCCCTGTATCCTTATTCAATGACCTCGGTGCTGGTCGTCGATGACGACAAGCTGCTGCGCGACATGGCGGCGCGGATGCTGGAGCATGCCGGCTACAGCGCCGTCGTCGCCTCCAGCGGCGCCGATGCGCTCGCCGTCATCAAGGCGCGGCCGGGCATCGACGTCGCGTTGATCGACGTGGTGCTGCCCGACATGAGCGGCTTCGATCTCGCCCGCGAGCTGCGCCGGATCTCGGCCCGCGCGCACATCGCGTTCATGTCCGGTTTCACCACCGACCACTTCAGGCATCCGGTGTCCGAGCCCTGCGTGACCAAGCCGTTCACGATCGACATGCTGGCCAACGTTGTCGAAGCGGCGCTCGGCCGCAGCGCGCCGGACTGAGTGCGGCGCAGGCCGGGATTCCTCCGATCCGAAAAGGGGTCTCATGCCGAAGTCCCGTCAGGGTGGTCCCATCCGATATGCCGTCGTCGGTCTCGGACATATCGCGCAGGTCGCCGTGCTGCCCGCCTTCGCACATGCGAAGCGGAATTCGCGTCTCGCCGCGCTGGTCAGCGACGACTCGCAAAAGCGCCGGGTCGCCAGTCGGAAATATCGCGTCGACAAGACGTACGCGTACAAGGACTACGATGCGTGCCTCGCCGAGGTGGACGCCGTCTACATCGCGCTGCCGAACTCGATGCACGCGGCGTACACGATCCGCGCGGCACGGGCGGGCGTCCACGTTCTCTGCGAGAAGCCGATGGCGGTCACCGTGGAGGAATGCGAGGCGATGATCGACGCGTGCCGCGAACACCGCGTGAAACTGATGATCGCGTATCGCCTTCATTTCGAAGAGATCAATCTGAAGGTGATCGATCTCGTCCGAAGAGGGCGCATCGGCGTCCCGAAGTTCTTCAACTCGTCGTTTTCGCTGACGGTTCGCGCCGGCAACATCCGGACCGAGAAAGAGCTGGGCGGCGGCACCTTGTATGACATCGGCGTCTACTGCATCAACGCCGCCCGCCACCTGTTCCGCGCGGAACCCAAAGAGGTCATGGCGATATCGGTCAACAGCGGCGTGGCGAAGCTTTCCGAGATCGACGAGTCGACCGCGGCGGTGCTGCGATTCGACTGGGAACGCGTGGCGGCGTTCGTCACCAGCTTCAACGCCGCGGATGTCGGGTCTTATCGCATCGTCGGCACGAAAGGAGACGTACGTGTCGATCCGGCGTACGAGTACGCGGGACGCCTCGCCTACGAGTTGACGATCGATGGAAAAACGACGCGAAAGCGGATTGGGAAGCGAGATCAGTTCGCGGCGGAGCTACTGTACTTTTCCGACTGCATCCGCCACAACCGGCAGCCCGAGCCGTCCGGCGAAGACGGCCTGCAGGATGTTCGCATCGTGCAGGCGCTCTATCAGTCCGCGGAGAGCGGGAAGGCCGTGCAGATTCCGCCCTTCCGCGCCGCCAAGCAGCCGAACCTCATATCCTTGGATTGATGCCGCACCTCTTCACTCCGCTCCCCCTGCGCAGTCTCACGCTCGCGAACCGGATCGTCGTGTCCCCGATGTGTCAGTACTCGAGCGTCGACGGCTTCGCGAACGACTGGCACTACATTCATCTCGGCAGCCGCGCGGTCGGCGGTCCGGCGCTCGTCTTCACCGAGGCGAGCGCGGTCACGCCGGAAGGGCGCATCAGTCCGCAGGATCTCGGCATCTACGACGACGCGCACGTGGCCGGCCTCGCGCGCATCGTCCGGTTCATTCACGATCAGAAATGCGCGGCGGGCATGCAGCTCGCGCATGCGGGCCGCAAGGGCAGCACCACGCCGCCGTGGCAAGGCAGCACGAAAGTCGATCGCGAGGCGGGCGGCTGGCAGCCGGTGGGTCCGACCGATGCGCCGTTCTCGCCGGCATACCCCGTCCCGCGCGCGATGACCGTCGAGGACATCCGCGCTGTCGTCGGCGCGTTTTGCGCTGCCGCGCGGCGCGCGCTCGCCGCCGGCTTCGACGTCGTCGAAATCCACGCCGCGCATGGTTATCTGATTCACGAGTTCCTCTCACCGCTCGTGAACACGCGCACCGACGAGTACGGCGACTCGTTCGACAACCGCGTGCGGCTGTGTCTCGAGATCGTCGGGGCGGTGCGCGGCGTCTGGCCCGATCGGCTTCCGCTGTTCGTCCGCATCTCGTCGACGGACTGGAAGGCCGGCGGCTGGGACGTCGATCAGGCGGTCGAGCTCGCGCGGCGGATGCTCGCGCGCGGCGTGGATCTCGTCGACTGTTCATCGGGCGGCGCCGTGCCGGACGTGGCGATTCCGCTCGGGCCCGGCTATCAAGTGTCCTTCGCCGAGCGCATTCGCCGCGACGCCGGCATCGCGACCGGCGCCGTCGGCCTCATCACCGAGCCGCAGCAGGCCGACACGATCGTTCGTGACGGACAAGCTGATTGTGTCCTCCTCGCGCGCGAGCTGCTGCGCGATCCGTACTGGCCACTGCGCGCCGCCCGCGAGCTGGGGCACACGGTGCCGTGGCCGGTGCAGTATCTGCGAGCTGCGCCACCGGGAACGCCAGCCCGGTAGTCGTTGAGCGAACGCGCATCAATGACTTCACGTGTCACGCTGCGATCGTCTCACGCAAATGCAACCACGAAAACACGAAGAGACACGAAACCCTCTCGGGTTGTCGTGACTGCGCCAGTCTCGCTGCGATCGCGTCCACGGAGCACGAAACCGGGAACAAGATCATCTGTCCGGTGGGCGTCGCAGCGCGCGCGCTCATCGCGTTGACGCCTGGCCTATGATGCGATTGTGAGAGCGCTGCTCGTCGAAGACGACGCGACCATTGCCGAGTTCGTCGCGCGCGGGTTGCGCGAGGCGGGGTTCGCCGTCGACCATGCATCCGACGGAGAGGCGGGACTGACGGCCGCGCTGGCGCTGCCGTACGACGTCGCGATTGTCGACCTGATGCTCCCCAAGCGCGACGGCTTGTCGCTCATCGAGGAGCTGCGGCGGCGCGGTGTCGCGACGCCGGTGCTGATTCTCAGCGCGCGCCGCGAAATCGACGATCGCGTCCGTGGCCTGCAGACCGGCGGCGACGATTACCTGACCAAGCCGGTCGCGTTCGCCGAGCTGCTCGCCCGCGTGCAGGCGCTCGTGCGCCGGGCGACGCGCGCGCCCGAGCCGACGACGCTCAAGGTGGAGGATCTCGTCCTGGATCTCCTGTCGCGGCGCGTGACGCGCGCGGGGAAACCGATCGATCTCCGCCCGCGCGAGTTCGCGCTGCTCGAGTACCTGTTGAGGAACGCCGGCCGCGTCGTCTCGAAGACGATGATTCTGTCGCACGTGTGGGAATACAACTTCGACCCGCAGACCAACATCGTCGACGTCCTGGTGAGCCGTCTGCGCGAGAAGATCGATCGGCCGTTCGAGCAGAAGCTGCTCCAGACGGTCCGCGGCGTGGGGTATGTCCTCCGACCGTAGACCGCTGCTCGCACGCGCGTTCGGGCTGCGGATCGCGCTCTGGTACGCGACGCTCTTCGTCATCGGCGCGATCGCGATCGTGTTCGTGACGTACTACCTCACGAAGGTCTCGCTCGAGCAGCGCGACCACCAGATCCTGCAGTCGAAGCTCGGCGAGTACGCGATCGTCTACGCACGCGGCGGCTTCGACAGGCTGGCGGGGACGGTGCGCGCCGAACAGCAGGCGGCGCCCGAGCGCCTCTTTGTCCGCGTCGTCAGCCGCGGCGTCGAGGCGGTGGTGCTGAGCAACCCGAACGGATGGGATCCCTCGAAAATCGAGACCGCGACCGTCGCGCTGGGGGACGGCACGCTCGTGCAGGTGGGGAAGAGCACCGAAGCGCGCGAAGATCTCCTCGCGCGCTTCCGAGCCGCGCTCGGCCTCGTCACGCTGCTGGTCGTCGTCATCGCGCTCGGTGGCGGATGGCTCGTCACGCAATCCGCGGTCTATCCGATTCGGCGGCTGACGGCGGCGGTCCGCCGCATCATCCGCACGGGCCGAACCGATGCGCGCGTGCCGGTCGACGGTCCGCCTGGCAGTCCCGGCAGTCTGGACGCGATCGGCGAGCTCACGGCCCTGTTCAATGTGATGCTCGACAAGATCGAAGGTCTCGTCGCGGCGATGCGCGGCGCGCTCGACAACGTCTCGCACGATCTGCGAACGCCGCTGACGCGCTTGCGCGGGACGGCCGAGCTCGCGCTCGCGTCGCCGCCGGACGTCGAGCGCTACCGCGAAGCGCTCGCCGTGTGTGTCGAAGAGACCGATCGCGTGCTCGTGATGCTGAACGCGCTGATGGACATCTCCGAGGCCGAGAGCGGGACGATGAAGCTGCGGCGCGAGCCGGTGCGCCTGTCGGAGGTCGTCGAGCGCGCGGTCGATCTCTATAGAGATGTTGCCGACGCAAAAGGCGTGGCGCTCAATACCGCGGATGGTGCGGACGACGTCACCGTGAACGGCGATCGCATGCGGCTCGAGCAGGTGGCGGCGAATCTGATCGACAACGCCGTGAAGTACACGCCGGCTGGCGGACGCGTGGACGTCGAGGTTGGGCGACGCGACTCACACGCGATCCTCCGCGTCGGCGATAGTGGCCCGGGCATCCCGCCCGATGAGCTCCCCCGCATCTGGACCCGGCTGTTCCGCGGCGACAGCAGCCGCGCCGAGCGCGGCCTCGGCCTCGGCCTCAGTCTCGTCAAAGCCATTGTGGAAGCCCACAACGGAACAGTCGCGGTCGAGAGCGAGCCCGGCAAAGGGTCGACGTTCACCGTGTCGCTCCCGCTCGACGCGAACCTTTCACCGTTGTAATGGAGCTGTAACGGCCCCGCAAGGCAGCGTTTCGTCTAACTCCCTAGAATCGATCTTCGAAAGGACGAAACGACTGTTATGAACGACACACGTCTCTCTGTTCGCCAGCGAGCGACCCGCGCCGGAGTGGCGGGCGTCGCGGCGCTCCTTCTCATCACCGGAGCCGCGTGGCACGGCGTCGCGGCCGATCAACATGCGACCGCGAAGCTTGCGACCGTCACGACTCCGATTACTCACGCGATTGCCGGCGGACGCGACTCGTACGCCGACATCGTCGACGTCGTCGCCCCTGCGGTGGTGACGATCCGCACCGAAGGCAAGACGCGGATGCAGCCCACGCAGTTCGAGGGTCAGGACGACGACTTCTTCCGCCGCTTCTTCGGCGATCAGTTTGGTCAAGGCAACGGTATGCCGCGCATGCCACGGGGACCAATGTCGCCGCGCGGCGGCGGGAAGCAGCGCGCGCTCGGATCGGGCGTCGTCGTGACGACCGACGGCTACATCCTGACCAACAACCACGTGGTCGAGGGCGCCGACGACATCAACGTCGAGTTCACCGACGGCCGCAGCCTCAAGGCGAAGCTGGTCGGCACGGACAGACCGAGCGACCTGGCGGTGCTGAAGGTGTCGGGCGATTTTAAGGCGCTCGCGCTCGGCAACTCCGACAGCGTCAAAGTCGGGGACGTCGTGCTCGCGGTCGGCAACCCGCTCGGCGTCGGCCAGACGGTGACGATGGGGATCATCAGCGCGAAGGGCCGGTCCACGAGCGTCGGCGACGGCAGCTACGAGGACTTCCTCCAGACCGATGCGCCGATCAATCACGGCAACTCCGGCGGCGCGCTGATCAGCACGAAGGGCGAGCTCGTCGGAATCAACTCGCAGATTCTGTCCGAGTCGGGCGGCAACATCGGCATCGGCTTCGCGATTCCGGTGAACATGGCGAAGAGCGTCATGGAGCAGCTGCGGACGAAGGGCAAGGTCACGCGGTCGCAACTGGGCGTGACGGTTCAGAACGTGTCGCCGGACATGGCCGCGAACCTCGGGCTCAAGCAGACCGGCGGCGTGATCGTCAGCTCGTTGGCGCCCGGCAGCGCGGCGGAGCGCGCGGGCCTGAAGCAGGGCGACGTCATCGAATCGCTCAACGGCCAGAAGGTGACCGACGTCAACACGCTGCGCAATCGCGTGGCGGAAGCGGGACCGGGTGCGACGGCGGAGCTCGTCATCGTTCGCGACGGCGCCGAGAACCACGTCACCGTGAAGCTCGATGAAGCAAATCCTGGAAGAAACGTCAAGAACGCGCGTCCAGGCGGCGAGTCGGACGGCACCAGCGACGACAAGGCCGCGCTCGGCGTGTCTGTCGCACCGCTCACTCCGGAACTTGCGCAGCGCCTCGGCGCGCCGAAAGACGTCGACGGGCTCGTCGTGCAGGACGTCAATCCCGACGGACGCGCGGCGGACGCGGGCATCCAGCAGGGCGACATCATTCAGTCGGTGAATCGCCAGGCAGTGAAGACCGTGGATGAGCTGCGATCGGCGATCCGGAAGTCGACCGACAAGCCGGCGCTGCTCTTGATCAATCGTCAGGGCAGCAACCTGTTCGTGACGGTGAAGCCTGCCAATGGCTAATGCTGATGGCTAATGGCTGATGGCTGATGGCGATGGTTGATGGTAAGTGGTCGGTGGGCCGGGATAACCCATCGACCATCGCCATCAGTCATTAGCCATCAGCCATCTCGTGTCAGGCCGACGTTCTCCGCTACCATAGTCGGCCATGTCTTTCGGCGGCGTCTTCTCGGTCCTCCCCACGCCTTTCGATCCAACCGGCGAACTCGACCTTGGCAGCCTCACGCGCATCATCGATCTGTTTCTAGGCGACGGCGTCAACGGCTTCACGGCGCTCGGCGTGACGAGCGAAGTCGCGCGGCTCACCGAGCCGGAGCGCGATCGCGTGCTCGATGCCGTGCTCGCGTCCGTCAACGGCCGCGTACCGGTGGTCGCGGGCACGACGGCCGACGGCCTGCGTACCTGCATTGAATACACGCGGCGGGCGAAGTCGGCCGGCGCCGCGGCGGTGATGATCAGCCCGCCGCGGATGATCAAGATCAACTCGGACGCCGTCGCGAAGCATTTCGCGGAGGTCGCGTCGGCGGTCGACGTCCCGATCATCGTTCAGGACTATCCGCCGATTTCGGGATACGCGATGGAGGCCTCGCTGCTGGCGCGCATCGCCCGCGATGTGCCGGCCGCGCGCACGATCAAGCTCGAAGATCCGCCGACGCCGTTCAAGACGTCGCGCATCCTCGAGCAGTCGAAGGGGCTCGACATCGCGATCTTTGGTGGCCTCGGCGGAGTGTTCCTGCTCGAAGAACTGATGGCCGGCGCCGCCGGTGCGATGACCGGCTTCGCGTTTCCCGCGATCCTCGTGAAGATCGTCACGCTGTTCCGCGCCGGGAAGATCGACGAGGCCGCCGACGTGTTCTACGCGAACGTACCGCTGATGCGCTTCGAGTTTCAGGAGGGCATCGGGATGGCGATTCGTAAAGAGGTGCTGCGCCGCCGCGGCGCGATCGCCCACGCCGGCATCCGCGCGCCCGGAGGCACGTTGGACGAAACGACGAAGAAAGCATTGGACCGCGTGATGGCGTGGACTGGAAGTAGCTAGTTCAGTCAGCAGCGCCTGCGGCTATGCCGCGCGGTCTGCCGCGCGGCATCAGCGAAAGCTCGCGGCGGGGGTGGGGCCCCGCCGCCAGTGCAAAAAATGTGGGGCCCCAGCGCCAGTGCAAAAAATGAGGACGCGTAAATGGACTTCGGTCTAAAGGGAAAGATCGCGATGGTCGGGGGAGCCAGCAAGGGCCTCGGGTTCGCCGTCGCGCGCGCGCTCGCGGGCGAAGGAGCGCAGGTGTCGATCGCATCGCGAGACGATGCTGCGATTCAGCGGGCGGCGGAGTCGATCGCGCGCGACACGGGCATAAACGCGGTCGCCCTCGCCGCCGATTTGAGCACCGCCGACGGCATCGCCGCGTGGCACGCAAAGACGATGGAGAAGTTCGGCGGCGTCGATCTGCTGTTCGCGAACACCGGCGGCCCGCCCACGGGGGACGCGTTGAGCTTCGACGATCAGGCGTGGCAGTCGGCGTTCGAGCTGCTGCTGCTCAGCGTCGTCCGCGCCGTACGGCTGGCGGTGCCGTCGATGCGCGCGCGCGGCGGTGGCTCGATTCTCATCGGCACCTCCTCCTCGGTGAAGGAGCCGATCTCGAATCTCGCGCTGTCGAACGTGATGCGATCGGGCGTGACCTCGCTCGCCAAGACGCTGTCGCTCCAGCTGGCGCCGGACAGGATTCGTGTGAATACGCTGATTCCGGGCCGCATCGCCACCGACCGTCTCCAATATCTCGACGAGATCAACGCGAAGAAGGCCGGTATCGCCGTCGAAGAACAGCGAAAGCGCGCGCTCGGCACGGTGCCGATGGGCCGCTACGGCGAGCCGGAGGAATTCGGCCGCGTCGGCGCGTTCCTGCTCTCCAACGCCGCCGCGTATATCACGGGTGCTGCAGTTCAAGTAGACGGTGGATTAATCAAGGGGTTGCTGTAATCGTGTCATTGCGGATTGAGGATTGCGGATTGCGGATTTATCGTTGATTTGTCATTGATGATCTTTTATTTCGCTATTGTTGATGCCACCATCGCCGCTTCATTCGCCGCGACACCGCTTATTTCGATGAACCCATGAACGACTCCATCCCCCGTAAAACCCCGATCGAATCGACAATCCACAATCGAGCAATCGTCGATCAATCCGCAATCCGCAATCCGCAATCCGCAATATGAGCATCGCGAGAAACGTTCTCCTCGCGATGTCCACCAATGCCTGGTTGCGTGACCGGGCAACGAAGACCGCGTTCGTCCGGCGATCGGTGTCGACGTTCATGCCGGGCGAGCGGCTCGAGGACGCGATGGCCGCAGCCGCCGAGCAGCAGCGGCGGGGCGTCGGCACGATTTTCACCAAGCTCGGCGAGAACCTGACCCGCGTCGAGGAAGCCGAGGACGTCACGCGGCATTACCTCGATGTCCTCGACAAGGTGAAGAGCGCCGGCCTGCGCGCGCAGATTTCGGTCAAGCCGACGCAGCTCGGGCTCGATCTCGACAAGGCGCTCTGCTTCGACAATCTTCAGCGCATCGTGGACCGCGCGGCCGAGCGCGACCACTTCGTGTGGATCGACATGGAGAGCTCGCCCTACGTCGATCCCACGCTCGATCTGTTTCGGCGCACGCGCGCGAGGTCGCCGCGGGTCGGCATCGCGCTGCAGGCGTATCTGTATCGCACGGCGGCGGACGTGGGGTCGTTGATTCCGCTCGGCGCCGCGATCCGGATGGTGAAGGGCGCGTACCTCGAGCCGCCGTCGATTGCGTATCCGAAGAAAACCGACGTCGACGAGAACTTCTACAAGCTTTCGTGCCGGCTGCTGTCGGCAGAGGCGCGGCAGGCGGGCGGCCTGCTGCACATGGCGACGCACGATCCGCGGCTCGTCGATCGTCTCGCAGCCTTCATCGATCAGCACAACGTGCCGTCCGCGGCGTACGAGTACGCCATGCTGTACGGGATTCAGCGTCCGCTGCAGCAGCGCCTCGTGCAGGCCGGCCGTCCGCTGCGCGTGCTGATCGCATACGGCGAGTACTGGTTCCCGTGGTACATGCGCCGTCTCGCCGAACGCCCGGCCAACGTCTGGTTCGTGATCAGGAACATCTTTGCCTGACCGATCCCGAACCGCTAATCCCCAATCCCCAATCCCTCATCCCTACCACCGTGTGGTTGTGGCCGGCTGCGGACCTGCGGGGGCGCTTGCCGGCTATCTGCTCGCGCGCGCGGGCGTGCCGGTGCTCGTGCTCGAGAAGCACGGCGACTTCCTGCGCGACTTCCGCGGCGACACGATTCATCCCTCGACGCTCGAAATCCTCGACGAGCTCGGCCTGGCGGACCGGTTCCTCGCGCTGCCGCACAGCAAGGTGTCGACCATCATGCTGCAGTCGACGTCCGGACAGACCGTCACGCTCTCGCTGAGCCGCGTGCCGTCGAAGTTTCCGTACATCGCGTTCGTGCCGCAGTGGGACTTCCTCGAGTTCCTGACCGCCGAGGCGCGGCGCTTCCCGACGTTCACGCTGAAACGAAACGCGGAAGCGATCGATCTGATTCAGTCAGGTGGCGTCGTGTCCGGCCTGCGCTACGCCGACGCGGATGGCATGCACGAGGCGACCGCGCCGCTCGTGATTGGCGCCGACGGCCGCGAGTCGCGCACGCGCGAAGCGGCGGGGCTCCCGCGGATCGAATCGTCGCCGCCGATGGACGTGTTCTGGTTTCGCGTATCGCGGCGCCTTGACGAACCCGAAGCGGTGGCTGGACGGATCGGCGCCGGCAAGCTGTGCGTGATGCTGAATCGCGGCGACTACTGGCAGGTTGCGTATCTCATCCCGAAGGGCGGGGCGGACAGGGTTCGCGCCGCGGGCATCGAGGCGTTTCGGCGCGATGTCGCGTCGGTCGCGCGGGAGCTCGCGGACCGTGTCGAGGAGATCCGCGACTGGAACGACGTCAAGCTGCTCACCGTGCGCGCGGATCGCTTGACGCGGTGGCACACGCCCGGCTATCTCGCGATTGGCGACGCGGCGCACGCGATGTCGCCGATCGGCGGCGTCGGGATCAATGTCGCCATTCACGATGCGGTGGAGGCGGCCAACGTGCTGTGGCGACCGCTCCGCGAGGGCCGCGTCACCGACGCCGATCTCGCGCGCGTCCAGGATCGGCGCGAGCGCGCGGTCAAAATCATCCAGGCGTTTCAGTCCGCCGTGCAGACGGGCTTTCTGAAGCCGACGCTCGAATCAGCGCGCCCCGCCACGATTCCCCTGATCGTGCGAATCGTCGCCCGCACGCCGATCCTGCGCGACATTCCCCCGCGCCTCATCGCGCTCGGCGTCAGCCGTCCGCACGTCGAGAGCCCGGAGCTGCCCTACCCGCCCGACGTGACCGATAATCGTCGGTCATGAAGCGGATGGACCTGGTCGCGAAGGTTCTGCACGACATCAAGTACGGCGTCCGCCTCCTCGCACGCGCGCCGGGCTTCGCGGCGGCGGCGATTCTGACCGTCGCCCTCGGCATCGGCGCGACGACGGCGATGTTCAGCGTCGTGTACGGCGTGGTGCTGAAGCCGCTGCCGTACAAGGATCCGGATCGCCTCGTCAACCTCTGGAGCACGGCCCACAAGCGCGGCCTGCCGCGCGCGTACGTCGGCATGGCCAACGTGCACGACTGGCGTGCGCGCAACCACGTGTTCGAAGAGATCGCCGCGCTCCGCGCCGTCGCCAACTTCAACCTCACGGGTGTCGGTGAGCCGGAGCGTTTGAACGCCTCGCGCGTGGAGGCGAGGCTGTTTCACGTCCTCGGTGTCACCCCGCTCATCGGCCGCACCTTCACCGAAGACGAAGACGAAATCGGCCACGAGCGTGTCGCGATTCTGACCTACAGTAGCAACGTCCCCAACGTCGGCAACGAGCCGAACGTCGACTGGCGCACGGTGACGCCCGATTACTTCCGGACGATGCAAATCCCGTTGCTCAGCGGGCGCGGGTTCACGGAGGCGGACGACGAGCGCGCGCCGCTGGTGATGATTCTCGACGAGCGTGTGGCGGCGCGAGTGTTCGGCAACGCGAGCCCGATCGGACGGCGTGTCCGCATCGCCGTCGCGAACCAGCCATGGCACACCGTCGTCGGGGTTGTCGGCCACATCCGCCACGATCGCCTGGATGACGACGTGCGGCCGCAGGTGTACTGGAACTACAAACAGCGGACGCAGGATCGGATGGCGCTCGTGGTGCGCATGCAAGCGCCTGCGGCCATGCCGAGCGGTTTTTTGCGAGGCACCAGCGTCAGTTCGCGCCGGGGGTGGGGCCCCGGCGCCAGTGCAGAAAAGATAGCGCCAGCCTTCGCTGCGTCACTCGCCGCCGCGATTCGCTCGGTCGATCCGGAGCAGCCCGTGTACGACGCGCGCACGCTCGAAGCGGTGGTCGACCGATCGCTCGGATCGCGCTGGCTGCAGACCGTGCTGCTCGGCGCGTTCGCGTCGATCGCGCTGCTGCTCGCGAGCATCGGCGTCTACGGCGTGATTGCCTGCGCCGTGGGCCAGCGCAGCCGCGAATTCGGGATTCGCCTCGCGCTCGGCGCCACGCGCCGCGAAATCGTCGCGCTCGTGATGCGCCGGGGCACCGCGCTCTTCGCGGCCGGCGCCGGGATCGGATTGTTCGCGGCCGCCGCCACCGCGCGCGTGCTCGCGACGCTGCTGTTCAACGTCACCAGCTCCGATCTGATCAGCTTCAGCTCCGCCACGATCGTGCTCTTTCTCGTCGCGCTCGCCGCATGCGGCATTCCCGCGCGGCGCGCCGCGCGCGTCGACCCATCGATCGCTCTTCGCGCGGAGTAGAGGCGGTCCTACACGGCGATAAAATGCGTAGCAGCGCCTGCGGCCACACCGGGCACCCCAGCGCGGCCGCCCCGCTGGGGTGGCGCGTCGCCGCGGACATGCGAATCCGCCAAGCGACCGCGAACGCGCGAGCGTTGGCAACGTCGTGGCAGCGACAGTGCGCGGCGGGAGTGGGGCCCCGCCGCCAGTGGAAAAAAGTAGATATGAAACTCAATCGCTTTGCCATCGCATCGAGTGTGGCGTTCGCTCTCGCCGGATTCAGCGCGGCTCAGGCGCAGCGGCGTGGCGGTCCAGTCGCTGACGGACTCTCGTTCCGGTTCGTCGGTCCCGTGGTCGGCAATCGCGTCGCCTCGATCGCCGGCGTGCCGGGCGATCCGTCGATCTACTACGCCGGCGCCGCGTCGGGCGGTGTCTGGAAGACGACTGACGGCGGCCTTCGCTGGACGCCTATCTCCGACAGCATGCCCGTCGCCGCAATTGGCGCGCTGGCGGTCGCGCCGAACGATCCGAGCGTCGTGTGGGCGGGCACAGGCGAAGCGTGGGCCATTCGCGACAGCGACGTCATCGGCGATGGCATCTACAAGTCCGTCGACGCCGGCCGGACGTGGACGCACATGGGCCTCGGCGAGACCGGCCGCATCGGCCGCATCCTCGTGCATCCGACGAACCCCGACATCGTTTTCGCCTGCACGATCGGACGAATCACCGGTCCACAACAGGAACGCGGCGTGTTCCGCACGACCGACGGCGGCGCGCACTGGGATCGTGTGTTGTTCGTCGACGAGAACACCGGGTGCTCCGGACTGTCGATGGACGCGAAGAATCCGCGGACGCTCTTCGCCGGCACGTGGCAGGTGGAGATGCATCCGTGGGCGATGCTGAGCGGCGGGCCGGGCAGCGGCATCTATAAATCGACAGATGGAGGCGCGACATGGAATCGACTTGGGCCTGCCCCGAGCGAGCCGCTCATCGCTCGACAGGCTCAGGATGAGCGGCGGGTCGAAGGGCTTCCGCGGTCGCCGCTCGGCAAGATCGACGTCGCAGTCGCGCCGACCGACTCGAATCGCGTGTACGCGCTGATTCAGACGAAGGATCAGGGCTCGGTGTGGCGATCGGACGACGGCGGCACGAGCTGGCGCGTGGTGAACTGGTCGCGCGCGTTGATCGGACGCGCGGGATACTACATTCACCTGCGCGTGTCGCCCGCGAACGAAGACGAAGTGTTCGTGTCCAACAGCTCGTTCTGGCAATCCACCGACGGCGGCCGCACGTTCGAGGAGCGCCAGTGGGGCGGCGACAATCACGACATCTGGTGGGATCCGAAGGACGCCAATCGCTTCGTCATCACGCATGACGCCGGCCTGACGATCACGACGCAGCACGGCCGCAGCACGCAGCGCGTGACGCTGCCGATCGGTCAGATGTACCACGTCGCCGTCGACAACCAGGTGCCGTACAACGTTTACAGCAACATGCAGGACGACGGCACGATGCGCGGCCCGGCGTGGGCGGCCGAGAACGCCGGCGCCGGCTACAACGGATCGGGCAATCGGTGGGACCACGGCCTCGGCGGCTGCGAATCGGGTCACACGATTCCCGATCCCGCCGACCCGAACATCGTCTGGTCGACGTGCTACGGCAACAAGGTGACGCGCTACGACGCGCGCCTCGGCATCCCGCGCTCCGTCGCGCCGTGGATGATCACGCTCGATTCGCCACCCGGCGATTCGAAGTACCGCTGCCACTGGACGGCGCCCATCGCGATCGATCCGTTCGATTCGAAGAATGTGTTCTACGGCTGCAACGTGATCTTCAAGACGATCAACGGCGGTCAGAGCTGGCAAGTGATCAGTCCCGATCTCTCGACGCAGGATCCGGCGAAGATCGTGCCGTCGGGCGGCATCGTCGGCGACAACCTCGGTCAGTTCGCGCCGGAAGTCGTGTTCGCGATCGCGTTCTCCGAAGTCGAGAAGGGCGTCGTCTGGGCCGGCACGAACGACGGCAAGGTCTGGTACTCGAGAGACGGCGGTGGCCGGTGGAACGATGTGACGAAGAACATCACCGGCATGCCGGCATGGGGCGTCGTGTCGAAGATCGAGCCGTCGCATTTCGACGGCAACACGGCCTATGCGGCCGTCGACGCGCACCTGATGGACAGCCGCGAGCCGTACATCTTCAAGACAACCGATTACGGCGCGACGTGGACGCGTGTGAACGGCGATCTGCCGAAGACGCATCCGCTGTCGTACGTGAAAGCGGTCGCGGAGAATCCGAACAAGAAAGGGATGCTGTTCGCTGGAACCGGCCGCAGTTTCTTCTACTCGCTCGACGATGGCGCGCACTGGACAGAGTTGTCGGCAGGCCTGCCGCACGCGCCGGTGAGCTGGGTCGTCGTGCAGAAACGGTTCCACGACGTCGTCGTCTCGACGTACGGACGCGGGCTCTACGTCCTCGACGACATCACGCCACTCGAGCAAGGCGGACCGACCACCACCGATGCGGCGCGTCTGTTCACCCCGCGCTCCGCGTACCGGTGGACCCAACGCGGCCGCGCGTACGTCAACTACGCGCTGCGCTCGGATGCGCGCGGGCCGGTCCAGGTTCAGGTGCTCGACGCGAGCAGCACGGTCGTCCGCGATTTGCGGGCGTCGGGACGCGCCGGGTTCAATCGGGTCGGGTGGGACCTGCGCCACGATCCGCCGCGGCTCGTGCAGATGCGCACGACGCCGGTGGAGAATCCGCACATCTGGGAGGAGCCGCGCTTCCGCGGACAGGACACGCGGCCGGTGACGCACTGGGGCCTCGAGCAGGCGCAGGTCGGTCCGATCGTCACGCCCGGCAAGTACACCGTCAAGCTCACCGTAGACGGCCAGACGCTGACGCAGCCGATCGAAATCGTGCGCGATCCGAAGGTCGCGACGAGCAACGCCGATCTCGATCTGTCGGTGCGGCTGCAGCTTCGCCTGCGCGACAACATCAGCGCCGCGGCCGACATGATCAACACCATCGAGGTGATGCGAAAGCAGCTCGAGGACGTGCAGAAGGCCTATCGCAACGACGCGTCGAAGGCGGCGCTCCTCAAGCAGGTGCAGGAGATGGACAAGAAGCTCTTCGACGTCGAAGCGAAGCTGCTCGAGCCGGCGCAGATGACAAGCGATGACAAATATTTTCAGCAAGCGTATCGCGTCTACATGAACTTGATCTGGCTCAACGGTGAAGCGGGACCGGGCGCCGGCGACGTGTCCGGCGGCGCCGACTTTCC
>DASYQZ010000219.1:0-35607 GCA_036004865.1 Vicinamibacterales bacterium
TTCACTCGAGAGGTCCGGATCGCCGACGTGTCGGCTGACTTGCGGTCGATCACCGTCACGATCACCTACGGCTCTGGGCCGAACGCCCGCTCCTATGTTCTGACGGCGTACCTCTCGGCATACGCGTGAGGAAAGGCGATATGAACTCTCGGCATTCCGAACGCGGATTCACGCTGCTCGAGGTCCTGATGAGCACGGCGATCTCGCTCATCGTGATCGGCACGGCGCTGACAGCCTTCATGGACGGCGTCGCGCTGAACGACATCGCGACACAGTCGGCCGACTCGAGCCACAGCCTGCGAAGCGGCGCCACCCTGCTCGTCCGCGACTTCATGCAGGCTGGGCGCGGCATCCCGACGGGCGGAATTTCGATTCCGCTGGTCTCGGGCGGCGCTACGGGGATCAAGCGGCCCGGTCCTAAAGGGTCTGCGTATTACTTCGACAATACGACGTCGACTTCACTCTCAGCCGTCACCACCGGGAAGGATCTGGGACCGCTGGTCAATGGCCAGCACACGGACATCGTTACGCTTCTGATCGTGGATTCGATTCTCGACGATTTTGATGGCCAGCCGCTCCAGATCTATGTGCCGGCCACTGTAGGCAACGTCCCGAAAGTCGCCGCCGACGGCTCGTCGTTCGACGTCGCCACGAAGACGGGATGGATCACCGGCGATCCGCTCAACGGCCGGGACGCGGTGAAGCCGGGCGATCTGATGCTCTTCACCAGCCCGAGTGGGAACACGGCGATTCAGACGGTGACGCGCGTCGACAGTCCGAATGTTTATTTCGATGCGAATGTTACTGAAGACAAATTCAAGTTCAATCAGCGAACTGTCACCGCCGGCTCGATCACGCAAATCCTCGGGACCGTGCTCACGGTTCAGCGCGTGCTGATGTGCACCTACTTTGTCGACCGCGACGACGAAGGCGTGCCGAGGCTCATGCGCAGCCTCAACTACTCTGATCCGCAAGCCCTCGTCGGCGTGGTCGAGGACCTGGAGTTGAGCTACGACATCGTGGACGGCGTGACGAACCCCACCAACGTGCGGGATCTGCCGTACACCGCCGCAGGCGTCACGTACACAGCGAACCTGATTCGGAAGGCGAACGTCCACCTCGGCGTTCGATCCGAAACGATGTCGGCGAAGCAGCGCGACTACCTCCGCAATCATGTTTCAACCACCGTGAGTCTCCGTAATCTCGCGTTCGTCGACCGCTACAAGTAAGCGGCAGAGGTCATCATGGGTTCCCGTCCGTCGGTCAGGTATTCCGTCAGCGAGCGCGGCGTCGCGCTCGTCGCCGCGCTGCTCATCATGATGCTGATGTCGGCCCTCATGGTCGGCTTCACGACCGTCGTCATGAGCGATTCGCGGTATCGCGGCCTCGACAAGGATCGCACACGGGTGTTCTACGCCGCGCACTCCGGCATCGAGAAGCTGACGGCGGACTTGAGAAATCTGTTTTTCGCCAACGTGGATCCGACGCCGGCCCAGATTGCGGCATTGTCCAGCAACCCGCCGATCATTCCCGAAGTGACGTTCACCGCGCCGGCCGGCATCAACGCTTATGGCGCGACGCAGCGCGGCGACGATGTGAAGACACAGATTCTCAGCGGGCCGTACCAGGGCTTGCTCGCGATGAAAGACTTCTACGATCTCGACGTCGTCGCGCGGACGCTGACCGGCAGCGAGGCCCATTTGACCCGACGAGTCGAAACGGTGTTGATTCCGGTGTTTCAATTCGGCATGTTCTCGGACGTCGATTTGAGTTTCTCCGCCGCCGCCGACATGGACTTCGGCGGTCGCGTACACACGAACGGCAATCTCTTCCTCTCCCAGGGCGGAACATTCTCCTCGACGCTCACGCTGCGCGACAAGGTGACGGCCGTGAAGGAGATCGTTCGCCAGCGGCTGTCCAACGCGAACTCCATCGACAACAGCGGCAGCACCAGAACCGTCAAAGTGGCAACATCGACCAATACGCTTCGCGACCTCGCAAGAACCGAGGGCAGCGTCACTGATGGCTTGAATCCACTTACGCTGAACAACAACTGGACAACACTTTCACTGAGCACCTACAACGGGTACATCCGTAATGGCCGCACGGGTGCGAAACCCTTGAACCTGCCGCTCATCACAATGGGTCAATCCAACATCGCCAGCGTTGCGCGACCCGCGGCCGATCCGGTGACGAAGGAAAACGTAGCTAATCCGACGCTGTTCGCGCAGCGCTATTACGGTAAGGTGAGTCTGCGGATCCTCTTGTCCGACAAGGACACCGACATCACGAATCTTCCGACGGTTGACACAACCAAGCCGCCCGTGAAACTCGACAACAACTGGAACACCACACCACCGACAAGCGGCGTGACGTACGGGCCGATCAATGCCAGTCATCCGCCGGTTGCGCGATCGTTGGGTCATATCGCCACCACGACGACAGCGAGTACCGCCGTCAACGCGGCCACGATCGCCGTCGCGTCGATCCCGGCAATCTATCGGACACCGCCTCTGACGGTCGGCCCCGGTTCAGTTCCGGTCACCTGCACCGGCCGCACCCTGACGACGTTCACCGGATGTACGGTGCCGACCGGCTCTGCTCTGTCGAGCGGATGGACGATTTCGGCGACGTCGTCGATGCCGGGAAACGGCGTCGTGACCGCAACGTTGAACGGAGGCGTGAGCGCTGGCAGCGGCAAGACATTGACCGTGAATGCAGGCCAGACCACTGCCGCGTTCGCAGCCAATTCTTTCTTCCTGAACGGCGCGCTCGTGACCTGCATGGGTCATACGGGCACGACGCAGTTCGATCTGTGCACAGGCACACCGGCGACGACGTACTCCGCCGGCAATCCTCCGGTTGTAGCTACCGGTTACCTGTCGGCGCAGGACACCGGAACCATTGGCGGCTACATCAAGATCGAGATGCAGGACGCCGGCGGCGTCTGGAAAGACGTGACGATGGAGATCCTGAACTGGGGGATCTCGGGACCGAACCTCACGGGAGCCGCCTGCGGCGATCCGACGCCTAATGCGATCATCAGAATTCAGCGTTTGAGGGACAACGGAAACGCGGCGACATGTACGTACGCGGGCAGCGTCAACGCCGCGGACCATTGGCCGAACGTACTATTCGATGCACGCGAGGCGGTTCAGCGCGATTTGAACCCGGGCACGACCAATCTCATTCTCAGCGGCGTGATGCATTACATCACGCTCGACGTCGCGAACCTGTCGAAGTGGTTCAAAGGGACCGCCCCGTATAACGGCAGCAGCGGCGTCAGCGCGCGTACTGACGTTGCCAACGGCAACGGCTATTCGGTCTACTTCTCTGATCGCCGGAACAACCGGGACGCCGCGAATCTCGAAACGGGCGAATACGGCTTCGAAGATTACGTGAATCCGGCAAGCCCGACAGGCGTGCCGAACGGCACACTCGACGCGGGCGAAGACGTCAACGCGAACAACGCGCTCGACACGTATGGCCAGTTCCCTTCGTACGAGGGTGTTGCCAACACGCTTCCACCGGGCGCCGCCGGTGTCCCGGCGCCTTTCAACTCGAGCGCGACCGTGCGGCCGACCCAGCAGATCAACGCTGGTCAGGCAAAGGTAAACCGCGCGTATCTGTTTCGACGTGCGTTAAAGCTCGTCAACGGGAGCCTGGGCAATATCGTCGAACCAGGGCTCACGATTGCCACCGAGAATCCGGTATATCTCCAGGGTGATTGGAATGCGAACCCGGCGGGCTTCGGCGATCCGCACGTCGCGACATCGATCATCGCGGACGCGGTCACGCTGCTTTCGAACAGCTGGAACGACGTCAATTCATTTGGATCGCCATACTCGACGGCGGGTCGACAGCGGGCCGCTCACAGTTATTACCGCGTTGCCATCATTGCCGGAAAGGGGCCGACGTTCCAGCTGCCGACAGGCACCGCGCAGACAACCTTCGGCACCGATGGCGGCGCCCACAGTTTCTTGCGGATGCTCGAAGGGAACAGTGCTGCCACGGTTCACTATCGCGGATCGATGGTCACCTTCTTCTATAACAGGCAAGCCGTCGGCACATTCAAGTGCTGCAATAACATTGAGTACGACACCCCGACGCGTGATTTTCAATTCGATACGGACTTCCTCGACCTCGCCAAGCTGCCGCCGTTGACGCCCATGTTCCGCGACCTGAACGCCCTCGGGTTTTCGCAGGAGCTCAGACCGGGCAAGTGACGTCGGCGGCGTAATGCTCGCGCGTGACTGGATTGGCGTTATTCATCGGGTGGCTTGCCGAGCGCGGGACATAATCCCCCGAACACGCCCGTAGTACTCGTGCCGTTGGGTTTGTGCAACTGGATGTTGCCGCCGGCTAACGGGTGTGGCGTGCCCGTCCAGGTCGTATACATTGGCGCCGTTGGGTTGGTCGTCAATGCGATGATGATGTCGAATTGGTCGTTGACAGATGGCTCGCCTCCATCTTTGACCCGAACGACGAAATTTACGTCATCCGCATTCGCCTTCGCCGTACCGCAAATCAGACGTGCATCGGGATCGAACAGAAGCGTGTCCTGGAGATAAGCGGTGATCAAAGTACTGTGGACTTTGATGCCGACAGCGTGATCGTCGTATTCGAGGTGACCAAAGAATGGCAATGGCGGCGTACCTGTACCCGAACCGTTCTTACAACCGCCAGCGACGCCGAACGTTCCTGAACCGCCGGCAGTCGTGGGATTGATGATGAAACCGCCGCCGGTGACGAAGTCACACGGAGGCGGCTGTTGCGCGATCAAAGAGTTTCCGCCGAGCGACAGCGCAAATGCTGCTCCGAGCGCACACAGCGCGCCAACGACTGTACGCATACGCATCGTCTGTCTCCGTAAAAACTATTGAACTCGCGCCGTCGCGGATGCGATGACGACATCGGCGGCGGCGGTGATGATGTGCAGCGCGTTGACGACGGTTCCCGTCGATCCTGTTGACTGTTCGTTGATCACCATGTTCCCGCCCGGAATGGTGATCGTCTGATTCGGGATTCCCGTAACCGTCACCGGCAGCCCGTTGATCATCAGACCATCGATGTTGACAGCTGCGGTTCCGGCGGAACCCGTGACGGCCTTGGCACGCGCCATGACGAAGTCGGCGGTGACCGCCGCTGGGCCCGCCGTGACGCGCAGCTCGCCAACTGATGCCTCGGCCGCGGCCTGATCGGTCCAGCCGATGGCCGTTGCATGAAGGACACTTCCCGTGACGAGGGACGTCACCGTGCCTGTCGGGGACGAGGCCTCTCTCGCGTCACTCGAATTGCTGAGTGTTCCGGTGTCGACGAGAACGGTCGTCGTGATTCCTCCAAGAGGATTCACGACGCTCGCCTGAATCGCCCGTGCTTGACCGCTCACTGACTGGGCTGTGGCGGGTACTGCCGATGCCAGCACAGCCAGCACCGAGCAGAGAGCGATGAGACTGGAATGGTGAGGAACGGCGTTCTTCATGTGTGCCACCTCCGCTGCGTGCGTCGATACGGACAAGGCTGATTCAATCTACGCAACTGAAGTGCCCTCAGCGGGCGTGTTCGTTATGCAGTTGTTCTGTCGGGAGGCGACGCGATCAAGCGGACTTCGACGTTACTTGTCGCGGGCTCAATTTGAGTAGTTCGGCGAACGCGCGTCGGTATCGCGGCGTCCTGGTACGCGGCTCATTCAGATTTCGCCGCGGTCCAGCCGGCAAACGAATGCGCAGTGGTGTCGATGGGCTAGTAACCCGACAATGCGAACGTCGCCCGTGTTCAGCGCGCGCTGACGGCGAGAGTCGCGGCGTAATCTTGTTGACGGATCTGTCGATCCAATCGCGGATACGGCGCAAGCGCGACCAGCTTGACCGAGTACGCACGATACGACGCTTCCGATCCGGCCGAGGCGGTGTGCAGCTCGCGTTCGGCGCGATCGCCGCCGGATTGCGCCAGCGACACGGTGACGATCGCGTCGCCGGCCCACACGCACAGCGCGTCCATCGGACAGCGTGAATCCGACTTGACGCCATTGAACGCGATCGTCAGTCCGCCTTCGACGACCGCTGAAGAGCCGGCGCGCAACTCGAACGATTGGCCGAGCGGCACCTGGCCGGGCCCTGTGGGATGACTCGAACATGCAACGCTCAACGCGACGCATACGCTCGAGGTGACGAGAATCCGGACCGTGCGATCAAACCAATTCATCATCAGCGGACAGCGACGCAGACAGTGGCCCGTCCGCGTTGAACAAGGACCAGATCGCGGAGCGCGGCGCCCGGCTGGCAAGGCGCGACGACCGAGAATACCGGGAGTATTTGAGGGAGGAGCAACGCAGCCAGCCGGGATGCCCCGCCCGCGAGGTGGTCCTTGATCAACGTGGACAGGCCACTAGATCGCGGCGGGTCTCGAGGAAGTGTTCCACAGCCTCCACGAAACGATCCACCTCAGCTTCACCAATAGGAAGTGACAGCGCGATGAATCCTCTTCGGGCGAGGTATATCCCGCGACTGAGCATGTCGAAGAAGAACAGATCCCTGATCGAGGAATCGCCGTGTGCGGCGTCGGACGGCGCGTTGATCGGGCGGCTGGTCGCGTGCGCGGACATGAGCGAACCGATGCCGGTGAACTGAAAGCTGGCGCCGTGGTCCCGGCACATGTTGTTCAAGCGCGTCCGAAGCGCATCGCCGCGCGCGTTCAGCGCCTCCGCCGCGGCCGGTGTGAACACCTTGGTCATCCCGGCAACCCCGGCGGACATCGTGACGACGTTGTTGTTGAACGTCCCGGCGTGCGGAAGCGCTCCCGCTCGGCGCGGATCGAACTGCTGCATCACGTCGTGCCTGCCGCCGAACGCGCCGAACGACATGCCGCCGCCGATGTACTTGCCCAGCGTCGTCATGTCAGGAATGACGTCGATCGTCTGCTGCCGGCCGCCCGGCGACAGCCGCGACGTCATCACCTCGTCGAAGATCAGCAACGCGCCGGAATCAGTGGCCGCGCGCCGCAACGCGAGAAGAAACTCGGTGTCGGCCGGAATACAGCCGGTGCCGAGCATCGGTTCGATCAGGATTGCCGCGAGGTCCTTCGCATGCGAATCGATCAGTTGAAGCGTTCGATCGATGTCGTTGTAGGCCGCAAGCAGGAACTCGTGCGGCACGTTCATCTGCGACGGCCCGCTCGTGAAGTTCAGCAGCCCGCCGTGATACGCGCCGTGGAACACGAGAAACGTCCGCCTGCCGGTGAAAGCCGCCGCCGCGCCAAGCGCCATGAGATTCGCTTCCGTCCCGGAGTTCGTGAAGCGAACGAGATCGATGGACGGAAATCTCTCGCAGACAGTGCGTGCGAGCGCGGCCTCGAGCTCGGTGTGTCCCGACAGGTTGATGCCTCGATCGAGCGCCGAAACAATCGCGGCGCGGATGGCCGGATCGGAATGACCGTACACGCCGGCGGTGAACTCGCCAAGGAAGTCGAGGTATTCGTGATCGTCCGCGTCCCAGAGGCGACATCCCTGACCGCGGCTGATACTGAGCGGAAATGGATCGTAGTACAGCACGGTCCTGGTGTTGCCGCCCGGCATGACGGACGTCGCCGCGGAATAGCGTTCGAAGCTTCTCGGATTTCGCTCGGCGTAGGCCGCGATCTCCTGCGCCAGGGCGCGGCTCGCTGCTTCCGAGGATGCTGACGCGACTGCGGTGTGGCTCATGACCATATGGCGCGCGTCACGCGACGGCGACTACGGCGCGCGCGCCCATCACCATCGCCGCCGCCTTCTCGCCAATCAGCACCGACGGCGCCGTCGTGTCCCCCGTCGTCACGTCCGGCATGATCGACGCGTCGGCGACGCGCAGGCCGGTGACGCCGAACACGCGCAGCTCCGGATCGACCACCGCCATCGCATCGACGCCCATCCGGCACGTGCTCGACGGATGGAAGAACGTGAACGCGCTCTGCCGGATGAACGCGCGCATGCCGGCGCGGTCGCGCGGGCCGGGCAGCACCTCGCGCCTCGAGAATCGCCGCAGCGCCGGCGACGCGCCGATCTCGCGGCACAAATCAATCGCGACGAGCAGCGCGACGACGTCGGCCTCGCACTCCAGATAGTTCATGTCGATCTCCGGTGGCGCCGCCGGACTCGACGCGGTCAGTCGCACGCGCCCGCGGCTCGCGGGCCGGACCAGAGTGGGCGCGATCGTGAAGCAATTGGGCGGCATCTGGTCCGCGAGCTCCGCGCTCACGAACGGGAACTCGACGAGCACCGGCTCCAAGTCCGGGCCGAGCAATCGCCAATCGGACTTCCACCACAGCGTGCTTTCCGCCGCGTTGTTCCTCGGCGCCGGCAACGCATCCTTCACTTCATACGCGATGCCGGCCAGCAGCACATGATCCTGAAGGTTGCGGCCGACGCCGGGCAGATCGGTGACCATCGGAATCCCGAGCGGCAGCAGATCCTCGCTCGGTCCGATGCCGGACAGCATCAGCAGCCGCGGCGACCCGATGGCGCCGGCACAGACGATGACCTCGCGGTCGGCCATCGCCGTCTCGAGACGGCCGTCATGCGCGTACTCGACGCCGCGGCAGCGCGTGCCATCGAAGATCAGCCGGCGCGTCTCGGCGCCGGTGACGACCTCGAGGTTCGGCCGCTCCATCGCGGGACGAAGATAAGCGGACGCCACGCTGTTGCGTCTGCCGTTCTTGATCGTCAGGTTGAAGTAACTCGCGCCCTCCATCCCGGTGGCGTTGTTGTCGCCGACCACCGGCAACCCGGTTTCGCCCGCGCCCTCGATGAACGCGGTCGCAATCGGATTCGGATCGCGCGGCAGCTCCATGTAGAGCGGACCGAGGCTTCCGCGATAGTCACTCGCGCCGCCCGCGTAATCCTCGATCGTCCTGAAGATCGGCAGCACGCTCTTGAAGTCCCAGCCGGGATTGCCGCGATACGCCCAGTTGTCGAAGTCGGTCGGGTGTCCGTGCACCCACGTGCTGGCGTTGAGGCTGTGGCAGCCGCCGATCATCTTTCCGAGCGGACACGGCAGGATGCGATTGTTCGCATGCCGCTCGGGCCTCGTCTGATAGCCCCAATCGAGCTCGCCGCGAAGGAGTGTCGGCCAGCGCCCCGGATCGTGAACTGCGGCGTGATCGTCCGTGCCACCGGCCTCGAGCACGAGCACGTATGCGGTTGGATCCTGGGAAAGCCGCGCTGCCACCACGCACCCGGCGGACCCGGCGCCGACGACGATGTAGTCGCAGGTTGGGCGCGTGGTGCTCACGGCGGCCGGATGATGCCGGAATGCACGGCATCGCGTCAATCGATCGCTGCTAGCCGTTGCAGGAAATCAGCGGACGACGATCGGCGAGCTCGCCTCGGGCAGATAGACGCGTGGAGCGGCGCTGTCGTCGTCAACCCCAGGGACCCCGGCCAGCCACACGTCCGAGGTCGCGGACGAGGGGCGCTGGATCGCGTAAAGCACGTGGCCGTTGTCGAGCCACTCGACCTGATCGTCGACGTACCGTGTCTCCGCTGCGAGCGGACGCGCGGCCATCGTCGCGAGGTCGAGGACGTAGAGGCGCCACGCGTCCGCCGCCGTCGCCACGCGCCGCTTGAACACGATCAATCGATTGTCGGGCGAGAGCGACGGACATTCGACGTTGTCGAGGAGCACGGTGAGCTTGCGGAGACCGAGATCGCCCTTGACCAGGTACGTCTTGCCGCCGGTGCCGAGCGACGCATAGAAGACGTTGCTGTCGCGTGTGAAGGTGACGCCCCAGAAATTGAAGTCGGCCGCCTTGAATCGCGCGCCGTCGCGCCACGTCGCGAACTGCTCGAGCTCGCCCAGCGGATCGCCGCTGGCCATGTCGACGAGCATCGTCTGCGTCGAGAATCCGACCGCCGCATACGCGTGCCCGGAGAGAAACACGGTGAACGCGCCGACGCGGCCGTCGGGCGACACGCGGCTGCGGCTCGGACTGCCCTGCAGCTTCATCGAGCCGGTCGCCGCCAGCGTGCGATCGAAAAATACCGCCTTGTACGTGGTGAACATGCCGCGGTCGGCCTGCAGACAGATGCCGCGGCCGGCGGAGAACGACACGCGCTCGCACCGCAGCGCGGAGCCGGCCGTCGTCGACGGACGATCGATCGACGCGACGGTCATCAGGTTGTAGGCCGCATCGACGCCGGTGTGGCGGAACAGCACGTGCGGCGATCCAGTGAGGCTCGCGGCCGCGATCGCGGGCGCGGCCGGCGCGGCGGCGCTGCGCGCCAGTCTCGGGCCGCCTTCCGCGGCGATCAGCACGACGCACGCGACGCCCAGCATCGATGCCGTCGCGACGGCGTGCCGCCGGCTCGAGCGCCAGACGCGGGCGGCGACGTCGCCGAGCGGCAGCACGAGCACACTGACCATCGGGAGCACGAACAGCAGATAGCTGACGCCGCGTCCGTACTCGCCTTCGGGTCCGTACGGTTCGCTCGCCGTGTGCAGGATCTCGCTCCACGGCAGGACGCGCGCCTCGGCCGATTCATGAAAGGCGTACACGAGCGCCTGCACGAGGAAGACGGCGGTGAACGTGAGCGTCGCGACGCGCAGCGTGTCGCGTGACAACCGGGCCGCGAGACGCGTCCAGACGAACGCAGCGAACGCCGCGGCGGCGACCGCGCCGGACGCGGCCTGCGTCGCTTCGAGCGAGCGCAGTTGAATCAGCGACGCCTCGAGCACGACTTCGATCTCCATCGTCTGCCGGACGAGGAGCAGCGTGAGCGCCGCGCCGGCGGCGATCGCACTCCATGGCGCGACGCGTGCCGCCTTCGCGCCGAAGGCGCTTCGGCGAGCCTCGCCGGAGCTCGCTCGTTCCACACGCGAGCGGAGGCGGGAATCCGATCGGACCGCGCGACCGAACGCGATCGTGATCGCGGCGGCGGTCGTCGCCAGCGCCGCTTCCCATCCCGCTTGATGCGAGGTGTGCTGAAACGCGTAGCCGGCCGGCACGGTCAGGAGCGCGGCGGCGGCCATCGCCCACCGCGCGGCCCACGCCAAATCCGAACGGCGCTGGCCGTGCGCGTACGCGAAGTACACCGCAACCGGCATGAACGCCTGAAGACCCTGGGAGAGCGTGCGAGCGAACAGTTCGTACATATGAATAATGATGAACGCCCAAGGCCGAGCAAACGCAGGGCCAGCCGGTTCCCCGGCCGGCAGCGAACATCACACGATACTCCGGCCGGGCGGCGGGAAGAATGCGACTAAAGTCCGACCCCAGGCAGACGTTTTTCGGCCAGATTCCTACGACCTGAACCGCCCGGCGTCGATCCCATAGGTCCGCACCTTGTAATTGATGATGCGCTCGGTCGTGTCGAGCAGCCGCGCCGCCTTCGCCCGGTTCCCTCTCGTCGTCTTCAACGCGTCCTGAATGAGGTCTTTTTCGTAGGCGGACACCGCCTCCCTCAGCGAGACGCGCGTCACCGTGCCCGACGCCTCAGCCGTCTGCAGCGAGGGAGGCAGATGGTGACCGTGAATCACCTCGCCGTCGCACGTGACGACCGCGCGTTCGAGCGTGTTCTCGAGCTCGCGCACGTTGCCGGGCCAGTGGTAGCTCGCCAGCATGTCGATGGCGGGCGTCGAGATGCGCTTGATGTTGCGCTGGTGCTCGCGCGCGAACTTCTCCAGGAAGTGATCGACGAGCAGCAGCAAGTCCGCTTTCCGTTCGCGCAGCGGCGGCACGAACATCGTGAAGACGTTGAGGCGATAGTAGAGATCCTCGCGGAAGGTGCCGGCGGCGATCGCTTTCTCGAGATCTTTGTTCGTCGCGGCGACGAGGCGCACGTTCGCCTTCACCGTCTCGGTCCCGCCGACGCGCTCGAACTCGCGCTGCTGCAGCACGCGGAGCAGCTTCACCTGCGTCGCCAGGTTGACGTCGCCGATCTCGTCGAGGAACAGCGTGCCGCCCTCGGCCAGCTCGAAGCGCCCCTTCCGCCGCGCCTCCGCGCCGGTGAACGCGCCCTTCTCGTGGCCGAACAGCTCGGAGTCGATGAGGCTCTCGGGCAACGCCGCGCAGCTGACCTTCACGAACGGCTTCTTCGCGCGCAGCGAGCTGTAATGGATGGCGTGGGCGATCAGCTCTTTCCCGGTCCCCGACTCGCCGCGAACGAGCACCGTGGTGTTCGTGCCGGCGACCTGCGTCACCTGCTCGTAAATCTCCCGCATCGGTCCGTTGCCGCCGACCAGATTCGAGAAGTCGTAACGCTCGCGCAGCTCCTGCCGGAGATGCGTGTTCTCGTCGACCAGCCGCCGCTTGTCCTCTTCGATCAGCCGGTGCACCTTCAGCGCCTGCGCGATCATCGACGCCACGACGCCGAAAAACTTCGTGCTGCGGTCGAAGTTGCGATCGCCTTTGAACTTCAGATCGATGGCGAGCGCGCCGAGGGCGCGGCGATTGAGGACGATCGGCACGCAGACGAAGCTCAGCTCCTCATGCGCAAGGTCCGGACGGCGCGCCGCGCGGTGCTGAAACGACGGCTCGCGGCTGACGCGCGGCACGACGACCGGCTTCGCGCTCTGGACGACGCGCCCGATGATGCCGTCCCCGGTCATGCCCCGCTCGCTGGCGGCCGGCGACGCGGCGGGCATGCCGTCGGAGGCCTCGACGCGCAGGTCGCCGTCGGCGTGCAGCAGGGAGACGCAGCCGCGCACGGCGCCGTGATGGCGGGCGAGGATTTCCAGGACGCGGTGCAGCGAGGATTTGAGGTTCAGGGTGCCGGTCAGCGCCTGGCTGACTTCGAGCAGCGTCGAGAGGCGCCGCGCCTCGCGCGCGTGGGCGTCGGCCGCGCCAGACATTCCTGTCGTCTTCGATTTCACGCTCGACATTTTTGTCGCGATCGCCGTTGATTGCAAGCGGGGCCTCCAGAGGCGCGTCCTACGTTCTTGTTTGATCGGCCGTCAGGTCCTACGTCATTGTCGGAATCGGCGTCCCAGTGCCGAGCGAGCCGTCGAAAACCGGCCGCTTTTCGCGCGGCGCCGATTCACGAGGCCTGGACTGCATCTTGCTCGCCAGCGGGGCATGCCGCTCGCGACCTGCCGTTGGCGGGTCCTCGCGAGCGCCTCGTTGCTGTTCGTTGCATCGGCGGCGCGCGCGGAGGATCCGTGGAAGCCTCCGCCGCACGTGCGTCCGCAAACGACCGACGCGCAACAGCTCGTCGCCGATGCGACCCGCCGTTCGGCGAGCATCCGCGAGATGGTCGATCGCCTCGAACGCTCGGACGTCATCGTGTACATCCGCCACCGCGCGTTCGCGGAGAGCGGACTCGAAGGCTGGATCGGGATCTTGTCGACGGCGGCGGGGCGGCGCTACCTGGTCATCGAGCTGGCGTGCGGCCGCACGTTGAACGATCAGATGGCGACCCTCGGGCACGAGCTGCATCATGCGCTCGAAATCGCGGATCAGCCGTCGGTGGTCGACGCGCGATCGCTCGCGGCGCTCTACAAACGGATCGGCATACGCACGAGCGCGTTCGGGCCGGCCCAGATGTTCGAGACGGCCGGCGCACGCGAGGCCGCGCTGCAAGTGCGGCGCGAAGTGTGGGGAAAAGACGTGAGGCTCGTAGACGAGAAATGAGGACGCCGATGGAGCTGGACGCAATCGTTCGCCGGGTCCGCAACGAATTTCACGAGATGCCGGGTCTCCGCCTGACGCCGGCGCAGGCGACACGCCTGTGGGGCCTCGAGCAGGCGACGTGCCGCGCCGTCATCGAGACGCTGGTCGCATCGGCGTTCCTGCGATGGACGGCGACCGGATCGATCACCAGAGCTGAGGGCTAGGCTCGGCTACACTGGGGGGCATGAGGCTGCCTGGATGCGTCATGCTCGTTCTGTTGTTGAGCTTCTCGAGTGCGGCGGCGGCGCAGGACAATCGCGGCGTCAGCGCAGGCGCCAGCGCGTCGGCGACGAATCTGGAGTCCCGCACCTCCTGGTCGTTTGCCGGATCGTTTGAGTACCGCTTCAATCGCGTCGCCGGCCTCGAGGTGGAAGCCACGGGGATCCCCACGCTGAAGTCGACGTTCTCCCCGATTGCCCTTCCGGCGTCGTCGATATTCTCATTCGTCTCGGTGTCCGGCCCCGCGGGGTCCGTGACGAGTCTGGTTCGGCCATCGATTTTTCCAACGAGGTTCGAGAACGAGGGCGGCCGCGCCGTCATTTTCACCAATAACGTCCGCGTGCACATCCCGACGACCGCCGACCGGATCGATCCCTACTTCGTGGCCGGCGGCGGCATCGCGAGCATCCGCCGCACGGCAGACCTCGTCTTCGGTCCGCTGACATTGCCCCCCGATCTCGTTGGCCTCGGGTTGACGACGTTCCCGGCACCCAGCTTCAGGCAACCGTTCACCTCGTCGTCTGTTGATCTCGCGTTGACGCTCGGCGGAGGTGTCAGCGTCCGCGCCGCACCGCATGTGTGGATCGACGGCGATCTCCGGCTGTTCCGATTGCTCGGCGACGAGGACCGTAACCTCGGCCGCTTCGGCGCTGGTGTGCGCTATCGCTTCTGACGACCGTCAAACGCAGAACTCGCGGAACCCGCAGAGCAACTTTTGTTCTGCGCGTTCTGCGGTTTCTGCGTCGATCGTCGTGGTCAGCCGCGCTTCGGCCGATATACGTGCGTGGCCTGACCGAAGAAGACTTCGGCCGCTTCCATCAGCGTTTCGGTGAGCGTCGGATGCGGATGGATCGTCAGCTTGAGATCGGTGGCGGTCGCGCCCATCTCGATCGCGAGCACGCCTTCGGCGATCAACTCGCCGGCGCCTGGACCGGCGAGCCCGACGCCGAGCAGCCGTTCGGTGCCGGCATCGATGACGAGCTTCGTCAAGCCGTCCATGCGATCGAGCGTGATCGCGCGGCCTGACGCGCCCCACGGGAACTTCGCGATCGCGACCTTGCGGTTCTCTTTGGCGGCTTGCGTCTCGGTCAGCCCCGCCCATGCGAGCTCGGGATCGGTGAAGACGACCGCAGGAATGGCCCGCGGCGCAAATGCGACGTTCTCCCCCGCCATCACTTCGACCGCGACGCGCCCCTCGTGCGACGCCTTGTGCGCGAGCATCGGCTCGCCCACGACGTCGCCGATGGCGAAGATGGACGGCTCGTGCGTGCGGCGCTGCTCGTCGACCATGATGAAGCCGCGCTGATCGACCTGGACGTGCGTCTTCTCGAGGCCCGGAATCTTCGAGTTCGGGCGCCGCCCGACGGCGACGAGCACGCGATCGAACAGCTGCTCCTTCGGATTGACGTCTCCCTCGAACGTCACGCGGATGCCCTTGTCCTCGGGCTTCATCTGCACGACCTTCGTACTCAGCAGCACGCTCGTCATCACCTTGTTGACGCGCTTGGCGAGGACGTCCACTAGATCGCGATCGGCGCCGGGCAGCAGACCCGCCGTCATCTCGACGACGGTCACAGCGCTGCCGAGCGCCGCATACACGGAGCCGAGCTCGAGGCCGATGTAGCCGCCGCCGACGACGAGGAGCGACTTCGGAATGTCGGGCAGATCGAGAGCAGTGGTCGAATCCATGACGCGTTCGTCGTCACTCGCCAGCATCGGCGGAATCGCCGGCACCGATCCGGTGGCGAGAATGGCGTGCTCGAACTGGACCTGTTCCTCGGTTCCGCCGGCGAGCTTCACGCGAAGGTTGTGCGCGTCGACAATCTCCGCGAGGCCCTGCAGGTACTTCACCTTTCGATGCTTGACGAGCTGCCCGGTGCCGCTCGTCAGGCGCTTGACAACGTTGTTCTTGAAGTCGCGGAGCTTCGCGAGATCGATTCGGGGATCGCCGAAGTCGACGCCCCACGCTTTCGCATGGCGCGCCTCGTCAATCAGCGTCGCGACGTGCAGCAGCGCCTTGGACGGGATGCACCCGACGTAGACGCAGACGCCGCCAGGATTCGGATTCGGATCGACGAGCGCGGTGGAGAGACCGAGATCGGCGGCGAGAAACGCGGCGGCGTAGCCGCCGGGACCGGCGCCGACAACAACGAGTTGAACAGAGATCATGTCAACAAAATGCAACCACGAAAACACGAAACCACGAAAAAAACCAAATTCTCTCTTTTTCGTGTTTTCGTGCTTTCGTGGCTGAGGGAGTTGGTGGATGCAACGTCGCTCGGATCTAGCCGTGCAGCGCCAACAGAAATGGTTGTTCGAGCGCCTCCGCGACCCAGCGCAGAAATCGAATGCCGTCGGCGCCGTCGATCGCGCGGTGGTCGTAGGACAGCGACAGCGGGAGCAGCAGTCGCGACGTGAACTCGCCGTTGGAGAATTTCGGCTGCATTGACGCGCGCGAGATACCGAGGATCGCGACCTCGGGCACGTTCACGATCGGCGTGAAGTAGGTGCCGCCGATGCCGCCGAGGTTCGAGATGCTGAAGCAGCCGCCCTGCATCTCCTCGAGCGAGATCTTGCGGTTGCGCGCCTTCTCGGAGAGCTGCGCGAGCTCCACCGACAACTGGATGATGTTCTTCTGATCGGCGTTGCGGATGACCGGCACCAGCAATCCGCGATCAGTGTCCACCGCGATGCCGATGTTCACGTATTTCTTGTAGATAATCTCGCCGGCCTGCATGTCGATCGAGCTGTTGAACTGCGGATACCGGCGCAGTGCCGCGGCGACCACTTTGACGGCGATCGCCGTCACCGTGAGGTTGCCGCCCGCGGCTTCGACTTCTTTCGCGTGCGCCTTGCGGAGCTCGTCGAGCGCGGTGATGTCGGCGAGGTCGCACTGCGTGACGTGCGGCACGGTCGCCCACGCGACGCTCAGATGCTCGGCGGTCTTCCGCCGCACGGCGCGCATCGGCTGACGCTCGATCTCGCCCCACCGCGAGAAATCTGGAAGAGGTTCTGACGGGAGGCCGCCGGTGCGACCGGCACCGCTCGTCAACATGCGCTTCGCGTACGCCTTCACGTCGTCGACCGAAATCCGTCCGCTCGGACCGCTGCCCGGGACTTTACTGATCTCGACGCCCAGCTCGCGCGCCATGCGCCGGACTGAGGGGGCCGCGGGCGCCGGCGGTTCTTCGGGCGCTTCGGGCGCAGCCGGCTCGGCGGCCGCACGCGCACCACGGGAGATGTCGACAACCTTCTGAGCGCGCGGTTGCGCCGTTTCGGGCTCCTCGGTCTTCGGGCTGTCGGCCGCCGGCTGCTTGACGCCAGGTTTGTCGGCCGCCGTTGCGCGCTTGGCGCCTTCGACGTGCTGTTCGAGACCACCATCGGCCGGCACTTTCGCCGCGGTGTTCGCGCCGGCCGGCGCGCTCTCCGCCTTCTCCGGTTCGGCCTCCTCTTCAGGCTCTTCCGGCTCCGCTTCGGCCGCCTTCGCGGACTCCTGCTTCGGAGGCGCCTCCTTCTCGGCTTTCGGCGCAGCCTCCTTCTCGGCTTTCAGCGCAGCCTCCTTCTCGGCTTCCGGCGCAGCCTCCTTCTCGGCTTCCGGCGCAGCCTCGCCGGCACCGTCATCGACGCTGAGGATCGCCTGGCCGACCTTCACCTTGTCGCCGGCCTTCACCTTGATTTCTTTCACCTGACCGGCGACCGACGAAGGCACTTCGATCGTCGCTTTGTCGGTTTCGAGCTCGAGGACCGGCTGATCCTTCGCGATCGTGTCGCCGGCGTTGACCAGCACGCGCAGGACGTCGCCGGCCGAAATGTTTTCGCCGAGCTCGGGGAGAGTGAAGTCAGTGGGCACGAAGATCTCCGCAGGACAGAAGCTCGCCACCACGGAGGACACGGAGGACGCGGAGGAATAATCCTGTACGCGAGAAGGTTTGAACCTCTGTGTCCTCCGTGTCCTCTGTGGTGGCGAGCGTGGCGGCGAGGCTCATCATGAAATCGCTGGGTTCACTTTCTCCGGATTGATGTTGTGCGCCTTGATCGCCTGCTGCACGACCGAGCGATCGATCTTACCCTCGCGCGCGAGCGCGGCAAGCGCGGCGACGATGACGTAACGGTAATCGACTTCGAAGAACTCGCGCAGGTTCGCGCGGCTCTCGCTCCGGCCGTAGCCGTCGGTGCCGAGCGTGACCAGCGGACGCGGCAGCCAGCGATCGATCGAATCGGGCATCGCCTTCACGTAGTCCGACGCGGCGATGAGCACGCCGGGCGCCTGCGCGAGCTGCGCGGTGACGTACGGCACGCGCGGCGCCTGGTCCGGATGCAGCATGTTCCAGCGCTCCGCCGCGTGTCCCTCGCGATAGAGCTCGGTGTAGCTCGTCACGCTCCAGACGTCGGCGCCGACGTTGTACTTCGACTCCAGGATTTCCTGGGCCTTGATCACCTCGGGCAGAATCGCGCCGCTGCCGAAGAGTTGCGCGCGCAGCGGCGCGTTGGGCATCGACGAGGCGCGGAAGCGGTACAGACCCTTCAGGATTCCCTCGCGCGATCCTTCCGGCATGACCGGCATCGCGTACTGCTCGTTCATCACCGTCAGGTAATAGAAGATGCTTTCCTGATTGACGTACATCCGCCGGATGCCGTCCTCGATGATGACGGCGATCTCGTATGCGAACGCCGGGTCGTAGGCGACGCAGTTCGGAAAGGCCATGGCGATGAGATGCGAGTGGCCGTCCTGATGCTGCAGCCCTTCGCCGGCGAGCGTCGTGCGGCCGGACGTGCCGCCGAGCATGAAGCCGCGCGTCCGCGCGTCGCCCGCCGCCCAAATCAGATCGCCGATCCGCTGGAAGCCGAACATCGAGTAGTAAATGAAGAACGGGATCGTGTTGACGCCGTGGGTCGCGTACGCCGTGCCCGCGGCGACGAACGACGACATCGATCCCGCTTCCGTGATGCCTTCCTCGAGAATCTGGCCGTCGGACGCCTCCTTGTAATACAGGAGCGTGTCCATGTCGACCGGCTCGTAGGTCTGACCCGCGTGCGAGTAGATGCCGACCTGCCGGAACAACGCTTCCATCCCGAACGTGCGCGCCTCGTCGGGCACGATCGGCACGACGAGCCGTCCGAGCTCCGGATCGCGCAGCAGCTTCGACAGCAGCCGCACGAACACCATCGTCGTCGACGCTTTGCGGCCCTCGGTGCCCTTCCCGAATTCCTCGAACGGCTCGGTGGGCACGCTTTTCAGCGGCTCGCTGCGGACCTTGCGGGTCGGCACGTAGCCGCCGAGCGCTCGCCGCCGCTCGCGCATGTACTTGATTTCGAGGCTGTCGTCGGGCGGCCGGTAGAACGGCGTCTTGGCGACGTCGGCATCGGCGACGGGAATCCCGAAGCGCGTGCGGAACGCCCGCAGCTCTTCTTCGTTCATCTTCTTCTGCTGATGCGTGATGTTCTTGCCCTCGCCCGCTTCGCCGAGGCCGTAGCCCTTGATGGTGCGCGCGAGCACGACCGTGGGCGCGCCCTTGTACTCGACCGCGGCCCTGTACGCGTTGTAGACCTTGATGGGATCGTGGCCGCCAAGCGTCATCTTCTTCAACTGATCGTCGGTGAGGTGCTTCACCATGTCGAGTAGCCGCGGGTCGGCGCCCCAGAAGTGCTCGCGCACGTACGCGCCCGATTCGACCGCGTACTTCTGATACTGCCCGTCGACGATTTCGCCCATGCGCTTGACGAGCAGGCCGTCGCGATCCTTGGCGAGCAGCGGATCCCACTCGCGGCCCCACAGGACTTTGATCACGTTCCAGCCGGCGCCGCGGAACGCCGCTTCCAGCTCCTGGATGATCTGGCCGTTCCCGCGCACCGGACCGTCGAGGCGCTGGAGATTGCAGTTGATCACGAAGATGAGGTTGTCGAGCTTCTCGCGCGAGGGAAGTGTGATGGCGCCGAGCGCTTCCGGCTCGTCGGTTTCGCCGTCGCCGAGGAACGCCCACACTTTCTGATCCGTGGCCGGCTTGAGGCCGCGATCCTCGAGGTAGCGGATGAAGCGCGCCTGATAGATCGCCATGATCGGCCCGAGGCCCATCGACACGGTCGGGTATTCCCAGAAATCGGGCATCAGCCACGGATGGGGATAGGACGAGAGGCCGCCGCCGGGCTTCAGCTCGCGGCGGAAGTTTTCGAGATGCGACTCGTCGATGCGCCCCTCGAGGTACGCGCGCGCGTAGATGCCCGGCGCCGCGTGGCCCTGAAAGAAAATCACGTCTCCGCCGTCGGTATTTCCTTCGGTATGGCCGCGGAAAAAATGATTGAACCCGACTTCGTACAGCGTCGCCGCCGACGCGTACGTGGAGATGTGGCCGCCGATGCCTTCTTCCGCCTTGTTCGCCCGCACGACCATCGCGGCGGCGTTCCAGCGGACGAGGCTCTTGATGCGCCGCTCGATGTCCGGGCTGCCGGGCATCAGCGCCTGCTCTTCCGCGGAAATGGTGTTGATGTAGGGCGTGTTGGCCGTGAACGGCAGCTTCACGCCGTTCTGCCTGGCGTGGATGGTCAGCTCACGCAGCAGCCGGGCGACCTTAGCTGGGCCGCCGGTTTGCAGGACGTAATCGAGGGAGTCGAGCCACTCACGAGTTTCCAGAGCGTCGAGCTCCGCGGCGGCGGCGTCTTTCGGAGCAATGTATCTCATAAGATAAAGCGCCTGTAGCGCAACCACTAATTGTAACCTCACGACCCGACGCTTTTGCTACCCGGGAAGGAACGATGCGCCGTCTGCTGCTCGCCGTCACGTTCGTCGCACTCCCGCTCGCGACCGCCATCACCGTCGCGCAATCATCTCAATCGGGCCTCCAGCTCGACGCCATGGATCGCCGTGCCGATCCATGCAACGACTTCTACCAGTTCGCGTGCGGCGGCTGGGTGGCGAACAATCCGATTCCCGCAGACCGCGCGGGCTGGAGCCGCTTCGAGGAGCTGCAGGAGCGCAACAACGAGACACTCCACACGATTCTCGAGAGCGCTGCGGCAGGACGTGAGCCCGAGCAGAAGAAAATCGGGGACTACTATGCGTCGTGCATGGACGAACCCGCGATCAACAAGAAGGGAACGCCGCCGCTCGATCCGCTGATGAAGAAGATCGCCGCGCTGTCGAGTATCACGGAGCTGTCACCGCTCGTCGCGGAACTGCACACGATCGGCGTGAGGGTCTTCTTCGACTTCGGCGCCGAAGCAGACTTCAAGGACGCGTCGGTCGAGATGGCGATTGCCGATCAGGGGGGCATGGGTCTTCCGGATCTCAGTTCACGGCGATAGACGAGGTGAAGGTGAACAGCAAGTTGACGCTGGGTGAGAATGTCGCCGACAACGGCGGGGTCCGGATCGCGCTGATGGCGTACGTGGCGACGCTCGCCGCCGAGCCGGCCAAATCAGACAATGTTAGAGAAAGTTGGCGCCTCTCCGAAGTGGCGATGCGGATCGTCGGCTGCGAAGCATGTCCGCGGCTGCGCGATTACTGCGCGCGCATCGCGCGCGAGAAGCGGGCCGCGTATCGCGACGAGACTTACTGGGGGCGACCGGTCCCTGGATTCGGCGATCCGCGGGCGCGGCTGCTGCTCGTGGGCCTCGCGCCCGCGGCGCACGGCGCGAATCGCACCGGGCGCGTCTTCACCGGCGACGGCGTCGGCGGCTCCGGCGATTTCCTGATGGCGGCCTTGCACCGCGCCGGGTTCGCGAACATCCCGACGTCGCACCATCGGGACGACGGTCTGAAGCTGCGCGACGCGTTCATCGCCGCGGCCGTACGCTGCGCGCCGCCCGGCAACAAGCCGACCCCCGAGGAGATCGCGCGCTGCCTGCCGCATCTCGATGCCGAGCTCGCCGCGCTTCCACGCATCAGAGTCGTCGTTGCGCTCGGAAAGGTTGGATTCGATGCCTACGTGCGCCTGCTGCGGCAGCGCGGCATCCTCATGCTCCCGCGCCCGTCGTTCGGTCATGCGCGCGAGTACGATCTTCCGAACGGCCAAACGCTCATCGGCTGCTATCACCCAAGCCGTCAGAACACGAACACCGGCAAGCTCACATCCAGAATGATGGATGACGTTTTCCGCATGGCACGCCGCTCCCTCGCGATCTAATCCCTAATCCCTCTAGTCCCTAATCCCTCTAATCCCTAATCCCTGTCGTTGAGATACACTTTCCCGGTCTCCCTCACTAACTTCGATATGCCCAAGAAACTCACGGCGTTCGCCGCGCTTGTCCTGCTTCTGCTCACACAACGGCCACACGCCCAGGCGCCGGCTGGCAACGCGAGGATTTACTTCATCGACATCGGACAGGGCGCGTCGACGCTCGTCGTGTCGCCGACCGGCAAAACGCTGCTCGTCGATGGCGGCGCCGACGGGAGCGCGACGAAGATCGCGGCGCTGATGACGACGCTGGGCATCGCGGCGATCGACTACACAGTGGTGACGCACTACCACATCGATCACATCTCCGGCATCACGGAGCTGATCGATGCGGGACAGGTGAATGGGAAGGCCTTCGACAACGGCGATGGCGCCGACGTCCAACCGCCAGGCACCTCGACGTCGCCGGCCAGCACGCGCGGCCATTACCTCGCGTACAAGACGGCGATCGCCAACCATCCGTCGGTGACGCGACAGACGGTCATGCCGGGCACGCCGGACGGCGTCATCGATCTGGGCGGCGGCATGCGTGCGACGTTTCTGGCCGCGGGCGGACGGCTCTTGAGCGGCGGCCAGACCGCGATCACCAACCAGGATCTGAACTCCGAGAGCGTCAGCGTGCTCGTGGAGTTCAACAACTTCGACTACCTCGTGTCCGGCGATCTGACCGGCGGCGGCAGCACCGCAACCGCGAAGACACCCGACATCGAGACGTACGTCGCGCAAATGGCCGGCGACGTCGACGTCGTGCAGCTCGATCACCATGGGAGCACGACCGCGAGCAATCAGACGTTTCTCGCGGCACTCAAAGCGGAAGTCGCGTTCGCCCAGACCGGAGAAAGCAACACGTTCGGGCATCCGAACCGCGAGACCGTCAACAAGTACTTGAATACCGCGACCACAGGCGGCAACACGTTCACCGGAACCGGCGTGTCGCCCGCTCTCGGCATTGGACCGGTCTTCTATCAGAACGAAGCGAGCCCGAACGGCGACGATCGGGTGACGCAGCAGGGCTACACCGGCGCCGCCGCCGGCAACGCCGGGCAAGGCACGATTCTGCTGGCGACCGACGGCGCGACGACCTATTCGCTGAGCAGCTTCGACGACGGCGGAACGCGCCTGCCGGCGGCGGCGCACACGTATCCGGTGGATGGCGCATCGGCCGGCGTGACTGCGGACTTCGCTCCCACCGTCATCGCGCAGACCACGCCGGCGCTTCCGCTGGCCGGCGACATCGTGACCATCGGCGCGGCCGTCAACGATCGCGAGTCGCCGATTGCGTCGGTCACGCTCGCGTACAGCGTCAACGGCGTCGCGCAGTCGCCAATCGCGATGACGCTCACCGGCGGCATCTATCAGGCGGCGATTCCCGCGCAGCCCGACGGCGCGCGCGTCGACTACGCGATCGGGGCGGCGGCCGGCGGTCACACCACGACGTTCGGCTCCGGCTATTTCTCCGGCGTCACCCCAATCTCGTCGATCCGCGCGATCAACCCGAAAGGCGAACCGCTCTACGCCGGCTACGCGGCGCGCATTCAGGGAACGGTCACGGCGTCCGGTTTCAGCGTCGGCACGAACGACGATTACGTGCAGGACGCGACGGGCGGCGTCAACGTCTTCCGCTCGAGCGACACGCCGACGCCGTTCACGTCGACCACGCCGGGGCAGATCGTTGAAGTCCGCGGACGCATCGCGTTCAACGGCGGACGGTTGCGGCTCGACGTCACCGAGTCGGTCGAGAAAACCACGTCGCCCTACGGCGTCGTCGTGCTCTCGACCGGTCCCGCACCGTCGCCGGCCGCCTCCACCATCTCGGCGATCGCCGCCAATCTCGAGTCGTTCGAGGGACAGCTGGTCGCGATTGCGAATTGTCAGATCGTCGCGGGCACGATTCCGGCGACGCCCCAGCCGCTCGACGCGTTCGTCACGATCTCGGACGGCACCGGCAGCTTCTCGCTGAAGATCGATCACGACACCGACATCGAGGGCTTCACGCCGGCCGCGACGTTCACCGCCGTCGGCATCGTCCAGCAGGACGACTTTCTGCGGCCGTTCGACGCCGGCTACGATCTCGCGCCGCGCAGCCGCGTCGATGTCGGCGCCGCGGCGCCGACGCCGCCGCCGCTCGTGACGATCGGCGAGGCCCGGATCGATGAGTTGAACAATGTCGACGGCACGCCCGGAGCGGATTTCATCCCCGATCGGCTGAATCAGATCGTGCGGGTGCAAGGCACGGTCACGTCGATCGATTTCCGCGGCGGCACCGGCATCGAGTACTACGTGCAGGACGCGACCGGCGGCATCGATCTGTTCAGCACGTCGCTGGGCGCCGGCCCCTTCGCCATTGGCGACACCGTCGAAGCGACCGGCGCCGTCACGCAGTTCAACGGGCTCACCGAGCTGACGGTCAGCGCCGTCTCGTTCATCGCAGCGGGCAACGCGCCCGCGCCGGCCCTCATCACGTTGTCGCAGTTGGCGAACGGCAACGGCGAAGCGTTCGAAGGACGGCTGGTCCGCATCGACAACGTCACGATCACCGGCGGCCTGTTCCCGGCCGCGAACGCGTCGGGCAACGTCACGATCGCGGATGCGACCGGCACCGGCACGCTGCGCGTGGACAGCGACACGAACATCGACGGCACGGCAACCCCCTCCGGCGCGTTCTCGGTGACCGGCGTGCTCGGTCAGTTCTCGTCCGCCCCGTTCGACAGCGGCTATCAGGTGCTGCCGCGATTCCTCGCCGACATCGTCGCGTCGGGCGGCGGCGGTCCGGCGCTCACGGCGTTGCCTGCCACGATCGCGTTTCCCACGACGACCGTGGGCAGCGCCAGCGTCGCGCCAATCACGATCACGAACAACGGGACGTCGCCGCTGACGCTGACGACGCCGTTCACGATCACCGGTGCGGATGCATCGCAGTTCCAGGTCGGCGCGCCCGGCGCGACGACACTCGATCCCGCCACGTCGACGACGGCGTCGGTGACGTTCCTGCCGACGACGGTCGGCGCGAAGAGCGCCACGCTCAACATCGCCAGCACCGCGGGCTCGACAACGGTGTCGCTGACGGGAACGGCACAGGCAGCCGGCGGGGGCACAGCCACGATCGTCATCAGCCAGATCAGAGTCAGAGGTCCGTTGGGCGGCAACGACGAGTTCGTCGAGATCTACAACAACAGCGACAACCCTGCCGACATCAGCGGATGGAAGTTGTTGGGGTCCAGCGCGACGGCGCCCACCGGTCAGCGCGCGATCGTACCGGCCGGCGTTGTCCTGCCGTCACGCAGCCACTACCTCTTCGTGAACAGCACGGCAACAACGGGATACTCCGGCACCGTGGCCGGCAACGTTGGATACACGACAGGCATCGCCGACGCGGGCGGCGCAGCGTTAGCCGACGCCGCCAACAACATCGTCGATCAGGTCGGCATCGCGACGACCGGCGCAACGGCATATCACGAAGGTACGCCGCTCGCGGGTCTCGGGACGACGAACCTCGATCGCAGCTACCAGCGCACGCCGGGCGCTGGCGTCGGATCGGTGCAGGACACCAGCGACAACAGCGCCGACTTCCAGTTGATCACCCCGAGTAATCCGCAGAACACGGTGCTGACCGCGGCGCCGAGCAGCATCGACTTCGGATCGGTCGGACCCGGCGACACGCGGTCGCAGGCCGTGACGATTAAGAATCTGTTGCTGACGTCCGTCACGCTGTCCTCGCCGTTCGTCATCACCGGTGTGGACGCCGGGTCGTTCAACGCCGGTTTGCCCGCCGCGACGACGCTCACGACGGGCGCGACCACCACGGCGACGGTCAGGTTCCAGCCGGCGGCACCAGGCACGAAAAACGCGTCGCTCGCGATCACGAGCTCGAGCGCCGGTTCGGTCGTCGTTCCGCTGAGGGGCACCGGTACCGCCGGCCTGTTCGTGTCGCCGGCGTCGATCGACTTCGGAACCGTCGCGCCCGGTTCGAGCGCGGCGGCGACGGTCACGATCGGCAACAGCGATGCGACGAGCATTTCCCTCACGCCTCCCTTTGCGATCGTCGGTGCCGACGCGGCCGATTTCAGTGTCGGTGCGCCGGGCGCCACCCTGTTGGCGCCGGATGCGTCGACGTCGGTCGCAGTCTCGTTCCAGCCGGCGGCGCCCGGCGTCAAGAACGCCACGCTGCAGGTGACGAGTGCAGGCGGCACGCGGACCGTCGCGCTCACCGGCACCGGGACGTGTCCGGGCATCACGCTCGATGCCACGCTGCCGGGCGGTCGTGTGGGCAGCGCGTACGCCGGCATCGTGACGGCGAGCGGTGACGCGGGCCCGTTCAAGTTCACGTTATCCACCGGCTCTCTGCCCGCCGGCCTGACACTCGCGGCGGATGGAGCAGTCTCCGGCACGCCGGCTGACGTCGGGTCCTCGACGTTCACCGTTCAGACGACCGCGGCGAACGGGTGCAGCGGCAGCGCGTCGTTCACGATCGCGATCGCGCCGCCGGCGCTCACCGCGTCTCCGTCGACCGTCGACTACGGGATCGTCGCGGTTCCGGGATCGGCGACGGCGTCGATCACACTGACCAACAACACTGCCGGACCAATCACGCTGACGACTCCGTTTGCGATCACGGGGACGAACGCTGCGCAGTTCTCGGCCGTCGCACCGGCCGCGACCACGCTGGCTGGCGGTGCATCGACGACGGTGTCCGTGACGTTCACGCCGGCAGCGGCCGGAGTGAAGACGGCCACGCTGGCGGCGACGAGTACCGGCGGTGGATTCGCAACCGTCGTGCTGACGGGAGCCGGCAGCGTGGCGACGCCGGTCGTGATCAGCGAGATTCGGTTCCGCGGACCGTCGGGTGGCAACGACGAGCTCGTCGAGATTTACAACAACACCGATGCCGCCATCGACATCAGCGGCTGGAAGCTGATGGGATCGAGCAACGCGGCGCCGACCGGCACGCGCGCGACCGTTCCGGCGGCGACGATCCTGCCGGCGCGCACGCATTACCTGTTCGTGAACACTGCTGCAAATGGCTACTCCGGCGTCGTTCCCGGGAACGTCTCGTACACGACCGGAATCGCCGACAACGGCGGCGTCGCGTTGACGATGCCCGACAACACGATCGTCGATCAGGTCGGCATCACGACGACAGGCACGGCGTATCGCGAAGCCACGCCGATCGCGACGCAACTGACGACGAATGTCGATCGCGGTTACGAGCGCAAGCCGGGACATGCGGCGACCGCGCTGCAGGACACCGACACCAACGCGCTCGATTTCGCGCTCGTCACGCCGACCAACGCGCAGAGCCTCCGACTGACCGCAGGCGCCGCGAGCCTCGACTTCGGCGCCGTCGACGTCGGCCAGAATGCGTCGCTCAACGCCACGGTCAAGAACAATCTGCTGGTGCCGGCGACGCTGACGCCGCCGTTCACGATCGCCGGCGCCGACACTGCCGACTTCAGTGTGGCTCCGCAGAACACGATCACGCTCGCATCGGGAGAAACGTCGACGGCGGTTGTTACGTTCCACCCGTCCGGCCTCGGCGCGAAGAGCGCGTCGCTGGTCGTCACGAGCAACGGCGGCAATGCAACCGTGGCACTGCGCGGCCGCGGCATCGATACCACCCCGCCGACGTTGAAAGTGCCGAGCCCCACGATGACTGAGGCGACGGGCGCGACGACGGTCGTGTCGTTCGAAGCGTCCGCGACCGATCTGGTGGATGACGCGCCGGTGGTGATGTGCGTGCCGGCATCGGGTTTCGCGTTCCCCGTGGCAACGACGACAGTCGATTGCACGGCGACCGATGCCAGCGGCAACATGGCACACGGCAGCTTCACGGTGACCGTCACCGATCACACCGCGCCTGTCATCACTGTCTCGGCGGCCGTGACGGCGGAGGCCACCGGACCGTTGACGCCGCTCACGTTCGAAGCGACGGCAACGGATCTGGTCGACGGCTCGGTGCCCGTTAGCTGCACTCCGGCGTCGGGCTCCGGATTCCCGGTCGGCACCACGCCGGTGAACTGCACCGCGATCGATGCACATGGCAACACCGCCACCGCGAGCTTCACAGTGACGGTGCGCGACACGACGCCGCCGAAGATCGCCAGCGTCACCGCGAACCCGGCATCGCTGTGGCCGCCGAACGGTAAGCTGGTGCCGATCGCGATCAGCGCCGGTGTCACTGATGCGGTCGATCGCTCATCGACCTGCGCGATCACGAGCGTGACGAGCAGCCAACCCGCGGCCGGTGGCGCATCTGACTGGACGACTCCGAACGGCCTGACGGTCAGCGTGCGCGCGGCGCGAGCCGGCTCGGAGCGCTCGGGCCGCGTTTACACAATCGGCATCACGTGTGTCGACTCCGCGGGCAATGACTCTTCCGCGACGACGCATGTGGTCGTGCCCCATGACCAGCGCAAGTAGCGGACGGAACCTTCAGTCGAGCACGGGGTCCAACCTGACGTGACTGCACGTTCGACCTAGGCGCGCGCCACTCCAGCAATCGAGCGGCGCGCTCCGAGGCACTCACGCCAGGAGGACACCATGCCGCTCGACTTGTTCGGCGATGTCGCCGTCCGCCGCGCGCCTCGCTCGCCGCTTCGTCGTGTCCTCACCATCTGCTCGATCGCGTTGCATGCGATCGTGATTTCTGCCGTCGTCGTCGTGCAGCTCTTCGCGTCCGGGCCGCTGCCGACGCCGCATAGTCCGATGATTTTCGAAGACCTGCGAATGGTGCAGCTCATCGACATTCCCCTGCCGCCGCCACCGCGTCCCGCATCGAGCGAACCGTCGCCGACCGTCTCCGCGAATGCCGCGCCGACGTTCGAGCCGCAGGGCATCAAGGACGAGAGTGGTCTCGAAGGCGCACGCACCATCCCGGCAGCCGGCGCGGTCGTCGGTGTCGAACGCGGCACCGTTGGCTTCGATTCGATCGGCGTGGTCGAAGGCGTCGCGCCGCCGCCGCCACCACCAGCGCCCCGGAAGCCAGAACGCCTGCACGCCGGCATGCAGCCGCCAGTCAAAATCGTCCACGTCGATCCGATCTATCCGGCGATCGCGCAAACCGCGCGCGTGCAAGGCGTGGTGATTCTCGAGGCGATCATCGACGAGCGCGGAGTCGTGAAGTCCGTCAGCCTGCTGCGTTCGATTCCGCTGCTGGATCACGCCGCGCTGGACGCAGTCCGCCAGTGGCGATTCACGCCGGCGCGGCTGAACGGCGAAGCGGTGCCCGTGGTGATGACCGTGACGGTGAATTTCACGCTCGACCGCTAGTGTCGTGTCTCTGAGACCCGACACTAAATCGCTTCGACCCCGTGTCGGGGTGCTGAATCGACACAAAGGACACCAAGGACACCAAGGCAAAATACGAAGCTGCTCTTTGTGTCCTCGGTGTCCTTTGTGTTTGCTCGGCGTCGCGAATCAAGCGTGTTGCTGAAACCAATCGCCGGGCAACGCGGTAAGTGGGATCAGGAGGTGATTCCCATGACCGCGCTGTTCGCCGCTCTCCGGACGGTCGTCGTTGTCAGCGGATTCGTCTGGCTGTGGACCGTCCTCGCGTTGTGGGCGCGGCGGTTCGATTCGGTCTTCGGCGGCGCGCTGCCGGCGTGGACGCCGGCGCTCGGCGTCGCCGTCGTCGCGGCCGGCGCGCCGCTCGCGCTCACGTGTGCGGTGCTTTTCGCGATTCGGGGCAAAGGAACGCCGGCGCCCTTCGATCCGCCGCGAACGTTCGTGGCGACCGGACCGTATCGCGCCATGCGCAATCCGATGTACGTGGGCGCCTGGCTGACGATCGTCGGCGTCGCGCTGCTCATGCGATCGACCGGCATCCTGGCGTTGTCGCTGGTCGCGCTGCTGGTCGCGCACCTGTTCGTCGTCCTCTACGAGGAACCGACGCTGACCGCGAAGTTCGGCGCCAGCTACGGCCGCTACCGCGCGACGGTCCCGCGATGGATCCCCAACGGGAAACTGGCGAGTTCGTGATCTGGTGACTTGGTGATTTAATTCACCGAGTCACACATTGCCTGCCGGGCCACGCATCGACCGTCTGCTGCACGACATCCTGACGAGCCGCGTCTACGACGTGGCGCGCGAGACGCCGCTCGATCTCGCGGCGCGCCTGTCGGCGCGGCTCGGCAACACCGTCCTCCTCAAGCGCGAAGATCAACAGCCGGTCTTCAGCTTCAAGCTCCGCGGCGCCTACAACCGGATGGCGCACCTGACACAACTGGAGCGCGAGCGCGGCGTCATCACCGCGAGCGCCGGCAATCACTCGCAAGGGGTCGCGTACTCGGCGCGCCGGCTCGGCATGCGCGCGGTCATCGTGATGCCGCAGACGACGCCGCGCATCAAGGTCGACGCCGTACGGGACATGGGCGCGGAGGTGGTGCTCGTCGGCGACAGCTACGCCGACGCGAAGGCGCACTGCGACACGCTGGTCGCGCAGACCGGACTCACGTTCATTCATCCCTTCGACGACCCGCTGGTGATTGCCGGGCAGGGGACGATCGCCGACGAGATCCTGCGGCACGGCCAGGACCGCATCTCCGCGATCTTCGTGCCGGTCGGCGGCGGCGGGCTCATCGCCGGCATCGCGGGCTACGTGAAAGCGATCAGGCCGGAGGTGAAAGTCATCGGCGTGGAGCCGTTCGAGGCCGACGCGATGTACCGCTCTCTCGCCGCCGGCACGCGCGTGCGGCTCGATCACGTCGGCATCTTCGCCGACGGCGTTGCCGTCCGCGAGGTCGGCGAGCGGACGTTCCCGATCGTCCGCGAGTGCGTCGACGAGATCGTGCGCGTGACGAATGACGAAGTCTGCGCGGCCATCAAGGACGTGTTCGACGATACGCGGTCGGTGATGGAGCCGGCCGGCGCGCTCGGCGTCGCCGGGCTGAAGACGTGGGTCGCGCGCGAAGGCGTCCGCGACCACCAGCTCGTCGTCGTGCTGAGCGGCGCGAACATGAACTTCGATCGCCTGCGCTTCGTCGCCGAGCGGGCGGAGCTTGGTGAGGCGCGCGAGGCGCTCATCGCCGTCACGATTCCCGAGCGGAAGGGCGCTTTCCGCGAGTTCTGCGGCGCGATCGGCCGGCGCGTCGTCACGGAATTCAATTACCGGCTCTCGGGCCGGCAGCAGGCGCACATCTTCGTCGGCTTCGCCACGCAGTCGCGCCAGGATGCGGACGCGCTGATCGCGCAGCTGCGGAAGACCGGCTACGAGACCGTTGATTTGACCGACAACGAGATGGCGAAGCTGCACGTGCGGCACATGGTCGGAGGCCACGCGCCGGAGGTGCAGAACGAGCGCCTGTGCCGATTCGAGTTTCCCGAGCGTCCGGGCGCGCTTGCCAACTTTCTCGACGCGCTGGCCGGCCGCTGGAACATCAGCCTGTTCCACTACCGCAATCACGGCTCCGACTTCGGCCGCGTGCTGGCGGGACTCGAGGTCGAAGACAGCGACCTGCCGGCGTTTCGATCATTTCTCGAAGGTCTCGGCTACGAATACACGCTCGAAGCCGACAACCCCGCCTACCGGTTCTTTCTGAGCTGACACCGTGCCCTGAAGCGGAGCACACGTGTTCAACGCGTGTCTCGTGAGCGCACACGAGCGTGCGCCGACATGGAACAATCGGCGCGTCGCTGTCCGGCGATCTCCTACAAAATCAAACAGATGCATTCCGGCTGAGCTGTCGGTCTGTCGGTTGCAGTCCTATCGGCGCTTGATCTGTCGCAAAGCGACGCGTCCACTGGTCGCTCAATAGGAAGAACTATGCAGTTTCCAAAACTGTTTTTTCTGGTCGCGGTCTGTGCGGCGGCCATCGCGATTTCAACGTCGCCGCGCACAACGCCGACCCCTCGGCATCGGGCGACGCTGTCCGACGACCTCGCGGCGTTCGAGGCGGCGCATTCGACGAAGGCCGTCCGCGTCATTGCCCACGGCAGCGACGGTGATGTGCGCGCGCTCGCCGCGCGACATGGCGTTCCGGTCGTCAGGACGCTCGTTGATGGCGTCGTCCTCGAGGCCACCGCCTCCCAGATCGAGGCGCTGCGCGCCGAGCCGGCCATCGAGCACCTGTCGGGCGACCTGGCCGTGGCGGACTTCATGACGGTCTCGAATCCGACGACGCTCGCCGACAAGGTGCGCGCCGGCCAGAGCGGCGGGCTGCTTGGCCTCGGTGGCATTTCCGGCGTGACTGGTCAGGGCGTTGTTGTCGCCGTGCTCGATTCCGGCATCGCGTCGCACAAGGCGCTCAACGGCAAAGTACTCGCGAGCGTCAACATGGTCACTGGCGAGACGACTACCAACGATCTCTACGGCCATGGGACGCACGTCGCCGGCATCATCACCGGCAGCGCCGGCGCCGCCAGCGGCGTGACGACGCTCTACAACGGCGGCATCGCGCCGGGCGCGCAGCTCGTCAACGTGCGCGTACTGGGTGACGACGGCGTCGGGACGACGAGCGATGTGATCGCGGGAATCGACTGGGTCATCGGACACAAGGCGCAATACAACATCAAGGTCATGAACCTCTCACTCGGCCACGCGGTGACCGAACCGGTTGAGTTCGATCCCCTCTGCGCGGCGGTGAAGCGGGCGTACGACGCCGGGATCATCGTTGTCGCCGCGGCGGGCAATGCTGGCAAGATGCCGGACGGCACGCCGGTGCTCGGCGGCATCGCGTCGCCCGGCAACTCGCCGTTCGCGATTACTGTCGGCGCGACGAACACGTGGGGCACGACGTCACGCAGTGACGACACGGTGACGACGTACTCGTCGCGCGGTCCGACGAAGTGGGACAACTACGCCAAGCCCGATCTCGCCGCCCCAGGCAACAAGATCATCTCGCTCGAGGCGGCCAACTCGTACATCGTCACCCACTATCCGACCGAGCATGTCGCGGGGTCAGGGACGAACGGCTATCTGCGGCTGAGCGGCACGAGCATGTCGGCGCCGATGGTGGCGGGCGCGGCCGCGCTGCTGCTGCAGGCGCAGCCATCGATGAGCGAGGCGCAGCTCAAGTTCGTGCTGCAGTCGGGATCGACCTACATGACCGACGCGGGCGTGTTCGGCGCTGGCGCCGGCAACGCGAACTTCTGGACGTCGCGGCAGATGCAGGCCAATGCGAACGTCGTCACATCGCTGACGAACCTGCTGCTCGATCGCACCGGCGGCGTCTCGTTCTTCGATAACGGCCAGCTGCAGGACAATCTGTACAACGGCGTCGGCATCCGTCTGCTCAGCGTCCTCGAGCTGCCAGGCATCATTCTCAACCCGCTGCAGCTGCAGCAGGGCAAGCTGAATCTGATCGGCCTCACCAATCCAATCAGCCTGCTGCCGGCCAAGCGCATCCTCTACGGCGACGTGTCGTACTGGACCACGGACGATCACATCGTGTGGGGCGACGACATCACGTCGCCCGAAGGCCAGCACATCGTGTGGGGTGACAGCGACCTGACGGACGACTACCACATCGTCTGGGGCGACTCCACGGCAGCCGATCCCGACACGCATAAATGAGCACGTCTCCCGATTCGATTCGGCGCCCTGCGATTCGCGGCCTCGACATTCATGTCGGGGCCGTGATCGTTCTCGGGATGATTGCGATTGCGACGTCGCTGCACGCGATCATCACCAATCCGCCGCCGCTCAACGCGCTGCTGTTTGCGGCGCTCGGGCTGGTGGCGGGAGCGTGCGCCGTCAAGATTCCCGGGCTCAGCGCGCTCGTCTCGGCGTCAGATACGTTCTTCATCGCGTCGGCGATGCTGGCGGGGCCAGGCGCCGCCATGGTCGCGATGGCGATCGACAGCACCGCGCTGGCGCTGCGCCGCAAGTCGGGCATCGGCCTTCGCCGGCTGCTCTTCAACGCGACGGCGCCGTCGCTGTCGCTGTGGGCCGGCACGTACGTCTTCCACCTTCTTGGCGGCCACGCCTACGCGACGAGCGCGTCAGCAGAAACGACGAGCGTCATCCTTCCGCTCATCGCGCTGACCGCGGTGTACTTCGGCCTGAACTCCGGGTTGACCGCGCAGGCGATTTCGCTCGATACGGGGACTCCCTTCCTCACGGTGTGGCGGCGACTGTGGCCGCTGGCTGTGAATCACGTCGCGGCCGCGTCTGCCGCGTTCTGTTTCGTCATCGTCATGCGCTCGGCCGGCGCGCTCGCCGCCTGCGCCGTGGCGCCGCTCGTCGTCGTCCTTCACCTGACGCTCCGGTCGATTCTCGGCCGTCTGTCGGATGCCGAGGAGCACGTTCAGAAGATCGATCGACTGTATCTGTCGACAATCGAGACGCTGGCGACCGCCATCGAGGCGAAGGACGGTGTCACCTCCGATCACATTCGCCGCGTGCAGAAGTTCGCGCTCGGTCTCGCCAAGGCGCTCGGCGTCACCGACGAGCTGACGATCAAGGCCATCAAGGCGGCCGCGCTGCTGCACGACACGGGCAAACTCGCCGTGCCGGAGCACATCCTCAACAAGCCGGGCAAGCTGACGCCCGCCGAGTTCGAGCAGATGAAGCTGCACGTCGACGTCGGCGCGGACATTCTGTCGTCGATTGATTTCCCGTATCCGGTCGTGCCGATTGTTCGCGCGCATCATGAGAACTGGGATGGCAGCGGCTATCCGCGCGGGCTCGAGGGCGACGAGATTCCAATCGGCGCGCGCATCCTTTCCGTCGTCGATTGCTACGACGCGCTGACGTCGGACCGTCCCTATCGTCCGGCGCTGAGCGACGTGGACGCGATGAAGATTGTGCTCGATCGGCGCGGAAAGATGTACGACCCTGAGGTCGTCGACACGTTCGTGCGCGTTTACCGCGAGATCGCGGCCGAAGTGATGGAGCCGGTCGCCCACCAGGACGCGCTCTCGAAGATTGGCCGCGCGATCTCGGCGCCGCAGATGCCGCCGCCGGTGCCCGTGGCAACCGAAATTCGCGCCGACGCCCCCGACGACCTGCTGGCCATTGTCAGCTTGTCGCGTGTGTTTGGCGGCCATGCCGCGTTTGGCGACGCCGCGGCGCTGGCCACGGCACTCCTGTCGCGCATCCTCGCCGACACGACCTGGGCGTTCTACATTCACGACGCGGCGTCGGGCCACTTGATGGTGCGCCACGCGTCGGGCGAACATGCCGCCGCGCTGCGTGGCATGACACTGGGGACGGGCGAACGGCTCAGCGGCTGGGTCGCCGCCTGCCGCCAGACGATCACGAACTCGGATGCCGCGCTCGACTTGTTCGACCGCGGCGTGAAACTGGGCAGCGCGCTGAGCACACCGCTCATGGACGGTGATCGCGTCGTCGGCGTCTTTACGGCCTATGCCGCCGCGCCGCAGGCGTTCACCGACGATCAGAGCCGCCTTGTCGAAATGATGGCTCCCCACCTCGGGCGCATCGTGGGCGCCGCGATCCGCAGCGAACAGCGCACGCGCGACCATCAGGAACCGCGCGCCGCCGCCACAGGTACGCGCGACTTTCGGGTAGTGTCCAGCCGTTAAAACTCTGAGCCCGTGGGCCTGCGATTGTGCTCCGAACTGGCACAACCATGTTCCAAACCGTGATCGGTCCTTAAGCTATTGATGCTTCATCGGATAGCTT
>DASYQZ010000220.1:0-29501 GCA_036004865.1 Vicinamibacterales bacterium
GCGCGAGATCGCGCGCCCGCTCGGCGAGACGCCGTCCGTGCGCCGGGTCGCGCAGCGCGGCGAGTACGGCGTCCGCGAAGACGGCGCGTTCGGCGATCACGAGATGCTCCCCGTTCGCGACGCGCAGCCCTTCGCATCCCACCGGCGTGCTGACGACGGGCAGGCCTGCGGCAAAAGCTTCGAGAATCTTCAAGCGCGTTCCGCCGCCGGCCTCGAGCGGCACGGCGAGGACGCCAGCGTCGAGCAGATACGGCTGGACCGCAGGGACCTCCCCAAGCACGTCGACTCCCGGACACTGCGCGAGCGCTTTGACGGCCGGCGTAGGACCGCGACCCACGATGAGAAGCCGGGCCTCGGGCAGAACGGCCTTGATGCGCGGCAGAACCTCCCGAGCGAGGAAACACACCGCCGTTACGTTGGGCGCCCAGGACATCGCGCCCACATAAATAATGTTGGTCGCCTGCGCCGGCCGTCCGGTGGGCAAATCGGCATAAGCCGAACAATCCACGCCGTTCGGCACGACCGTCACCGCGCGTGCGCCGAGTGAGGCGAACAGACGGCAGTCCTCCTCGGACGTGGTCAGCAGGGCATCGCTTCGACGCGCGGCGTCGAGCTCACGCTCCTGGAGCAATTTGGCCTCGCGCCGCAGGTAGATGCGTTTCGCCCAGAAGCGTTGTTCGTCCGCGGCCCGAGCCGCCAGCGTGGAATAGACGTTGTGAAGGTCCCCGACGGCCGGCGTGTTCGGCAGCGACGATCGATAGACGAACGAATCCAGATGGTCGAGATACAGGACGTCCGGCGGTTCCATGACCGCCTGTCTGCAGAGCTCGGTCCGGACCGCCTGCCAGTCGTGCCGCCGGTAGAACACGTAGGGCTGACGGGACATCGCGGCGGCGGTGAGGCGCTGCGCCTCGCGGCGTGGTGTGCGCGGGCCGACCAGCACCGAAGTGATGTCGACACCGTGGTCGCGCAGCGCCTGCAGCGCCGCGTCCGCGTCTCGATCGACGGGTGCGACGAGCCGCACGCGATAGTGCTGCGAGAGCGCCCGCATCAGATGAAACGTGCGCAGATGGCCACCGGTGCTCAACGGCCACGGCAGCTCGCTGGTGACGGCGAGGATCGATGGTTTCATACAGCAGGCGCCATCCGCGCCAGCGACGCGTCGTGGACCGAATTCCGCTCGAGGCGGTGCCACCGTTCGAGCATCCACACGGCCCAGAGCGCATAGGAGTGATCGCGCGTGCCCGCGCGATGCTCGTCAAAAATCTGCCGGACCCGGTCGACGTCGACGAGCGACGCGATCGCGGATCCCGGCGTCAGCACGTCGTCGCGGAACTCGGCGGCGTGCGTCGTGGCAATCCATCGCCCGATGGGCGCAGAGAACCCATGCTTCGGCAGCGTCAGGAGCGCGGCAGGAAGACGACGGCGGCCGAGCCGGCGGAGCAGCGGCTTCGACTCGCGCATCGAGAACTTCTGCGACGCCGGAATGCGGAACGCGAGCTCGACGATCCGGCGGTCGAGCAGCGGACACCGCACTTCGAGGCTGTGCTGCATGCTCATGCGATCGACTTTCACGAGCACGTCGTTCGGTAGATAAATCTTCAAGTCCGCGTACTGCGCCCGTTGCACAGGGCTCGATGACGTGCAGCGGCGATACGGCGCCGTGACGCTCTCGTACACGGCGTCTTCGCGAATATCGCCGTAGGGATCGCGTCCCAGCAACCGTCGCATCTGCGGCGGCTTGATGACGCACAAGTCGGCGTAGTACGCCGTCGCGGCATCGTAGGCCACGTTCTCCAGCAGCGTCCCGGCGCGCAGCGGTTTTGGCATCCCCTGCCAGCGCGGCCAGCGCCGGCCCAGCCACGACACGGGCCCGCCGGCGTGGAGACCCGACACCCACGGACGGACGTGCGACTCGAGCGCATGCGGGACGTAGCGGAAATCGTAGCCGGCGAACGATTCGTCGCCGCCGTCGCCGCTCAACGCGACGGTCACGTGCCGGCGCGCGATGGCCGACAGGTAATACGTCGGGATCGCCGATGCGTCGGCGAATGGTTCGTCAAAGGCGCGCACGATCGGATCGAGCACCTCGCTCAACCGCGGCTCGAGCACCGCCTCGTGGTGCTGCGTTTGGAATGCCTGCGCCGTCACCGCGGCGGCGGCGAGCTCGTTGTGCGCGCCGTCGCTGAAGCCGACGCTCGTCGTCAGCAGCCGGTCGCCGAGTGTCTCGGCCATGAACGAGACGACGAGTCCCGAGTCGATGCCGCCGGACAGGAAGGCGCCGAGCGGCACTTCGCTTTCGAGCCGCTCGTGGACGGCCGACCGGACCGCCGACTCGATCTCTCCGACGAGCTCGTCGCTCGCCGCGCGATGCGTGTCGAACTCCTCGATGTCCCAGTACTTCTTGATGTCGACGTGGCGGCGCGACAGGCGGAGCCAGTGTCCAGGCTCGAGCTTGCGGACGCGCCGGTAGATCGTCGCCGGCGCGATGATGTAGCCGAGCGCCATGTAGCTCTCGAGCGCAGACGAGTCGATGGTGCCGTCCCACGCGGGGCTCGCCTGAATCGCTTTGATTTCGCTCCCGAAATGAAGCGCGCCGTCGAGGAGCGCCCAGAAGAGCGGCTTCTTGCCGAGGCGATCGCGCGCGAGCAGCACCTCCTGACGCTTCGCGTCGTAGACGGCAAACGCGAACATCCCCTCGAACCGCTCGACGCAGCCCGTGCCGTACTCTTCGTAGGCGTGCACGATGACTTCGGTGTCGCTCGTGGTCCGGAACCGGTGACCGCGTGACAGGAGGTCTTCGCGAAGCGACTTGTGATTGTAGATTTCGCCGTTGAAGACGACCCAGCAGGTTCGATCCTCGTTGGCCATCGGCTGCGCGCCGCCGGCGCGGTCGATGATCGCCAGGCGCGCGTGGCCGAGCGCCGCGGCTCGGTCGGTGAACGTGCCGTTGCCGTCGGGACCGCGGTGCCGCAGCGTCCCGATCATCGGTTCGATCGCGTCGCGGAGCGCTGGATTCAGATCGCCGTCGGTTGAAACGATGCCGCAGATGCCACACATAAATCGTTACCCTGCCAATCGCGCGTACACGTCGGCGTAGCGTTCGACCATGCCGTCGATCGCGAAGCGCGCCTCGACGCTGAGCCGCGCCGCGTTGCCCAGCGTCCGCCGACGTTCGGGCGATTTGCTGACTGCGATCAGCGCATGGGCGAGCCGTACCGGCTGCCGCGCCGGCACGAGCACGCCGGTGCTCCCGTCCTGCACGACCTCGGGGGTGCCTCCGACGGCCGTGGCGATGACCGGCAACTGCGCCGACATCGCTTCGAGAATCGTCAGCGACACACCCTCGGCAATCGAGCTGTTCACGTAGACGTCGAACGCCGGCAGCACACGCCGCACGTCGCGCCGATCGCCGAGGAACCGGACGGCGTCGCCGACGCCCGCGGTGCGCGCGACCGTTTCGAGCCGCTCGCGCTCGGGGCCGTCGCCAAGAATCACGAGGACGCTTCGAGGGAGCACGACGCGCAGGTCCGCAAACGCTTCGATCAGCGTTTCCAGATGCTTGACCGGATCGAGCCGCGCGACCGTTCCGACGACGAACGCGTCCTCCGAAATCCACAGCGCATGACGCGCCGCGCGGCGATCGACCGGCGTCGGACGCGGACCCGGATCGACGCCGTTGTGAATGACGTCGATGCGCCGTTCGGGAAAACCTTCGGCGACCATCGATCCGCGCAGCGCTCCAGAGACGGAATGGAACGATCCGGGCAGACGGCCGAGCAGCGTGTTGACGAGACGGCGCTTGAGCGACGGCGGACCGTCCGACAGGCGTCCGTGTTCGGTGAACACGAGTTTCAGCCGCGGCCGGCACAGCGTGGCGATGCGTCCATACACGAACGGCGAGTACTGATGGCAGTGAAGCACGTCGGCGCCATGCCGCTCGGCGAGCTTCGCGATGCGATAGCCGAGCGACGGCCGGAATCCGCCGTTGCGATTCAGTGCGGCGACCTCGATGCCGCGGTCGGTCAGCTCGCCCGCGAGCGCGCCGGGCGCGTCGAGACAACACACAGCCATGCCGAAGCGCTGCTGCAGCTTCGTGCAGATCTGGATGACCAGACGCTCGGTGCCGCCGGTGTCGAGGCTCAGGACGACCTGGAGGACGCGACGCATCAGACCGGCTCCCGCCACAGCGCTGGCGCAGGCGCGGGCCGATGCGCCAGAGGAATCGCGGCCGCCATCGGCGCGACGACGCGCGCGAACGACGGCTTCACTTCGTCGCACATCCGGGCCGACATGATGTCGAGCGCGGCCAGCAGCGAGAACGTGAGCCAGGTCACGTCGTTCAGCGCCAGCCCGAGGAAGCTGCCGCCGACGAAGAACGCGGTCATCGACGAGATGATGCAATTGGACGTGGACATCAGGAATCGAGCCGACTCGGGAGGCAGTCCCGGCGTCCACGACCGCCGCCGGACTTGAAGCGCCACGAAAAATGCGATGCCGAACTGTGTGAACCAGATGAGGACGCCGAAGTACCCCTGCTCGGCGAGCACCTGGAAGTGGCTGCTGTGCACCGCTCGACCGTGCCCATATCGTCCGTAGGAAAAGTCGTACTTGTCGTACGCGAACTCGTAGTTGCGCAGCCCGACGCCGAACGGCTTGTCGTCGGCCATGGCGAGCGCCACCTGCCAGAAGTGCGTGCGGCTGATTGCCGATTCCTCACCGATCTCGTCATAGGTCTGAATCGTTTCGAGGCGATCGACGTAGTCCTCCGGGATCGGGACGAAGGTCAGCAGGATAATCATCACGGCCGCAAGGCTGAGCGCAAAGCGGACCCGGCTGCGGTGCAGCGCCACATACACCATCATGGCCGCGGCCAGCGCGAGAAAGCCTCCACGCGAGTACGTGCTGATGACGGTGAACATGCACAGCGGGACGGAGACGCGGAAGCCGCGGCGTATCCATTTCAGCGCCCGCGGGTACTCCGGCGGCACGATCAGCGCGATGTTGTCGCCGACGGCCACGAGGAGCGGAATCATCATGGCCGTCCCGCAGGCGTAGCCGTTGTTGTCGACGAACGCGCCCGACAGACCGTCGAAGAACCGCAGGCCGCCGCCCAACAGCGACGCGAGTCCCGCTTTTGCGGCGTGAAATCCAAACGATCCGGATACCACGGCGAGTACCCACACGAAGCGCCGCGGCGTCGTCGTCAGGGTGACCGCGAGGAGGCACACGATGATCAGGCGAGTAAAGAAATCGATCCAGTCCCAACCCATCGCCGCGTTCACCGCGTTGAACTGCGCGATGAGTGCAGAGAGCAGGAACAGGCAGGAGCCGATGCTCAGCGGATGCGTCAGATTCGGATAGAACCCGCTGAAGATCGACGGGACGATGAGCAGCATGCCCAGCGCCAGCGAGGGTTGAAGGAACGTGATGTCGATCCACACCCAGTCTTGCGGCCGGAAGAACGCCCACCACAAGTAGAGCAGCAGCGCCTTGAAGCGATCCCTCACGCCCATGGCGATGCCGGGCACGAGAATCGCGAACACTAAGAGCGTTCTGAGCATTCCGTTCCGCGACTCACTTGCGGGCAGCGAGGCGAAGCTGCAGTTCCGACACCGCCGCTGCCGCCCGCTGCCAACTGAAGCATCCGTGCGCGCGCACCCGGCCGGCGAGGCCCATGCGCGAACGTCGTTCTTCCGATGTGGCGAGCTCGTGAATCGCCGCCGCGACTTCTCCGACGTCCGATCCGTCGATGAGCAGGCCTGTCACGTTGCGCTCGACCGCTTCCGGCACGCCGCCGCTGTTGCCGCCAATCACCGGCTTGCCGGTTGCGGCCGCTTCGAGGAACACAATCCCGAAGCCCTCGATGTCCCCATCGTCCACGCGGTTGGGCAGGAGGAACACGTCGCACGCCGCGTAATACGCCGGCAGATCGGCATTAGGCACGGTGCCTGCGAAGAAGACGCGGTCTTCCACGCCATGCTCGGCCACGAGGCGTTCGAGGCGCGCACGCTCCTCGCCATCGCCCGCGATCACATAGCGCAGATTCGGCAGCCGCGTGCGAAGCGCCGCAACCGCCTGGATGGCGACGTCGTGTCCTTTGCGCCGCTGAAGACGGCCGACCGACAGCAGCAGGATGTCGTCGCGTTGTGCGTAGCGGCGCCGCACCGCGTCGCCGTCGACCGACGGATGGAACCGGTCGGCGTCGACTGCCGGATGGACGACGTGAATTTTCGTGTCGGGCACGCCAAGCTCGGCGAGCATCGTCGCCGTGTTGCGGCTGTTCGCGAGCGCCACCGAGGCGAATCGATAGACGCATCGCGTCAACCACATGAGCTCGCGCGAGGTGAGCGCGCTCGCGAGATCTTCGCCGTGCGTCCAGCAGACATACGGCGCGCCGCCGAGGAGACGCGCGAACATCGCGGCGACGCCCTCCGGCAGGGCGCGCGCGCAGTGCACGACGCCATGGCGCCTCGAGATGAGGCGGCGCAGCTGCCACGCGAGCCTCAGATGCCCCCAGAGGCCTTTCGGATCGGCCACGCCCCAGCGACGTGTGGCGAGGGGCCGCGTCACGACGCGAAGCCGTTCTCCCTCTGCGCGGGGCGCGCCCGATTGCGACGGACCGTCGGTGAGGACGAGCACATCGGTGTCGGCCAGACGCGAGTAGATGCCGTGGAACAACACGGCGCTTCCGCCGACGGCGGGCGGAAAGAGCTCGGTCACGAGCAGCGCCCGGCCGCCCGTCAAACTTGCAGTCGTTGCCAGAGGCGACTCGACGAGCGTCGCCGCGCGATGCGTCATGGAAGTCACACGCGTCCTTCGTTGATCCGCGGTATGCCGAGCAAAGAACCGGCCATGACACGGATTCGCCGGCAGCACCCGGAATCCGGCCGATCACGGAATGAAGTTCCGCTGCGAGGTTGACTAAAGTCGCCGCGCGGATGGCCGCATTACGGATGAAAGCAGCGGCTGCCGAGCGTTTTGCTCGCGTACACGTTGCGGCATGTCCATTGCCTCTGTCAGGTATTGGCGCTTCGTTTCCCAAAAGAATTCGATAAAAAGGTCTCCTCGCGGAGACCTTAAGTCTGAGGTGTACCCGATGGATCAGAATCAGATCCGCGACATCGTCATGGATGCCATGCGCACGACGAATCTCGCCCGCCCGGCCGAGAGTCAACTGGAAGTCTCGAGCACGGGACCGATCTTCGGCGCGGCATCGCCACTCGATTCTCTCGGACTGGTCGCGCTCCTGCTCGACGTCGAGGACGCGTTTCAGTCGCGTGGTTTCGACGTCGCGCTGAGCGATGCGAGCGCGATGTCCCGGACGCGAAGCCCGTTCAGGGACGTGCCCGCGCTCGTGTCGTACATCGACAGCCTGATGTCGGCGCGTCCGTGAGCGACCCGAGACACATTCTGATCACCGGCGCCAGCCGCGGCATCGGCCGCGCCCTGGCGTGCCACTACCTCGCCGCCGGCGATCTGGTCTTCGGCTGCTCGCGCGGGGCGTCGGATCTCGTTCACGACCGATACGCGCACTTCTCCGCCGACGTCGGCGACGAGGACAGCGTGGATGCGTTGTTCAAGGAGCTGCGCGGCCGAATCGGCACGCTCGACGTGCTGATCAACAACGCCGGCGCGGCGAGCATGAATCCGATCGTGCTCATGCCGGCGAAGAAGGCGCGCGAGATCATCGAGATCAACCTCCTGGGCACGTTCCTGATGACGCACGCGGCGACGCGGCTGCTCCGCCGGTCGCGCGCGGGCCGCATCGTGAACGTGAGCACGGTCGCGGTTCCGCTGCGTCTCGAGGGCGAGGCGGTGTACGCGGCGTCGAAGAGCGGCGTCGAAACGTTCACGCGCATCACGGCGCAGGAGCTCGGTCCGTTCGGCATCACGTGCAACGCCATCGGGCCGTCGGCGATCAAGACGCGGCTCACGCAGGGTGTGTCGGACAAGCAGATGCAGGCGCTCATCGATCGCCAGGCGATTCGCCGCGGCGCCGAGGTCTCGGACGTCGTCAACGTCGTCGATTTCTTTCTCCGGCCGGAAAGCCAACTCGTCACTGGTCAGGTGATTTACCTCGGAGGGATCGGGTGAGCATCGATTTCTTGCGCAACGTGATGATCGGCCGGCCGGCGGACCTCGCCGTCGTGCACTCGGGTTCGGCCCGCGACTACGCCGAGCTGCAGGCGAGGCTCGCATTCTGGGAGGATCGCCTCGTCCGCGAAGGCATCGAGCCGGGACGCGTCGTCAGCCTCGAAGGGGACTACACACTCGAAACCATCGCCGCGTTTCTTGCGCTGACGGCCAATCGCAACGTCATCGTGCCGATGTCCGCCGATTCGATGCCGCACGCCGAGACGTTCCGCACGGTGGCGCAGGTGGAGCACCAGCTCCGTCCCGGGCACGAATGCCCGGTCGTCACCACCGGTCAACGGGCCAGCCATCCGGTGTACGAGACGCTGCGCAGTCGATCGGCGCCGGGCCTCGTGCTGTTCTCATCGGGGTCCACCGGCGAGAAGAAAGCGGCCGTTCACGATCTGACGCGGCTGCTCGAAAAATTCCGGACGCCGCGGTACGCCTACCGCACGCTCGTGTTCCTGCAGCTCGATCACATTGGCGGCATCAATACGCTGCTCTACACGCTGGCGAACGGCGGGGCGGTCGTGGTCGCGGCGAGCCGATCGCCGGCCGCGGTCGTCGAGGCGATCGAGCGGTACCGCGTGGAGCTGCTGCCGACGTCGCCGACGTTCCTGAATCTGCTTCTCCTGTCGGGAGAGCACACGCGGCACGATCTCTCGTCGCTGAAGCTCATTACGTACGGATCGGAGCCGATGCCGGAAAGCACGCTGCGGAACGCAGCAGAGGCGTTTCCGCAGGCCAAGCTGCTGCAGACCTACGGTCTCACCGAAGTCGGCATCCTGCGATCGCAGTCTCGCGGATCGAACTCGTTGTGGGTCCGCGTGGGAGGCGAAGGCTACGAGACGAAGGTCGTCGACAACCGTCTGTGGATTCGTGCCGCGTCGGCGATGCTCGGCTACCTGAACGCGCCGAGCCCCTTCGACGCCGAAGGCTTCTTCGACACGGGCGATCGCGTGGAAGCGGACGGCGAGTGGCTCCGCATCATCGGACGCGAGAGCGAAGTGATCAATGTGGGCGGCAGCAAGGTCGTCCCGACCGACGTCGAGAGCGTTCTCCTGGATCTCGAGAACGTCGTCGAGGCGGCCGTCCATGGCGAGCCGCATCCGATTACCGGTCAGATCGTCGTGGCCACCGTGCGCCTGCGCGACGAAGAGCCGCTCGACGCGTTCAAAGTGCGGATGCGGCGGTTCTGTCAGACACGATTGGCGCCGCACGAGGTGCCCGCCAAAATCCGGCTCGCGACCGGACCGCTGCACTCCACGCGGTTCAAGCGGATGCGAAAAGAGCTGTCGCTGAGCGCCGCGGATGCGCGATGAATCGACATCCCGGGCGACGCGCACTCAAGCGGATGGTGAACGGGATTGCGCTGGCGATCGCGTCGCCGTGTGCCGCGACGTGCTGGATCGAAGCGCGGCTGACGGATCACGGCGAAGCGGTGTTCGCGTTCTGGGCGCAGGTATTCGCGCTGCTGCCGGGTAAGCCCGGCATGTTTCTTCGCCGCGGGTTTTACCGGCTCACGCTCGACTCGTGCGACCCGCGCTGCTACATCGGCTTCGGCGCCGTGTTCTCGCATCGCCAGGTTCGGATCGAGCGCGACGTGTACGTCGGGACCTACGGGCTGATCGGATCCGCCTGGCTGCACGAGCGCTGCTTGATCGGAAGCCGCGCCAGCCTCCTGAGTGGCGGTTCGCTGCACGAGCTGGATGCCGATCACCGGTGGACGCCGAGCGACGCACGGCGGCTCCGCCAGATTCACATCGGCGCGGACACGTGGGTTGGAGAGGCCGCCGTCGTGATGGCGGATGTCGGTCCCGGCGCGATGGTCGCCGCCGGGGCGGTGGTGTCGATGGCCGTGCCGCCCGCCATCATGGTCGCCGGCAATCCCGCGCGGTTCGTCCGATCGCTACGGCCGGCGCCTCCGCCGGCGCCGACCGGCGCTGGGGAAAACGAAGGAAAGGAAGGCCGCAGTGAGACGCTCCTCGTTTGATTTCATCGACTGGATGAAGGCGATCGGCATGTCGTTGATCGTCGTCGGCCACGTCGCTGGTTCGCTGATCAACGATCTCACGCCGCCGATTTACCCGAAGCAGCTCGGCGTCGCCTTCTTTCTGTTCGCGATGGGCTTCTCGCTCGCGCGCGAGCGGCGGCCGCGCTGGGAAGTGATTCGCAACCGGCTGTTCGAGGTGTACCTCTTCGGCCTGGCGTGCGCGGTGCTGCTGACGGGAATCGCGTACGCGAGCAGCGGCGCGCTGTATGCGAGCAACTACCTGCCGTTCCTCGGCGGCGCCAACGTCGTGTTCAACAACTTTCCGGTGAACCCGACGACCTGGTACATCGGCACCTATTTGCATTTCCTGCTGCTGTGGGCGTTCGTGCTTCGCGACGTCCGGGTGACGCCGCTGATGCTCGGGCTGTCGATTGTCTGCGAGATCGTGGTACGCGCCGCTCTCGTGACGAACCTCGGCGGCTTCGTCGGTTACATGATGGCGCCCAACTGGATCTCCGTGTTCCTGTTCGGAATGTGGTACGGGCATCGACCCGACGCGCGCGAAACGGATCGCGTGCCGCAGCTCGTGCTGACGCTCGCGACGATCGCGGCGCTCGCCGTGGCGTGGGCCGTTCTGGCTCCGCAGATCGTGGCGGAGCGGACGATTCCGTTCATGCGCATGGGACGCGGGCCCGCGGCGTTCACGGCGATCCTGACGTCCGCGTGCGTGTCCTTCCTGTATCTGAGCTACACGTGGCTGACGTTTCAGGCGACGACGCGCATGAAGGCGAACGGGCTGGTCCAACTCGTCGCGCGCAACACCATCCTCGTGTTCATCGCCCACATGCCGATCTACTACTTCCTCGACGCGCGCCTCGGCACGTGGACGGCCAGCCGTCCGCTGCAGGTCGTCATCCGCGTCGGCGTCTGCCTGTTCGTGCTCGTCCTCGCGTCCGAGGTCATCAGGCGCGCCGTTCGTCCGAAGGAGCTCCGGGACTGGATGTTCGCTCGCGCGCATCGCGTGCCGCCGGTGAAGCCTGTCCAGCCTGTCCAGCCTGTTCAGCCCGAGCGCATGGGCGCCGTGTGATCGTCGAGATCATCAAGGCGCTGTTGGTACCAGGGTCGCTCTCGTTTTTCGTCGTCGGGTGTGTGGCCAGCAGCGTCCTGATCGCCGCAGGCGGCGTCAGCCGGCGAATCGGTCAAACGTCTCTTGCGCTGCTGGTGCTGACGTACCTCGTGTTCAGCCTGCCATGGGTCGCCGAACGGCTGGCGGCGACGCTGGCGGCCCGTCCGCCGGGCGGCGCGCGGCGACAGATCACCAGCCGTGCGGCAGCGGGCCCGCGCGCGATCGTCATTTTTTCGGGTGACTATTCCCGCGGCCGTATCGACGAAGCCGTGCGCCTCTACCAGGAGACCGATCCGCGCTGGGTGATTGTGTCGGGATGGCCCGCGCTGTCGCAGAGTCTCGTCGCGCGCGGCGTCGCGCGCGAGCGCCTCGTGTGGGATTCGGTGCCGCTCACGACGCGCGAGCAGGCGATGCGTCTCGTCCCGTTGCTGCGCGCGCGCGACATCGACGATTTCGTGCTGATCGCGTCCTCGATCCACATGCGACGCGCGCTCGGCGCCGTCCATGCGGTCGGTCTCGATCCGGCGCCGGTCGAGTCGGCAGTTGCGAGGCCGTGGGTGGCGAGCGGGCGCGCGCGATTGCTGCCGGATCGTGCCGCGCTCCGGTTGACTTACGAAGTCATGTACGAGCATCTCGCGCTCGCGCTGTATGCGAATCGGGGCTGGCTCGCGAGCGACCCGACACCCCTGGCGGCGGGCGATACGACGCCGCCGCTGGTGCCGCGCGTGGCGACGCCGCCGCCCTTGCCGCTTCCGGGCGGGCACGTGGTGCACGTGTCCAGCGAGCCGATGCTGCAAACCGCGGTGCGCCACCTCGCGTCGGACACCACCGTCGTGCTCGCGCCCGGCACGTATCGACTGACCAGCACGCTCTGGATCAACGGCCGCGTCAGCAACATCGCCCTCGTCGGCGCCACGCAGAATCGAGACGATGTCGTGCTGACAGGTCCGGGCATGAGGGCGCCGGCCGCCGGCGTACCGCACGGCATCTGGACCGGCGGCGGCGTTCACGACATCACGATCGCGAATCTCACGATCCGCGACGTCGCCGAGCACGCGATCGTGTTCAACGCGGGCACCCAGCAGCCGCGCGTGTACAACGTGCGGCTCGTCGACACCGGGCAGCAATTCATCAAGAGCAACCCTGACCCCGGCCCTGGAGACGACGTCGAGGGACGCGGCGTCAACGACGGACGCGTGGAGTATTCGTTGATCGAGTACACCTCCTCGGCGAAGGACGGGTACACGAACGGCATCGACGTGCACGCCGGCGCCAACTGGATCATCCGCCACAACGTGTTTCGAAACATCGTCTCGCCCGCCGGGCAGCTTGCGGGCCCCGCCGTGCTCATGTGGAACGGATCGCGCGACACGCTCACCGAAGGCAACACGTTCCTGAATTGCGCGCGCGGCATCTCGTATGGGCTCGAACAGAAGTCGGGCGATGGCGAAAGCCCCGATCAGTTCGATAAGTTCGATCACAGGGGCGGCATCATCCGGAACAACTTCTTCTTCCGATCGGCCGATCAGCCCGGTGATGTCGGCATCATGGTGGCCGATTCGCCGGGCACGGAAGTGCTGCACAACACGGTGTTCGTCTCGGGCACTCATCCTTCGTCCATCGAATATCGCTTTCGCGGCGCTCGCGATGTGGTGGTGGCGAACAACCGGCTCGATGGGACCATTCTTGCGCGAGATGGTGCTCGGGGGACTGAACGCAATAATGTGTCGAGTAGGGATTAGGGATTAGGGATTCGGGATTAGGGATTCGGGATTAGGTGATGACAAAAGGTCGTGATCCAATCAGGATCCTCGAACTGCGGAGCGTCCGTGGCACTGGCGGCGGACCCGAGAAAACGATTCTCCTCGGGGCAGCGGGCGCCGACGTCGAGCGCTTTGCCGTGACGGTCTGCTACGTGCGCGACGCACGGGACGCGGTATTCGGGATTGGCGCGCGGGCCAGTGCGCTGGCGGTCGACTATGTCGAGGTCCGCGAGCGCCATTCGTTCGATCGTTCGATCTGGCCTGCGCTTGTGTCGATCGTTCGCCGGCGGCAGATTGACATCGTGCATGCGCACGATTACAAGACCGACTTTCTCGCGCTCGCCCTCGCGCGCGCGACCGGCGCGATCGCGCTGTCGACCGTCCACGGCTGGATTCACGACAGTTGGAAGGAGCGCCGGATCTACTATCCCGCCGACAAATGGATGCTGCGCCGGTTCCCGCGGGTCATCGCGGTCTCGGGCGTCATTCGCGATACGTTGATTGAATCAGGGGTCGAGGCGTCGCGCATCACCACGCTGCTGAACGGCATCGACCCCGCGAAGTTCCGCCGCGAGCAGCGCGACGTGGCGGCGGCGCGGCGCGAGCTCGGTATCGAGCCGTCGGAGATCGCGATCGGCACCGTCGGCCGGCTCGAGCCGGTCAAGCGGTTCGACGTCCTGCTCGATGCTGTTGCGCGGCTGCAGAAGAATTGTCGCGTCGCGAAGCTGTTCATCGTCGGCGACGGCAGCCTGCGCGAAACGCTGATTGCCAGGGCGACCGAGCTCGGCGTCGAGGGCTGCCGGTTGCTCGGTCATCGCGCCGACGTCGTGCGGCTCCATCACGCGTTCGACGTGTTCGTACAGAGTTCGGATTCCGAGGGGACGCCGAACGCGGTGCTCGAGGCGATGGCGCTTGAAACGCCGGTCGTCGCCACCGACGCGGGCGGCACGCGCGACATCGTCGCTCATGACGTCCACGGTCTCATCGTCCCCTGCGGCGACGCGGCCGCTCTCGCGCGCGCGATCGAACGGACGATGACCGATCGCCGGGCGACGCTCGCGCGCGTCGCGGCGGCACGCGCGCGCATCGAGCGCGAGCTGTCATTCGAGCGCCGCACGCGCGACCTCGAGGCGATCTACGAACAGCTCGTGGCTAAGCGTGAAGACAAGCCAGAACTCACGTGCCTGAGTACATGACGCGATGTTCGCGTCTGTTTCATCGTGCGAGCTGAACAGCGAGCGAACTCCGAAGCTGCAATCGACTACGTACTTGGAGCAGCGAAACTAACCTGAACGACCGACAGAGCGATCTCGCGAGGGCGAACGTGAGTCATCGACATCATCTCTGTCCTGTGGACTTGTTCTTGCCACCGGGATCCGGCGTTTCGGATCGCGGATTCTGATCCCTCCTCGGCATTCCCGCGAGTCCGGCGGGGCACGGTCTTAGTCGCCGATCGCCTGGGCGCGGTCACTGCAGTCGTGTTCCGTCGTGTCTCCTGCGTGACGCGCAGGCGCGCAGCGAGGAGGTGTCTCTCCATGCGTCGGTTTTGCGCAGCGCGCGTGCTCGCGGCTGCAGCAGCCACGGTGTGGGCGACGGAGCTCACGGTCGCGGTCGCCGCGGTTCAGACTCCGCTGCCCGGAGGAGTTCCGGACTTTTGCGCAAACCCAACTATGACGAGCGCGCGTTCGGGCTCGTCGTCGGATCCACTGACGTGGTCGCCTGCACGCGTGCCGTCCGCCGGCGATCTGGTCCGCATCGACGCGGGCGACACGGTGACGTACACATCGGTCAGCGACGCCGCGCTGAACGGCATCAGCATTTCTGGCCAGCTTGCTTTCGGGAACTGGCGCGCTCACGCGCCTGATCGTCGGGACGCTTACGGTGATGGAGGGGGGCGTCCTGACGGTCGGCACGATGAGTGCGCCGGTCCCGGCCGGTATCACGGCCGAGCTCGTGATCGCGAATCAACCGCTGAACACGAGCCTCGATCCGGATCGCTTCGCCACCGCCCTCCTGGGCCTCGGCACCGTGACGATGCATGGCGCCGAGAAAACGCCGACGCTGCAGTTCAATCACTTCGGCGCGCGCGACGGAGTCACCGGGAACGGCACGCTGCGCCTGCTGCCGCACGTCGGTAATCTCACCCGCAATGTCGTCGTCCGATCGCAATCGCCGATAGGCAGCGGCGGCACGCAGGGACACACCTTCTTCATCGGGCGCGCGAACGTCGACATCCGCTACGTCGCCTTCCGCGATCTCGGCGGGACGGTGACGGTCAACGTCGACGCGAACATCGGTGTCTGCGCGCACCGGGACGTTGACGATCGCGGGGCAGACTGTGACGGTGACGCAGCAAGGCCTCCTCCCGTGATGGCGGCGCCGTAAGCCGAACGTCGCGCGCTGCGGCGAACGCGTTCAGACGCTTGGCGGCATCCACATCTACACGTGATTGAGCGCTCAAGCATGCGGTCTTCCTTTCTCTCGACAACTCCAGAATGACAACAGCGTAGTTTGGTCGAATGCTGTAACCGTCTACACAGAAATAGTCGAACAAGAACCCAGAGGATGTCGAACGTGAATCATCGACATCACCTCTGTCCGTTCGCGCCGGGTGGAATCGTCCTTGCCGACCGTAATCGGGTTCGGATCGCTCCCCATCGGAAATCCCTCCGAGCATCACCGGATCCGAACGCGCGCCCATTTCGCCGGCGGCATGCCGGCGGGCGCTCTTGCCCATCGGGTGATCGGTCGAAGCCCGTACGCGCCGCCGGCGCCACATCGGGGGAGGTCTGTCCGCAATGACTCGCATCAGACGAATTCAGGGGCTCAGCCGTGCTTGGGCGATGGTTCGCGCCGTGTCCGTGTGCGCGTTGATTTTCCGCGCGGCCGACGCAGCGGCGCAGACGGTACCGGCCGGGGTTCCCGATTTGTGCGCCACTCCCACGATCTCGAGCGCCAGGTCCGGCGCCTGGTCCGATCCGCTGACATGGTCACCCGCTCGCGTGCCAGGCGCCAACGACCGCGTCCGGATCGCCCTGGGGGACACCGTCACCTACGACGTGGTGAGTGACGCGGCCGTCACTTGCGTGGGCGTCGTCGGACGGCTCGCGTTCAGCACCAGCGCGAACACGCGGCTCACCGTCGCGACGCTCGTCGTGTACCAGGAAGGCGCACTGACCATCGGCACGAGCGGCGCGCCCGTGCCCGCCGGCGTGACCGCGGAGCTCGTCATCGCGAACCGCGCGCCGACCGCGACGGAACAGTTGGACACCGGCCTGCTCGGCTTCGGCACCGTGGACATGTCCGGCGCGGAAAAAACGCCGACGTGGACGCGGCTCGCGACCGAGCCGCGCGCGGGCGACACGACGTTGACGCTGGCGCAGCCGGTGTCCGGTTGGCGTGTCGGCGATCGCCTCATCCTGCCCGACACCCGGCATCTGCACTGGAACGAGGTGACCGGTTGGGCGCGGACGACCCCTCAGTGGGAAGAGCTCACGCTGTCGGCGATCTCATCCGACGGCCGCATGCTGACGCTGTCGTCCGCGCTCCGCTTCAATCACCTGGGCGCCCGCGACGGCGCGACCGGCAACGGCACGCTGCGGTTCCTGCCGCACGTCGGCAATCTCACCCGCAATGTCATCGTGCGATCGCAATCGCCGATCGCCGCCGGCGGCACGCAGGGCCACGTGCTCTTCCAGAATCGAGCCGACGTGGACATCCGGTACGTCGCGTTCCGCGATCTGGGCCGGACGCGTGCGGCGGCAACGGGCGCCGGGAATCAGATCGGCCGGTATCCGGTCCATTTCCATCACGTGGTCGGGCCAACGACCACGCCGGCCAACGGCTATCAGTTCACCTTCGTCGGAAATGCGGTTGACGGCGGCTCGACGGCGCACACGAAACGCTGGGCCGTGGCGATCCACGACTCACACTACGGGCTGGTGTCCGACAACGTCCTGTACAACTACGGCGGCGCGCTGCTGACGACGGAGGATGGATCGGAGAGCTACAACGTCATCGAGCGCAACTTCGCGATGCGTGGCACCGGGACCGGCGGCCGGCTGGGCGAGGGCAACGAGGGACAGGGCTTCTGGTTCCGCGGTCCGAACAACTACGTGCGCGGGAACGTCGCCGCCAACTTCGACTCCGACGAGACGGAAGCCTCGTACGGCTTCAAGTACTTCATGCGGCTGCTCGGGACGGTCCGGATTCCGACGGCGAAAGGGCAGGACTCGACCGCGTACGTTGCAGTCGACGGCAACAACATGCCGATTCTCGAATTCAGCGACAACGAGGTGTACGGCGTGGCGCAAGGCCTCACCTACTGGTGGCTGAGCAGCCAGGATCCGGCCGCGCCGCCCGATCCGAAGGAAAGCGTGTTTCGCAACTTGCAGATCTGGCACGTCTACAACGCGGCGGTCTACCACTATCCCTCCGCACGCGTGCGCTTCGACGGTCTGACGATTCTCGGACAGGACCCGGCCACGAGCGCGTGCTGCGGCCGCGGCTGGCACGGCGAGGACTACGCGGCGACGGACATTCGCCTCGTCAACGCGGACATCGAGGGCATGATCACCGGCATCAAATGGTCGGCCGCAGGCACAGGCCTGCAGGTGATCGAGAACAGCACGCTGCGGAATCAGACCGACACGTACTTGAAGACGATGTACTCGGCGAACGGGCCCGGCTGGCTGCCGCCGCGAAGGGTCATCGCCAACAACGTCAACTTCCAGGGCGGCACGACGATCGCCATGGACTGGTCCGTCACGGGTCAGTCGAACACCACGCAGCGCGACACCATTCTGGTCTACGCCTACAAGGGCGTCGCGTCTGACAACTTCCAGGTCTTTTACAACCAGCAGGCGACGCAGAATGTCGCGGGCGGGCTCGCGCCGTGCGGCAACCATCGCCCCGAGATCAACGGCATCGTCTGCTCGACCGCGGCGAGCAGCGGGCCGGCGATCACGTGGATGAATCCGTTTCAGGGAGCGACCTCCGGCGGCACGCTAGCGACGATCTTCGGCGCGAACTTCGTGAGCGGCGCAACGGTGTCGTTCGGCGGGACGGCCGGGACGAACGTCGTTGTTTCGTCCAGCACGATCAACACGACCGCGCCGGCGCACGCGGCCGGAAACACGAACGTGGTCGTCACCAACCCAGGCGGATCGAATTCGACGTTCACGAATGGCTTCCGCTTCGTGACGGCGCCCGGCTGTTCGTACACCGTGTCGCCGACGTCGCAAACCATTGCCGTCGGCGGCGGCACGGCGTCGACGGGCGTGACCACGGGCAGCGGGTGCGCGTGGTCCGCGACGTCGCAGGCCTCGTGGATCAGCATCACCGCGGGGACGAGCGGGACCGGCACCGGTTCGGTGACGTACAGCGTGGCGGCGAATCCCGGGACGGCGACGCGCACGGGAACGCTGACGGTCGCGGGTCAGACCGTCACCGTCACACAGCAAGGGCAGCCGTGCAGCTTCACGGTATCGCCGACATCGGTGTCCGCGGCCGCCGCAGGCGGCGCGCAGAGCGCGAGCGTGACGACGACCGCCGGCTGCGGTTGGACGGCGACGAGCAACGCGACATGGATTACGGTGACGGCCGGTGCGAGCGCCAGCGGCAGCGGCACGGTCAGCTACACGGTGGCGGGGAACAGCAGCGCCGCGGCGCGCACCGGAACGCTGACGATCGCCGGTCAAACGGTCACCGTCAACCAGGCCGGACAGACGTGCAGCTTCACGGTGTCGCCGACGTCGGTCTCGCCCACGGCAGCAGGCGGCGCGCAGAGCGCGAGCGTGACGGCGGCGGCGGGCTGCAGTTGGACCGCCGTGAGCAACGCGGCGTGGATCAGCGTCACCGCCGGCAGCACCGGCAGCGGCAACGGGACGGTCGGCTACACCGTCGATGCGAACGGCAGTACCGCGTCGCGCACGGGCACGTTGACCATCGCGAATCAAACGGTCACCGTCACGCAAGCCGGACAGACGTGCAGCTTCACGGTGTCGCCGACGTCGGTCTCGCCCACGGCAACAGGCGGCGCCCAGAGCGCGACCGTGACGGCGCCGGCAGGCTGCAGTTGGACCTCCGTGAGCAACGCGGCGTGGATCAGCGTCACCGCCGGCAGCACCGGCAGCGGCAACGGGACGGTCGGCTACACCGTCGATGCGAACGGCACTACAGCGTCGCGCACGGGCACGTTGACCATCGCCAATCAAACGGTCACCGTCACGCAGCAGGGACAAACCAGTCAACCGACGTGTCCATGCAGCATCTGGAGCGCAACGGCGACGCCGGCGAACATCACCGGTGACTCACAGCCGGTCGAGCTCGGCGTGAAGCTCCGGTCCGACGTCAACGGCGTGATCACGGGCGTGCGGTTCTACAAGGGCGCCACCAATACGGGCACGCATGTGGGGCACTTGTGGAACATGGCCGGCACGCTGCTGGCGTCGGCAACGTTTACCAACGAGACCGCGTCCGGCTGGCAGCAGGTGACGTTCGCGTCGCCGGTGGCGATTACGGCGAACACGACGTACATCGCGTCGTATCACACCGACGCCGGAAATTACGCGCTGAACGGCGGCCAATTCCTCTCGGCCGGCGTCGACAGCCCGCCGCTGCACGCGCTGGCGAACGGCGTCGATGGACCGAACGCGGTGTTCGTCTACGGCGCGAGCGCGTTCCCGACGAACACGTTCAACGGCAACAACTACTGGGTCGACGTCGTCTTCAACACGACGCCGCCGGATACGACGCCGCCGACGGTGACGAGCGTCGCGCCGGCGAACGGCGCGACCGGCGTCAGCACGACGGCCACGGTGACGGCGACGTTCAGCGAAGCGATGAACGCGTCGACGATTACGACGGGCACCTTCGTGTTGCGCAATCCGAGCAACGCAGTCGTCGCGGCCACGGTCAGCTACAACGCGACCACGCGTGTTGCGACGCTGGATCCGTCGCAGCCGTTGAGCGGCTCGACCACCTACACGGCGACAATCACGGGCGGCAGCGCCGGCGTGAACGACGCGGCCGGAAATCCGCTCGCGAACAACGTCGTGTGGTCGTTCACGACCGCCGCCGCCACGCCGAGCAGCATCTGGAATACGACCACGCAACCCGGCGCGGTCGATGCCGACACGAACGCCGTCGAGCTCGGCGTCAAATTCCGCGCGGACGTCGGTGGCACGATCGTCGGTCTGCGGTTCTACAAGTACGCCGCAAACACCGGCACACACATTGGGAGTCTGTGGACGTCAACGGGGACGCTGTTGGGATCAGCCACCTTCGTCAACGAAACGGCGTCAGGCTGGCAGGAGGTGACGTTCGCAACACCCCTCGCGATCTCGGCTAATACCACCTACATCGCGTCGTACCACACCAACGTGGGGCGCTACGCGGTCAACGAGAACTATTTCACCTCTCCGACGATCAACGGAAACCTGCGAGCGCTGCAGGATGGCACTGATGGTCCAAATGGCGTCTACCGGTACTCCGCCGGCAGCGCCTTCCCCGACCAGACGTTCATGTCGTCGAACTACTGGGTCGACGTGCTGTTCATGCCGCAGTAGGGGCCGACCCATGTGTCGGCCCCGGGGCGGACACGCGGGTCCGCCCCTACACGTCGGTAATCGCTGACAACCCTCTTGCCGCGTCGGGGCAAGAGGGTTGACTTTGGTCGCCCGCCGCGCAGACTTCCCGCGCCCACGGCCTCAAACGCGCGGATTCCGGATGGCGAACTTATTGCGTCGTCTCTGACGCTGAAACCGTGCAGAAGAAGACGGCGCCTCGAGCCTTCAAAATCGGTCCGGAAGCCGCAGTCCTCATCGTCACCGCCGTCATCTGCATGACGGCGCTCGCCGCCGTCCGTTTGCGTCACTCACGCATCGTGACCAGCACGCTGCCGGCGCTGTTCGCGGCGAGCAGGGCGCAGCATTTGCCGCCGCCACCGGCGAGCGCGGCGCGATCCGGACCGCTGGTTCAATCCAAGAACCTCGTGTACGAGGGCGCGTTCCGGGTGCCGTCCGGCATCGTGAACGAGACGAGCTTCGCGTACGGCGGTACTGCAATCTCCTTCAATGCGGAACACCAGTCGTTGTTCATCGTCGGGCACGACTGGCAGCAGCGCGTGGCGGAGATCACGATTCCAGAGATCCGATCGACGACAACCCTCTTTCGTCTCGCGACGGCAAAGCTGCTTCAGCCGTTTACCGACGCGACCGAGGGGAAAATGGGAATGGTCGGGCCGAACACGGTCAAAGTCGGCGGACTGCTTCCGTATCAGGGCCGGCTCTACCTCTCGGCGTATCTCTACTACGACGGCAGGGGCGAACAGCTCCTGTCGCACTTCGTGTCAGCGCCCGACCTGAGTAAGTCCGACGATGTCCGCGGACCGTTTCAAGTCGGCAACATGGGCGCTGGATTCGTGTCGGGATACTTGGGGCTCGTGCCGCCGGCGTGGCAGGAGGCGCTCGGCGGGCCGGTGGTGAACGGCAATTGTTGTCTCGGCGTGATCAGCCGCACCTCGTACGGCCCGGCGCTCTTCACGATCGATCCCGCGAAGCTCGAAAAAGACGCGCCGCTGCCGGCGACGCCGCTGGTCTATTACTCGTCGAAGCATCCGCTCACCGAGTGGGACTCGACGGGCCCGTTCTTCAACGGCACGACCGAAGTTCGCGGCGTGGTGTTTCACGCGAGCACGCGCAGCGTGTTGTTTTTCGGTCGCCATGGGCTCGGGACGTTCTGTTACGGACCTGGCACGAGCGACACCAAACAAGCCGGACAGCCGGCCGACGGCGGCGTCGACAAGTGGTGCTACGACCCGTCGAGCGAATCGAAGGGCACGCACGCGTATCCGTACAGCTACTACGTGTGGGCGTACGATGCGAACGATCTCGCGGACGTCAAGGCGGCGCGGAAGTCGCCGTGGGACGTGAAGCCATATTCGACGTGGTCGGTGCCGCTGCCGTTTTCGGCAGAAGGCCACGCCGTGTTGAACGGCGCGACCTACGACCCGGAATCAGGCCGCATTTTCGTCTCGCAAGCGTTCGGCGATGGCGAGCTGCCCGTCATCCATGTCTTCACTGTTCAAATTCTCTGATGACTTAAGTCTGCCGCGGGGCTGACTTCCCGATACCTCAACAGCACGTCTCTTGACGATGTGCTGCCCAGGTCGGGGAATTGTTCTTGCACCCTCCACCGCGGCCGATTGTCGGTCCCACACATTCTGGAAAGGTCGTCGTGTGACTCGTAGCCTAGGAACCCGTGTGCCCGCAAGTCTGATCATTCTCGTGGTTGCCGCGTTTGTGCCGAATCTGGCCGCGGCCCACTCTCCGAAAAAACCGAATCAGGCGCCGGCGGTGAAGATCACGTCGCCAATGACCGGCAACTCGTTGGCGAATCGCGAGAGAATCGTCGTCACGGCGGACGCGACCGACAGCGATGGCTCCATCAAGGTCGTCAAGTTCTTCGCCAACGGTCGCGAAATCGGCGCGTCAGAGCAGCCGCCCTATCAGGCCAGGTTCCGCCGCCGTTCAGCCGGCACGTACGTGCTGACGGCGGTCGCGATCGACGACCGCGGTGCGCGCACGACTTCCGCGCCCGTGCAGGTCACCGTGAAGCCGAACATGCCGCCCACGGTGAGCATCACGTCGCCGGCCGACGGCAGCCGCTTCAAGCCGCCTGCGACCGTCGACATCACCGCTGATGCGAGCGACAGTGATGGCCGAATCAAGTTCGTCAAGTTCTTTGTGAACGGGGTTGCGATCCGCATCGACGCGCATGCGCCCTACACCGCGAAGCTGCGCGACCTCCCGGAAGGTACGTACAACCTGACCGCGGTTGCGACCGACAACGGTGGATCGAGCACAGAGTCGACGCCAGTCAGAGTCACGGTGTCGCGCGATGATCCGCCGACGGTCGAGATCACGTCGCCGTCCGGCGGAACGGAGTACACCCAGCCGGCAGATATCACCATTACGGCGACAGCGGCTGATGACAGCGCGCTGCGCAACGTGGCGTTTTACGCCGATGACGCGTTGCTCGGCATCCGTTTCCCGGACCCATCGGTCTTTGACCGGCCGGAGACCTTCACCTTCATCTGGAGCGGCGCCTCGGTGGGACCGCACACGTTGAAAGCCGTGGCGACCGACGATGCCGGCCAGCAGACGACGTCACCGGCGATCGCGATCACGGTCAAGGCCCGGCCGCCGGATCCGACGCCGGAGAACGCGCCGCTGCTGCAACCGAACAATCTCGTGTACGAGGGCGCATTCCGGTTGCCGGCCGAACGGAATCCCGGTCCCAACGCGACGGACTGGGAGCTTGCGAATGGCCTGGCCAGCTTCAACTTCGGCGGCTGGGCGATGGCGTTCAACGAGGCGAACAACTCGCTCTTCCTGACCGGAAACAACCAGGGCTCGATGGTTGCCGAAATCACCATTCCCACACCGGTGGTGAGCTCGGACCTGGGAAGCCTGAACCTCGCCACTTTCGTGCAGCCATTCAGCGACCCGACGGAAGCCAAGATCGACGAGATCAACCCGGGCAGCACGAACGCCAAGAAGATCGGCGGCATGCTGCCGTATCAGGGCAAGCTGTACGTCACCGGCTACGACTACTACGACGGTCTCGAGACTCAGATCGCGTCGCACTTCATCGCCGATCCGGACTTGTCGATCGTCGGCGACGTGCAGGGTGCGTATGAGCTGAACGCGCCGGGTTGCGATCGGAACGATCCGAGCACGCTGGAGAATTGTCTCGGCGCCGGCTTCTTCGATGGGTACTTCGGATTGGTGCCGCTCGAATGGCAGGCGGCGTTCGGCGGACCGGTGATCAACGGCAACTGCTGTCTCGGCGTCATCAGCCGGACGTCCTATGGACCGGCGCTCTTCACGATCGACCCGGCGCAGCTCGGCGTCGTGCCGCTGCCGGCCAGGCCGCTGCTCTACTATCCGTCAGCCCATCCGCTGCTCGAAACCGGCCTGACGCCGTGCCTCGATGTGGCGACATGCAGTCCCATCGTCGACGGGTGGAGCTTGAACAGCACGCTGTTCAACGGCACGACCGAAATCAAAGGCGTGGCGTTTCCGAGCGGATGGCGGAGCGTGCTGTTCTTCGGACGGCACGGTGGTCTCGGCGGTGCAACCGGCGTCCCCGGTCTCGGCCAGTTCTGCTACGGTCCTGGTACGGAAGATCCGCTGCTGGCGGGTAAGCCGTTCGTCGAGATCGTGTCCGATGTGGCCGTTCCGACCGGCGACAACTACTGCTACGACCCCGAGGACAACTCGAAGGGCGTACACGGGTATCCGTACCACTACTACGTCTGGGCGTACGACGCGAACGATCTCGCCGCGGTCGCGAGCGGCGCGAAGCAGCCGTGGGACGTGAAGCCATACGCCGTCTGGGAGTTGAACGGCGTGCCGTTCCCGACGCTGGGCGCGACTCGCGCAAGCATGGCGTTCGACCAGCAGAATGGACGGATCTTCATCGCGCAGTATCAGGCCGACGCCGTCGACCCGAACACGACGCTCTCGGTGATTCACGTGTTCAAGGTGCAATGACATGCCGTATCGATTAGGGACCCGGTGCGCGAGCGGTTGAAAGCGTTGGCGCGAGGCGCGGCGACAGTCGTCGTCGCGCCCGCGTTGCTGTCGTATCGGATCCGCGCAGCGATCCTGGGTCGAGATCGCGCGCTCGAAGGATCCACGCAGGCGCTGTCGCTCGCCCCGGGTCTCCTCGGCCAGTATCTGCGGCGCGCGTTTCTCGGCCGCGTGCTGGCGGAGTGTCACCGATCGTCGGTGGTGGAGTTCGGAACGATCTTCTCGTCGGCGGACGCGCGTCTCGAAGAAAACGCGTACATCGGGCCCGGATGTCATCTGGGTCTGGTCCACATCGGACCGAACGTCCTGCTCGCGGCCGGCGTGAAAATTCCGAGCGGCGGCAAGTCGCACGGGACGCTCGACCCGACCGTGCCGATCCGCGATCAGCCGGGATCGCCGGTGCTCGTTCGGATCGGCGCCGGCTCGTGGATCGGCAGCGGCGCGGTCGTGATGGCCGACGTCGGCTGCGACACGATCGTCGGCGCGGGTGCGGTCGTCACCAAGGCGCTGCCCGATCGGGTGATGGCTGCGGGCGTCCCCGCACGCGTCGTCCAGCGTCGAGACGCGACCGCCACGCGCGCCCGCATCGGAGGCGCTTCACTGCTTGGCCTTTCGGGCATTTCGGACAGGGCAGCGGACCGCCGCCGGCCATGAGAGTGCTCTTCCTGACGCATCGGCTGCCGTACGCGCCGAACCGCGGCGATCGCATCCGCTCGTACCACATCGCGCGCCAGCTGTCGCGATCGAGCGACGTGGACGTGCTCTCGCTGACGCACGACGACGAGGAGGAATCGCACGTCGCCGATCTGCGGCGCATGGTGGACCACGTGCGGACGGCCCGCGTTTCGCGCATCGCGAATCTGTGCAGGGCAGTGGCCGCGCTGCCGACCTCGCGGCCGCTGACGCACGTCCTGCTCGACGCGCCGACGCTCGGCACTACGCTCGCCGAGATGGTGGCGGAACGGCGGCCCGACGTCGTGCTCGCGTACTGTTCCGGCGTCGCACGGCTGGTGATGGAGGCGCCGCTTCGCGGGATTCCGGCCGTCGTCGATTTCGTCGACGTCGATTCGGAGAAGTGGCGGGATCTCGCGCGCGTCACGCCGCCGCCGAAGGCGTGGATCTACCGGCGCGAATGCCGTCTGCTCGGCCGGTTCGAATCAGCGGTCGCCTACCATGCGAAAGCGGCGCTCGTCGTCAACGAGCGCGAGCAGGCGAGCCTCGAGAATCTCGCGCCTCGAGCGCGAGTTCACGTGCTGCCCAACGGGATCGATCTCTCGATGTTTCAACCGGCGATCCATCCGTCATCGAACGCGTCGGTCATCTTCTGCGGCGTGATGAACTACGCGCCCAACGAGCAGGCCGCGCTCTGGATCGCGAAGGCGGTGTGGCCGCTCGTCCGCGCGGAGCGTCCTGACGCGACGCTGCTGCTCGTCGGCGCCGATCCCACGTCAGCCGTGCGCGCGCTGGCTGTGCGCGACCGCTCGGTCACGGTGACGGGCACGGTGCCAGACGTCCGTCCGTTTCTGCACAGCGCAGCTCTCGCGACGGCGCCGCTCGCGACCGCGCGCGGAATTCAGAACAAGGTGCTCGAGGCGATCGCCAGCGGGCTGCCGTCGGTCGTCACACCGGCGGTGTTCGAGGGGCTGCCGGCGGAAGCGGCGCCCGCCTGCCGCGTCGCCGGTTCGTCGGAGGCGTTTGCCGCGTCGATTCTCGATCTGCTCCGGCGTGCGCCGGCGGAACGGCGCGCGATCGCGGCCCGCGCGAATCTTGCGCCGCTCGGATGGAATGAGCGGCTGGCGCCGCTCCTCGACATCGTCCGCGAAGCGGCGGGCTTCCGCGTCGTGTATCCCGGGCTCGTCTCCTCCCTCTAGCCGTCACGCCCCTTTAGTCTGCGCTCCATCTGACTTCCGGCTCTGATCCCCGGGAATACGCGTGTTTTGGCGTGAATCGCGCTGGAACAGACGTTGCTCCCCTTAGTCCATCGACTTAGTGGTCTATTCAGCATGCTGTCCAAGAAGGCGAAATACGGTTTGAAAGCGTTGTTGATGCTCGCGCGCGAATCGCGCCGCGGTCCGGTCCTGGTCGCGGAGATCGCCGAGCGCGAGCGCATCCCGAAGAAGTTCCTCGGCTCGATCCTGCTGGAGTTGAAGCACCACGGGATCGTGCAGAGCAAAAAAGGAAAACGGCGGCGGGTATTTCCTCGGACGGACGCCCGGCGACATCACGCTCGGCACCGTCATCCGCGTGCTCGACGGACCGCTCGCGCCCATCCCGTGTGTCAGCCAGACCGCGTACATGAGATGCGAGGAGTGCGTGAACGAGCACGCGTGCGGCGTGCATCTCGTCATGAAAGAGGTACGTGATTCGACCGCGCGCATTCTCGACGGCGTCACGCTGGCGCAAGTGAATCACGATGTCGCCGCGCACGTGCTGCGCGCCGGCTGAGACCCCCAGACCTGAGGAGAGACGAACGACGTGTCATTCAGACGATTGATTCGAGCGACGATGGTCGCGATGTGGATGCTCTTGCCGGCGGCGGACGTCGTCGACGTCGTCCTCCGGGCGCAGAGCGGGACGAGCACGATTGCCGGCATCGTGAAGGACGCATCGGGCGGCACGATTCCAGGCGCCTCGGTCACCGTGACGAACAAAGACACCGGCATTGCGGTCGACACGGTGACCAACGAAGAGGGTATTTACCGTGCCGCCGCGCTCGTGCCCGGCACGTACGCCGTCGAGGCCACGCTGATCGGCTTCGAACCGGCGCGGCGTCAGATCGTCCTGCAGGTGGGCCAGACGCTGGCGATCGACTTCACGCTCGAGGTGGGCAAGCAATCGGAGGCGGTCGACGTGGTGGCCGCCGCGCCGCTGCTCGAGTCGCAGAGCTCGAACGTGGCGCAGATCGTCACGCGTGAGATGCTCGCCGCCCTCCCGCTGCCGAACCGCGCGGCCTCGTCGCTCGCGTCGCTCGCACCCGGCGTCATCATGATCGACCCGGGCACCGGTACTGCGGAGAACTACCCGGTGTTCTCGGTCGCCGGCGGGCGCGCGCGCAATCAGAACTTCATCCTCGACGGCGGCAACGCGTCGAATGCCGTCGGCCTGACGCGTCCCCAGCAGTTGACGAGCCTGCCCGTCGATGCGATGCAGGAGTTCCGAGTCATCTCGAACAATTACGCCGCGGAGTACGGGCACTCGACCGGCGGCGTGGTCACGATGTCGACGCGCTCGGGGACCAACCGGTTCCGCGGCAGCGCGTTCGAGTCGCTGCGCAACGACGCGCTGGACGCCCGCAATTTCTTCGCGACGACGAAGCCGCCGATCAGCCTGAACCAGTTCGGCGGCACGCTCGGCGGTCCGGTGAAACAGAACAAGACCTTCTTTTTCGGCTCGTGGGAGCGCACGCGTCAGCTCACCAGCGAAGCGATCGTCTCGACGGTGCCGACGCTCGCCAATCGCGCGGGTGACTTCTCCGACCTTCGCACGAGCGCGGGCGAGCCGATTCTGATCTACGACCCCGTCATGCGTCAGCCGTTCGCGGGCAATGTGATTCCTCAGGATCGGCTCGATCCGGTCGCGATGGCCGCGTTGAAGCACTATCCGCTGCCGAATCGTCAGGGCACTTCAACCAACGCCAACAACTTCGTCGGCAACAGCTCGTCGACGCTCGATCGCGACATCATGGTGGGCCGCGTCGATCACCAGCTTCGTCCGACCGACCTGCTCACGGTCCGCTACTACATCAACAACAGCGGCACCAACACGACCGGATCGTACGGCGATCCAATCGCCGATCCTCTCGCTGATGCCACGGATGTGCGCGTGCAGAGCTTGACGGGCGCCTACACGCACATGGCGGGACCGAGCCTGGTCAACGAGCTGCGCGTGACGTATCTGCGGCGCAAGTTCATCGACGAGCGTCCGGGGCTCGGCGCCGATCTCGCGTTGTCCATCGGGTTGCGCGGCGTCAGCGCGCAGGCGTTCCCGGCGTTCACGATTCCAGGCTACGCCTCGCTCAGCAGCGCCACCGTCTCGCGTTTGCAGACGCCAATCCTGGACACCCAGGTGATCGACGCGGCCTCGTGGTCGCGCGGGCTGCACGCGTTCAAGTTCGGCGCCGAATTTCGCGCGGGGGCGAACGGCGAGGTCCGCGACCGCGGATCATCGGGCAGTTTGACGTTCACGCCGCTCATCACCAGCAATCTGGGGGCGGCGGGCACCGGCAACGCGCTCGCCAGCTTCATGCTCGGCGAAGTGAACGCCGCGAGCGTCCAGGTTTCGGATCCGATTCGGACGCGTGCGGCCTACTGGGCGCTGTACGCGCAGGACGACTGGCGCGTCACCAGCCGGCTCACGCTCAATTACGGCCTCCGATGGGAAGTCGAGCTGCCGCGACGTGAAGTCGACAACAAGATGAACTCGTTCGATCCGATCGCCATCAATCCAGTCTCGGGCACGCCCGGCCTTGTCACCTTCGCGGGCGTGAACGGCACGCCCGAGCGCGCCTTCGCGCCTGACATGAACAATGTCGGACCGCGGTTCGGATTCGCGTATCGGGTGGGCGAGTCGGAACGCACTGTGGTCCGCGGCGGAACCGGCATTTTCTATGGCCCGACCGTCAGCAATACGATCGGCGACGCGGCGGCGCTCGGGTTCTCGACGGCCGCGAGCTTCGTCGTGTCGCAGGCGACCACGCAGAGCGCCTTCCTGCTGCGTGACGGGTTGCCGCCGTATGCCCGCCCGGACCTGACGAGCGGACTTGGCGCCGTCGCCGTCGGCCAGCGGCCGAACACCTCGGTGTCGTACTTCGATCCGCATCAAGTGGCGCCGACGTCGTACCAGGCCAACGTCAGCATCCAGCACGAGCTGCGCTCCGGCATGGTGGT
>DASYQZ010000221.1:0-51246 GCA_036004865.1 Vicinamibacterales bacterium
GCGAAAATCGCCACGTATTCCTGCGCGATGCCGCGCAGCTGTTCGAGCGTCGCGCCGCGCGTGTGATCGTAGAACTGGCTCTGGGACGGCGGCGCCGGCACGACCGCGACGTTCGGCGCGACCTTGCGCCACACCATGACGGCGCGCCGCATGTGATACGGCGAGCTGACGAGCAGGATCGACGTCCACCGGTGATCGCGCAGGATGTCGGCGACGAAGACGACGTTCTGATACGTATTGGCCGCGCGCTCCTCGAGCACGATGTTCGACGCGGGCACGCCCTGATCGACCGCGAGCGCGCGCATCACTTCCGCTTCGCGGAAGCTGTAGACGTAGCCGGACGACAGGACCATGAATCGCGCGTGACCGGCCTTGTACAGATCGACGGCCTGCTTGATGCGCTCCTGTGCGCCGCCGCCGGCCCTGCCCGACTCGCCGACGCCGCCGGCAAAGACGACGATCGCGTCCGCCGGTCGCGGCGCGGCCGTCAGTTTGAGCGGTCCGGCCGCCCACCACACGACGTTCGTGTGGAAGATCACGAAGTACACCGCCGCCAGCGCCAGAACGATCTGGGCCGTGCGGGTACGTGTTCGCCGGTAGACGCGCAAAAGCGTCTCGTCCCAGCGCGCCTCGGTCACCGCGCGCCGATCGAGCGCCTCGTCGACGAGGCGCCCCATCTCGGCGATGCGGCTCTCCCAACTGTTCTCGTGCGCGACGGCCAGACGCCGCGCCACGTCGGCGGGCTTCGAGTCGTTCAGCGCGGCGCGAATGGCGGCCGCGAACGCCTCCGCGTCTTCCGCCACGGCCACGACGCCGCCATGCCGCGTGTTGAAGCGGCGAATCTCCGGGAGATCGGTCGTCACCACCGGCACGCCCACCGCCAGGTACTCGTTCAGCTTCGTCGGGTACACGTTGGCGGTGTAGTCGGTGAGCTTGTACGGCACCACGCCGACGTCGAACGCCTTGACGTAGCGCGGCACGTCGGCGTGCGGCTTGACGCCGAGCAGGTGGATGTTCGACTCGCGTCGCAGCTCGCTGACGTCGCATTGCGTCGGCCCCACCATCGCGAACGTCACATCGGGCATGCGCGCGGCGAGCTCGCGGACCAGCGCTTGATCGACCCACTGGTGGAGGCCGCCGACGTACCCGACGATCGGGCGCGTCAACGCGCGGAGATCCGTGGGCGCCTCGTCGCGGCTCTCGCGGACACGCGCGAACGCGGCGAAGTTGACGCCGAACGGAAACAGATGGACGCGTTCGGAGAACTGCGCAGCCCGATCGCGCAGCTTCGCGGAGGTCACGAAGACGAGGTCGGCCTCACGGAACATCTGCTCCTCGCTGGCGCGGATCCGTCGCGCCTCGTGGGAGCTGGAGGCAAAATCGTCGATGCAATAGTAGACCGTCACCGCGCTCTCGACCCCCTGGATGATGTCGCGCGCCAGCGGCGTCGGCAGGAACGTCCACGTGATCGGACGGTGGAAACCGGTGGCGCCCATCCACCGGCGTACGGCGCGCAGCAGCAGGACGCGGTTGATCCAGCGCGCCACGCGCGAGTACGGCAGCGGCACGATGAGCGGCGCGTACACGAACAGGTTCTCGCCGACGCGCCGGAACCCCTTCGTCCCCTGCCACCAGTTCCGCAGCCGTTGCCGCATGCGCGGCAGATCGCGCAGCGTCGGCGGCCGCACGCCCGTGTTCTCGATGAACAGCACGCGATGCCCCGCCGCCGCCAGCGCCGACATGATTTCCTGATGGCCCTGCCAGATGAAATCCCAGTCGATCGACGAAATGCAGAGCACGTCGGGCCGGCGGACCATCATGCGGGGCTCGACACGGCAGCCGGTCCCGTGCCCGACACGTGGTGATAGGCGTCGAGCATTCGCCGCGCCGTGTGGCGGATGTCGAAGCGATCGGCGACGGCCTGGCGTGCCGCGCGTCCGAGCGCGCACGCAAACGCGCGGTCGTCGAGCAGCCGCTCGATCGCGGCCGCGCACGCCTTCGCGTCGCCCGGATTCACCATCACGCCGGTCACCCCATCCTCGACGTGGTCGGTCGCGCCCGGCAGCCGCGACGCCACCGACGGCAGACCGCACGCCATCGCCTCCACGAGCGCCATGCCCCGCGCCTCGCGCCGCGACGGAAACACGAAGACGTCGGCCGCGCGGAAGTACTGCTCGATTGCGGGGGTCTCCCCGCGGAACAACACGCGGGCCGACGCGCCGCATTCTGCCGCCGCCGATTCTATGGACGACGCGAGCGAGGCGTCGACCTCGTGATACCTCGATCGCGTGGCGCCGACGTAGATCACCCCGCAGCGCTCGCGCACGTCGGCGCGCAATTGGCGCCAGGCCTCGAACAGCACGTCGGGCGCTTTGTCGCGCGAGAAGAAGCCGACGAACAGCAGCCATGCGAGTCGCGGATCGAGCCCGAGCTCGCGGCGCAACGCGTCGCGATCGGCCGGCGATGCCGGACTGAAGCGGATGATGTCGATGCCGTTGGACCCCGTCCACAACTTCGAGGCCGGCAGCCCGGCCTCGCGGTACGCGGCGGCAACTCGCGGGCTGATCGCGACGAACAGATCGACCGATCGATAACACGCGTACGGCAGCCATCCGGCGTCGCGCACGGCGTTCGGCTCGTCCTGACCGGCCGTGTGCAGCGTGAGCACGACTTTCTTGCCGAGTATCCGCGCAATCGGCACGACGAGCATCGACTTCTGCGAGAAACCGTGCAGGTGAACCAGATCGAACCGGTGGCGGAGCCGGACGAGCTTCTGCGCCATGCGCGCCGCCGCGGCCGCCTTCGATGCAGCGCTGCGGACGTCGATGTAGACGCGGTACACCGGCGTGCCGTCCACGTCGTCTTCACGCGCGAGCGAGGAATCGGTGCAGGTCGTCAACACAAGGAAGCGAGCCTGATCCTGCAAGGCGTCGACGATCGCTTTGCACTGCAGCCCCCCGCCGCTCAACTCCGGCACGAAGGCGCCGGTGACCATGAGGACCCGCGGCACGGCCATTCACGCCGCTCCGGCCGCGCCCGGAGCGACGCTGTCGAGCAGCTCGGCAAACCGGCGCGTCGTCTCACGGATGTCGTACGCCCGCGCGACCTCGTCATGCGACGGAGACGGCGAGAGCGCGCCGCGCCGCCACCGATCGAGCAGCTCGGCGAACACACGCGTGATGCCATCGACGTCATTCGGGTCGACGATCGGGTAGCCGAGCGACCGCAGCAGATCCGCCGACGCCCCTTCGAGCGGCGTCACGCCGAGGATCGGTTTTCGCAACGGCAGATAGTCGACCAGCTTACTCGGAAGAAAGAGATTGGGCCCGCGGCTCGGCGCGTCGATCACCAGCAGCACGTCGGCCGATCGGGCCGCGGCCTGCGCCTCCGGCGGCGAGACGCGTCCGTGAAACGCGACGACCTGGTCCAGGCCGAGGTCGCACGCGCGTCGCGCGTAACGCCGCCAGGGGCGACCGAAAAAATCGACGCGAAGGCGTCCGGCGAACTCCTGCGTTCGGCGCAGACCGTCGAGAGCCGCGAGCACGGTGTCGGGCGTGCGGACGCCTGGATAGAAGCGGCCGGTGTAGACGACGCGCAATGGACCGCCGCCGGGCCGGGACGCGCCATCGCCCTGCGACGGCTCCGGCTCGAACCCCTGGGGAATCACCGCGACCTTGCGCATCCACTCGGTCGGATATTTATTCATCGTGCGCGCCGCGGTCTGGCGGTTCTGAAAGACCACGCGCGTGGCCTCCCTGACCACCCGCTGTTCCATCCGGCCCCAGACACGACGCTGCCACGCGGCGCCGGGCGCATACGGGCTCTCGACCCATGGGTCGCTGAAGTGCGCGACCCACGGCACTCCGGCCTCGCGGTGGAGCTGCTCCGCGACGAGGTGATCCGACCACGGCTGCGCGAACGATGCGACGGCGTCGAACCGGTGTCGCCGCAGCTGCGATCGTCCCGCGGCGACGGCGCGGTGGACCCAGACCCGCTTCTCGTCGGGCAGCCGCTTGATCGGCGGGCACACCCGCCACAGCGCGCGAACGACCAGCCACTCCTCCGGAGACGGCACGCGAACGAGCTCGATCGCGCCGCCTGCGGTCCGATCTGGCTCAATCCGGTAGTCCTGGTTGTATCGCGTCGATTTCGGGCCGAAGCAGATCACCGTCGATGCCCAGCCCTGCGGCACGAGATGTTGAAGCGTCCGCGTGACCTGCACGGCACGCGGACCCGATAGCGGCGGCATCTCCCACGAAATGGCGAGCAGCCGCTTCATGCTGGCGGCAGCAGCTCGCCGAGCCGCGTGATGATCCGCGCGGTGTGCTCGCGCCAGGTATGCCGTTCGACCGCGAGGCGGCGCGCTTCGCGACCGAGCGTCTCGCGCCGCTCCGGATGATCGATGAGATCTTCCAGGCCCGACACGAGCGACTCGACGTCGCCGGGAACCACCAGGCGCGCGGCGCGCCCGTGCTCGAGTATTTCGCCGATCTGATCGAGATCCGAGGCGACGATCCCTTTGCCCATCGCCATGTACTCGAACAGCTTCGTGGGCGAGCCGAAAAACGGCGTGCCGTCGGGGTTCGGCACATGCGGCGACACGAGCAGATCGCACGCGGCCAGGTACTGTGGCCCCTGCTCCTGCCTCACCAGGCCGGTCAGGACCGCAAACCGCGCGGCGTCGTTGCGGGCCAGCGCCTCCCGCACGAGCGGCATCCGGACGCCGTCGCCGATGAGCAGCAGCCGCGCGCAATCGCGATAGTCGGGTCTCCGCTTCAGCAGTCGTCCGAAGGCGTCGGCCAGGAGCTCGGCGCCGTGCCACGCGCCGAACGTCCCGATGAAGCCAACGACCATCTTCCCTTCCAACCCCAGCGCCCGGCGGATCGGGGCGCCGTCGACAGAAGGTGCGTACTGATCGGGCTCGACACCGTTCGGGTTGACGAGCACCTTGTCCGCCGCGACTCCGCGCGCGATCAGCTCGTCGGCCATCGCGCGGCTGACGACGACGACCAGGTCGGCGGCGGTGAGGTTGGCGAGCTCGATCCGGTGCGACAGCTGTTCGTGCCGGAGCGGCGTGCCCCAGTGCCGGGCAATCCAGATCTCCGAGCCGTTGTACTCGAGCACGAACGGAAGCCGCCGTTGCAGTGCGAGACGGGCGCCGGCAAAGTTGTTCACGCTGTAGCGCTGGTAGACGAACGCGAGCGCGCGGCGGTCCAATCGCGCGGCGGCCCGATCGAACGCGCGATTCAGGACGAGGCTGGGCAGCTCCACGTAGCCCCAGAACGCCTCGGCCGGAGGCACGCATTCCACCTCCACGTCCGATCGGATCGTGGACATCGGATCCGTGGTCAGCACGATGGGCGGACCGGTGAACTCGTGCAGATGATTCACGACGCCCGCGATATGCGCGAGCGATCCGCCCGCGTGCACGCCGAACGCGAGATCCGTGCGGAAGTACACCGGGCTCGCCGAGAGCTCGAGCCGCGGATGTTTATCTCGTGAAGCCGCCTCGACCCACGCGACTTCGTCGCTGATTTCGCCGAGCAGCGCAGATTTCTGAAAGGGCTCGCGCGCCGCGTCCCAGGCCCAGCGCGCGAGGAGCCGCGCGGTCAACGGCCGGCGCGCCCCGCTGTCGTCCTCGACGTAACAATCGCCGCGGCTCAGGACGCGGAGCATCAGACCCAGCTTCAACGGACGGCCGATGCTCTCGACTCGGTGACTCAGAATCCGCGCCTCGCCGTACCGAAACAGATGCGGCACGAACGATCGCCAGTCGAGCATCTCTTTCAGGCAATCGACGGTCACGGTCGTCTCGGAGCCGCGAATCGTCTTCTGACCGAGGCCATGGCGAAGCACTGTCAGGCGTGAGGTTGTCGAACCGGGCGGGATCAATGCACGACTGCGGGCCGGCGCGCGACGAAGTGCCGCCACCACATCGCGAGGTTCAGGAGATACCACGATTTGGCCCCCTGACCGCGAGCGGCGAGCGCGGCGACTGCCGTCGCATCGAGGAGATCGGTCTCACGGCAGAATTGCTGCAGCGTCTCGGATGCGACCCGGGCCAGCTCTCCGTCGAACAGCTCGTCGACCGGCAAACCGAACCCCTGCTTTCGCCGATCGATGAGATCGTCGGGAACGAGGCCGCGCACGGCGCGTTTCAGCAGATATTTGAGCGTCCCGTGCCGAAGCTTCCGCTCCGGCGGAATGCTCATCGCGAGCCCGACGAGCTCGTGATCGAGAAACGGCACGCGCCCTTCGAGTCCGACGCCCATCGTCATCTTGTCGACGCGCATGAGGAGCAATTCGGGCAGTCGCATGCGGACGTCGACATAACTCATCCAGCTCGCCGCGGAACGATCCCACGCGGCGGCCTCGAACCGTTCGCGGATCGGCCGCAGCGGTTCCCATGACGTGAGATCGCGGAGCGATTCTCGAAGGCGCGGCGCCAGCAGCCGCCGCTTCTCGACGTCGGTGAAGGCTTCGGCGCCGCCCCAGAACAGCGGCTCGCCTCGCGCGCCGCGGCGAAGGAACTCGTATTGCCACGCGTGGTCGTATCCGCCGGCGCGCAGAAGCGCGGCGCCAATCCGCTTCACGGTTCGCGGCACCGGAACGTCGTCGTACCGCTGGCGGCGGAGCGCCTGAAGCCAGTTCGGATAGCCGATGAACAGCTCGTCGGCGCCCTCGCCGAGCTGACAGACGATTGCGCCGTGCTCGCGCGCGAGCCGCGCCACGAAGTGCAGCGGTACACACACCGGATCGGCAATCGGCTCGTCCTGGAGGTGCACCATCTGCGGCAGGAACTCCAGGACGTCGTTCCGCGAGAGGCGGTACTCGTGATGCTCCGAGCCGATTGCTGACGCCATCCGGCGGGCGAATCCCAGCTCGTCGGGATACGTCTCGTACTGGCGATCCATTCCGATGCTGAACGTCTTGATCGCGCCGCGTTCGCCCTCGGAGAACAGCGCCGCGTTCGTGCTCGAATCGAGGCCGCCCGACAGGAAGACGCCCACCGGGACATCGCTGATCTTTCGAAGCCGGACCGAGGTCCGCAGCTCGTCGAGCACCCGCTCGGCGAGCGCGCCGTCGTCCGGCTCCGATATCGGTTTGGCCACATCCCAGACGTCCCAGTACCGATGCTCCAGGATCGATCCGCCGGCATCGATCCGCAGCCACGTCCCCGATGGGAGCTTTCGAATGCCGGCGAACAATGTGTGCGGCGCCGGCGTCGCGAGAAAGGACAAGTAGTGGAACAGCGATTCGTGATCGATCTCGCGCGGCTGATCGGGGTCTTCGAGCAGTGCTTTGATCTCGGACGCGAATGTCAGCCGTCCATGATGGATGGAGTAGTACAGCGGTTTGATCCCGATGCGGTCGCGCACGAGCCAGAGCTGCCGGCGTCGTGTGTCCCAGAGCGCGAACGCGAACATGCCGCGGAAGCGCGCCAGCGAGTCGATCCCCCACTCTTCGAACGCGTGCAGGATGACCTCGGTGTCGGAGTGGTCGGTCCGCCACCGGTGGCCGCCGCGCTGCTCGAGCTCGGCACGGAGATCGGCGTGGTTGTAGATCTCGCCGTTGAAGATGATCCACAGCGTCCCGTCTTCGTTGGACATCGGCTGCGCGGCCGCGGGCGCCAGATCGATGATCCGCAAACGGCGATGGCCGAGACCGATGCGGCCGTCGGCGTCCACCCACGTGCAGCCGCCGTCGGGTCCGCGGTGGCGCATCGTCTCCCGCATGCGGGTGACGAGTGCCTCCTCCACGCGGAACGGCGTCGAATCGAACGCAAGCACGCCAGCGATGCCGCACATTATTCGTAGTCGAGGAGCGCGCCCCTGAAGGTCCGAAAGAACAGACTTCCCAGGCCGAAGCTTGCCACCGCGAGCGCGACGTAAACGGCGGCGACACCCGCATCGGGCAGGCGGCCGTAGAACAACGATGCGCGATAGACCTCGAGCATGTAGTGGACGGGGTTCATGTACACCATGAAGGCGAGCGACGCCGGCACCATCTCCGGCCTGAACGCGATGGGCGACACGAACATCAACAGGAACATGAAGAGCGTGACGAAGTAGCTGATGTCCGGCAGCGCCACGCTGAGGCTCGCGAGGATCCAGACGAGTCCCAGCAGGCCGATCACCTGAAAGCCCCACGCCAGCGGCAGCCAGAGGACGTGCGGGGTGAGCGACCCGTTCACCGCGCTCAGCCCGATCAGCGTCGCGAGCCCGACGCCCTGCCCCGCCATGCTGACGAGCACGGTACGAACCGGTATCAGCTCGATCGGCAGCATGACGTTCTTGACCAGATGCATGTTCTGTTTGATCGCGACCGAGCCCGCCGCGATCGACTCGACCGAGCCCATGTACGGGACGAGCCCGCAAAACACGAACAGCACGTAATCGAGACGGCTGAAGTCTGGAAACCTGAGCTTGAACACGACGAGATAGACAAACAGGTACACCCCGAGGAGGAGTGCCGGCTGCAGGATCAGCCAGGACGTGCCGAGCACCGACCCTGCATATTTCTTCGCCAGCTCGACGCGCGTAATGGCCACGAGCAGACGCCAGTTGCGCGCGATGGTCCGGCTCATCATGCCCGACGCGTGAAACGTGGCCGCAATCGGTCGGGCCATTACCGCGGCATCACTGGAGCGATCAGGAATTCGAACGTGAGGTGGCCGTGCACGCGCTCGTCGACTTGAAGATCAAGAGCGCGACACGGGATACGGACGCCGTACGACGGCGAATACCACGCGTCGGTCACGTCGCCCAGGACGCCGCTGGGAAGGGTGAGCAGACATGCGATGCCGCCGATCGACAGCTCGAAGACGCGTGCGCCACAGCGCCGCAGGTCGACTCCAGGCGCCGCGTGAAAATGCCAGGTGAAACGATGAGACCCCGAGCCGCTGAATCGATCGATGATCGACAGGCTGCCGCGCCAGGGGTCCGCCGACACTTCGGCTGATGCGGACGATCTCCGAAGACGAAACTCGCGTTCGTGGACGACCGGCGCGTCCAGCCGCGTGTAGCCGGAATGTCGTCCGCAGTACACCGCGTGGTCGCTGTCCACGCGAAACGCCACGTGCTCGGGCCGCGCCGATTCGAACAGCCTGAAGAGCAGCTCGGGACGCAGCTCGTTCTGCTCGGCACCGTCGACGCCGACCGTGTTGTGATACCGCGTGCTCCTGAACAGATTGCGCGTCTCCGGATCCGACGTGTAGACGTAGCTGCCGGCATCGACGATCAGCGCGACGCCGCCGACGTGGAGCTCGAAGCCGAGCTGATCGTTGTGCTTGTGATTGCCGAACCCGCTCGTGCCGACGACGCCGTTCGTGACGAGCAGATAGACGTCGCGATCGCGGACGACCGCAAGACCGGCGTCGGGAAACAGACGCGCGATACCGCGATCGCCGGCGCGTCGCGGTGACGTCTCCGATGTGGGTGCGGCCAGGTCTGGCTGCGTTCCCCACCATGCGGCTTCCCATCTGGCGGCCGATCCGGCGGCGGCCAGCCACTCCGGCTCGCCGAAGACTCCGCCGGCGGCGGCCAGCAGATGGCGACCGTCCTGGGGATTCCGGGCGATGCCATCGGTGAAGATGTGCAGACGACCGTCGTCGGCATCGCCAACCTGAGGGAGCAGACCGTCCGGTCGCAGGACGGCGGCCAGAAACTCGACCATCGCGCGCAGCTTCGTGCGGAAACGATCCGACAGCGGCCGATGATCGAGGTGCGCGAGGCGCCACGCCGCGAGAAACAGCTCGGTCACCAGGCGATGGTAGGGAACGGACGATTCGTAATCGGCGCCATCGTCGAGGACCTGCGCCTCCATTTCCGCTTCGAGCCACTCGCGGCACAGACCGTTCCAGCGCGCGCCGATCGGCAGATCGTGGAACACCCGCGCGAGGCCGTAGAGTCCAACCACGTTGCTCAGGAAGTGGTTGCTCGTGACCTCGTACGTGTTCTCCAGGTTGTGCTCGATGAACACAGCGTGCTCGAACAGCGACACGCACATCTCCTCGATCGCCGAGTCGGCGGCGGACGGACTGCGACGAATCAGCTCCAGAGCGAGCGCCCAGTTGTACGCGCGGATCGCGACGTCCATCGTGCACGTCCAGTGGATGCCGAACCCGACCGGACTGGCTTCTCGGAAGTCGGCGTGCTCGCGAAGGACTTCGGCGGCGAAGCGTTCGTCCCGCGTGAGCCGGTATGCCTGGCCCAGCGTGACCCAGTGGTGGGATCGCGCGAGCTCCCACGGGAGCTTCACGTCCGCCGTTCCGGGCCGCATGGTCGCGAGGTTCCACTCTTTGTACGGAACGCGCTCGGAGAATCGCAGCTTTCGAATGGGATCGAGATACCAGTCGATCGGCACGTACCCGGCGCGGCTCGAACGGGCGCGATCCACGGGGACGAACGAGCCGCTGCCGAGGAGATCGAACTCGTGGCGGAGGATCCGTTCGGCGGCGCGGACGATCCGCTCCGCTTCGGTTGGACACGTTGCCGTAAGCGCGGCGACGTCTTCGTCGGCGAGGTCTACGTACAGCCTGCCGTTGATCCGCCAGCGTGCGCTCCACTGTTCGGGCGTGAGACCAGCCAGTCGCACCTGATCGGAAAAATTCGCTCGATGGACGGCATGACCAGTCTCCTGACGACGGTCAGTCGCGGGTCGGACCGCGGCGCTCCCCGTCAAGCGTCGAAAGAGTGAAGCTGCCCGGGAAATCACGCGTGTGAGGGCTTGCGCGCCTTGATGATCAGGTTCCAGCCCATGAACCGGCCCGCGCTGTCGGCGCCGAGCCACGCGAGCGGTCGCGGCAGCTCGGGCGCCGTCAGCTGGCGTTTCAGGATCTCGATCCGTTCGAAGGCCGAGAAGAGATTGGCGAGGCGGCGCGCGGTGTACACCTTCACGAGCGGCTTCGCGTCGTTCTCGGTGATCTCGACGCTGCGCGACATGATCTCGCCCATCGAATAGCGGCCGAGCATGCCTCGCCGCAGTCCGAGCCCCCAGACCAGTCGATACCAGTAGTGCAACGAATTCTCCGCGTACATCATCACGATCGCTTTGCCGCCGGGCCGAAGCACGCGGAAGATCTCGGCGACGACGCGGTTCGTGTTCGGCGTGTGATGGAGCACGCCGTTGCTGTACACGAGATCGAAGCTGTTCGTGTCGAACGGCAGCTGCTCGGCATCGTGGTGCACGAAGCGGCCCGTCAGCCCGCGCAGCGCGAAGTTCTCCTTCGCCAGCTCGAGGTGACCCGCCGAGAGATCGACGTCGGTGACGCGCGCGCCATGGCGGGCGAACTGACTCAGATCCGTCCCGATCCCGCCGCCAATGTCCAGCACGTCCTCGCCGGCGTGCCGATCGAACTCCATCACGTCGGGCATCCACGGTCCGTACTCGCCGTAACGGTGCGCCTCGATTTCCTTGAACCACTCGAGCGTGTGCGGCCGCGTCACCTTCGCGTACTGCGGGCCGACCGGATTGTTGTTCCACTGATTCTGGACTTCTTCCTTGTAGGCATCGCCGGTCTCGAGGCGATCGAGCGCGGGTGCGCGGCGCGGACCGGATCCGTGCGCCAACGACCCATTGCCGAGCGAGCGCCAGATGTTCTCGACGTGCCGCTGCCACGAGTACCGGTCGAGCACCGCCTGACGCGCATTGCGGCCCAGCGCATCGGCGACGTCGGGCCGTTCGACGAGCGCCGTCACCGCGTCGGTGAATTCGGCCACGTCTCCCGGAGTGCACAACACCGAGCGCTGGTGCGTGACGGCGATGGGACCGGCCTCGAATTCCGACACGCGGAGCGCTGGCGACAGCACTTCGCCGAGCTGCTCGAGATCGCTGCCCACGATGCCGCCGCCCATGGCCATGTACTCGAACAGCTTCGTCGGCGAGCCGAAGAACCGGCTGTCGACCATGTGGCTGTTGTGCGGCGACACGTAGATGTCGCAGGCGCCGAGCAGCCGCGCGCCCTCGCTCTGGGGAACGCGACCGACGCTCCGCACGCGGCGCTCGAGATCGTTGCGCTTCACCGCGTCGTCGATCAGCAGCTTGTGCGAGCCGTCGCCGATCAGGAGGAACCGCGCCGTCGACTCGCGCGCGCAGATCTGGGGAATCGCCGCCGCCAGCACGTCGATGCCGTGCCAGCCCCCGAACGTTCCGGAGAAGCCAATCACGCGATCGTCGTCGGTGAAGCCGAGCTCCGCGCGAACGGCTCGCTTCTCATCGGCGGCCCGCGGCGCATACACGGCCGGATCGGCGCCATTTGGATTCACCAGAATCTTCCCGGCGTCGACGCCGCGCGCGACGAGCGAGTCCCTCACGATTTGCGAGACGACCGTGATGATCGTCGCTTGACGGAAGGCCGCCTCTTCGGCGCGGGTGAATACCTCCTCGTACGCGAATCCGCCGCCATCGAAGCTCCGGCTCATGGAGATTTCGGAACCGTTGTACTCGACGATGTACGGGATGTTCAGCTCGCGGCTGAGGAGCGCGCCGGCAAAGTTGCCGAGGCAGAGCCGCTCGTACACGTAGCCGGGCCGAAGCGCCTCGAACGCGACCTTCAGGATCGGGTAGTAGTGCCACGTCGCGGCCATGAGGTCGTACTCATGTGCCGATGCGGCAGCCGCCGGCATCACGACCTGGTGAAGGCCGAAGTCGTCGACGAGCGCGTACCGCTGCGACATCAGACAGACGAATTCGCGCGATGACGCGGCAAGCTCGCGCGCCACGTAGGACGTGTGACCGTAGCTGCCGCCCGACTCGATCTGCACCCAATAGTCGGTGCGCAGGTACACCCCGAGCCCCTCGAAGGGCTGCTGCCGGCTCGGCACGGCGATCGGCTGCAGCGGAACCGGCGTCGCGCGCGATGCGAGATCGTCGAGCGCATCGAGACAGCGCGCCGCCATCGCCGGCGCGGGATCCGCAGACTGGCCCAGCCCGCGAACGCGCCTGCGAACCGCCTGACCGCCGCGGTAGGCGGCTATCAGGATCCAGTGGCGCAGGTAGCTGCCCGCTCGCTCGGCATCGAGGCGTTCGACGGCTTCTTCCTGCGGCCAATAGAGCCACGCGGGCCGGCCGGTCCGGAGGACGCGCATCGCAAATTGAAGATGCGACCACCCCGGCCATCCGCGATCGAGCGCGACGACGGCGCCGTGGAGATCGGTCCGCCGCTGGAGTTCGCCGAGCGGATCGAGGCACACGACGGCCGCCGGCCGGCCGAGCGCGATCTTGTGCCGCTCGCTCGTGTCGGCCAGCCGATCGTTCTCGACCACGGCAACCTCGCCGAGATTCGGCGCGACGTACAGGTATCGAGCCACGCTATTCGCCCGCCTCGTCGTAGCGGTAATGAATGAGATCCTCGACGTGGAGGGCGACCGCCGTCGTCTCCACGATCTCGTCGAAGGGAATCGGCGGCGGACCGTTGCCGGCAATCGCATCCGCGAGTCGATTGAACTCGTCGGCGTGCCCTTTGTCGGCCTCGCTGCTCTGCCACAGGACGGCGCCGTCGCTCGCGCGCGTCAGCTTCTTGAAGTCATCGATGACGAACGCGTCGCCGTCCGAGAACACTTCTATCCGTTCCTTCGCGAGCCCGGCCTTCGGTCCGAGCGCCGTATACGTGAGCGTCGCGACGCTGCCCTCTTCGTACTGGAGCGTCGCGGAAAAATTGTCGGTTCGAAGATACGGAAGGCCGTCGGGATCGATCGCGGCCGCGTTGATCGCGCGGACCGGCGCACCGGCCAGCGATCGGAACACATCGTACATGTGACAGGCCTCGCCGATGTTGCGCCCGCCGCCTTGCGGGCCCTGCACCCAGTGATCGAGCGGGATATAGCCGCCGTTGAGCCGATAGCTGATGACCAGCGGCGCGCGCCGGCCGCCGATCGCACGGCGCAGCTCGGCGATCGCCGGCGAAAAGCGGCGGTTGAATCCAACCATCAGAATGGGCGGGTGCTCGACGCTCCTGTACGCCGCGACCACGGACTCGAGCTCGGTCCACGTAATCGCCAGCGGCTTTTCGACGAACACGTGCTTCCCCGCCCGGATGGACTGCACCGCCTGCGCCGCGTGCTCGTCGTGCCGCGTCGCGATGACGACAAGGTGGAACGACGGATCGTCGAGCACGTCCCGCAACTCGGTCGTCAGCACCGGGATCTGATTCTCCCGCGCGAAATTGCTTCCGCTCGTGCCGTGGCGGCTGACGACGCCCATCAGGCTGAACCGATCTTTCCGTCGTTTCAGCTGAGGCGCGATCATGCCGATGCCGAATGCGCCGGCGCCGACCAGCGCGCAGTTGACGACGTCGGGGCGCGGCGGCTTTGCGCCTCGCAGGACGATCCGCGTCGCGTCCGCCGGTTCCGGAAGCTCGCGCGTGTCTTCCGGGTACCGGATCAGCACGCCCAGCGGCGGCGTCCCTTCATCCCGCGCCAGCTCTTTGTAGACGGCGGGCGCTTCCTCCGCCGCGATCACGCGGTCGACGAGCGCATCGATGTTGACGCGTCCTTCGGAGACCAGGTGCAAGTACGACTGCATGTTGCGGTTGAGCGTCCAGCGCACGTACGAGATCGGGTAATCGTGCCCTTGTTCTTCGTACGTCGAGTCGTAGCGACCCGGCCCGTACGACGTGCTCATCAGAAGATCGATCTCTTTGCGGTAGAACGTGGGACGCTGAATCTTCAGCCCGACATCGCCGACGATCACGACGACACCCTTCGCTCGCGTCACCTCCATCGCGAGGTTCACGACCGCGTCGGACCTGGTCGCGGCCGTGATAATCGTCCGGTCGGCGCCGACGCCCCGCGTGATATCGCGCACGAGCGTCTTGTAGGCGTCGGGATCGCTCGCGCCGGCCTCGAGTCCCAGTCGCTTGGCACGGTCGACGCGCCCGCCGTCCAGGTCGAGACCGATCACGCGGCCGCCGGCGTTGCGCAACAACTGCGCGGTGATCTGCCCGATGAGACCGAGGCCGATGACCGCGACGAGCTCGCCGAGCTGCGGCGCCGCGCGCCGCACGCCTTGCATCGCAATCGCGCCAATCGTCGCCGACGCGGCAGCGGTCATCGGACAGCCGCGCGGGAGCCGGCAGACCAGGTTGCGCTTCACGCTCACGAACTCGGCGTGGTTCGCCTGCCCCGCGCCCGCGCACGCGACGAGATCGCCCGCGACGAGATCAGAAACGCCATCCCCGACCGCCACGACCTCTCCGGAGACCGAGTACCCGATGTTCCAGCCCTGCTGATCGAGCTCGCTCGCCGGCAGTCCGCCGACCGAAGAGGGCGTCGTCGACACTTCGATCGTGTCGAGCGTCAGGCGAGACCGCCCGCCCCCGGCTGTCGAGACCACCACCGTCACGGCGGTCGCGCCTGCCGGATCGAACGTGAGCAGATCGTCGATCGGCCCGACGTCGAATACGTGCGAGCCGAGCCACCGATCGCGTGCGTCGTTCAGCAACCCGATCGACACCGCGCCCTGCTGCACCGTGCCGACGACGCGCACGACCGGCGTCTGATCCGGAGTCAGCGGAATCGACTGCGACATCGCCTGGTACTGGCCGCTCGAATCGTCGGTCACGATCACGAGCCGCCCGCCGTGCTGCTCCAGCGAGACGGCCGCTTCACGCGTCCATTGGAGCTGGCCGGCGTCGACCACGTGCACCGGCCGCGCGGCCGGCGCGGGGCGAAGCTCGGTCAGCTGCTGCCGCGCGAGCGAGACGAGGCGGCGCGCCGCCTTCTGCGGATCGCGCCACGCCGCTTTCGCGTAATGGGTGGCCACCGCCGCATACGCCGCGCCTTTTTCCACGACGGTCGCGTCGGTTGGCGTGGGCGCCAACGGCTCTTTGAGCGGCGCCGTCTCGGTGCCGACGCTGACGAGCGAGTAGTGCACGCGAACGAGAACGCATCCTCGCTCGACCGCCGGGCGCGGCATGCGGACCACCATCGCGCCGCGGCTGTTCATCAGAATCTGACGCATGCGCTCGTTACCCTCGGGCTGGCGCGCTCGCACGCCGTGCGGCGAGGTCGATCTGTTCCATGGCGGCGCGGCGGCCGGCGCCATCGAGCCGCGTGCCGGCGAAGAGGAACGAGAACTGCGCCGGCAGCGACAGCCGGGCGTCGACGACGATGACCTGCGTCTCGCGCTTCACGCCGTACCCTCGCGACACCCATCCTGCTTCGAGCCGCGGCGCGAGCGGCTGCTCGACGCCGTTGAGAAACCAGACTTCTCGACCCGATGACGAAATGCTGCAGTCGTTCTCGTGAATCGCCGCGGCACAGTCCGGATCGAGATGAAAGCGCCACACGACCCGGTGCGCGCCGGCGCCGTCGACGCGGTCGCGGAAGGCCACGATCGAACCCGTCGCGTCGACCCAGATCGCGCGGCGCGGCCGCACATCGCCGGACAGCCGCCGATATCCCGAGTGGCCACCTTCCCAATAGCTGCCGTCATCCGCAAAGATCCACCGCACGTCATCCGGTACGGCGTCGTAGCGCAGTTGCCACAGCGCGTCCTCGCCGACCAGGCGGTTCACCTCCTCGTCGTCGACGTGGATGGTGTTGTGAAAAGCGGTGCTGCGAAACCGGTTCCGCCACTCGCGCGATGCAGTGTAGACGTACGTGCCGCAGTCGGTGACGGCGTTCACGCCGTCGAGAAAGAGCTCGAAGCCGAGGATGTCGTTGTGACCGTGCCCGCCGCGGCCGCGCATGCCGACCTCGCCGCAGTCGACGATCACGTGCGTGGACGGCGCACGCAGCACGAAGAAGCCGCCCTCCGGGAACGCAGCCGACGCGGCGGCGTGCGCCCCCGCGGGCAGCGCATCGAACGCCGCGGCGCCGTCGGGACCGAGCAGCCAGAACGACTCTTCCCAGAACTGGCCCGCCGCCGCCTTCAGATCCGGACGCTGCAGCCGCACGGCGCCGGTGGAGAGCAGATAGCGATGGTCGTTGAGATCCTGACGTCCCAGCTTCTGCACGCGGCCGTCATCGGCGTCGCCGATGAGAGGGGCGAGACCGTTCGGCTTCGTGTAGGCTTGCACGAAATCGAGCATGCGGCCGAGGCGATGCCACTGGCTCGCGCCGACGGCGTCGCCATGGCGTTCGAGCAGCAAATACGAGGTCAGGAAGGCTTCGAGCACGAGGCGGTGATAGGCCGTCGACGCTTCGAAGTCGACGCCGTCCGGCGTGACCTGCGAGGCGATCTCCGCGGTGACGATTCGGCGTCCGAGCTCGAGCCACCGCCGGCCGGCGTCCGCATGCCGGAACAGCTCGCCCAGGAACACCAGACCGACGCCATCACTGAGGTAATGATTGCCGTTGACGTCCGACGTCTCGAGATTCGCGAACACGAACGCGCCGTGGGCGAACAGCGAGCGCAGGAAACGCTCTCTGAACGCGGCGTGTGCACATGCATCCGCCTGGGCGAAGAAGAAGAAGCCCCAGATCCAGCTGACCGCCCGCAGCGCGACGTCCATCGCGCAGGCCCAGTTGACGCCGCGCCCGAACGGGTTGCCGCGAATCCAGTCGTCGACTTCGGCGGTGAACTCGCGCGCGAAGGACTCGTCGCCCGTGAGCCAGTACGCGCGGCCGAGCGTCGTGAAATGCTGGGCGCGACTCAGTTCCCACGGCACCTTGACGTCGGAAGGGCGATCGAGCTCCAGGTACTCGATGTCGCGGTGATACCGAATCGGCCATTCGCGTCCCGTCTTGAAATCGCGATGCCACGGCAGCGACGATCCGAGCGCGACGGGTCCCGATCCGAGCAGATCCACCTCGTGCCGCAGCAGCCGCTCCGCGGCGGCAATGACGCGGCCCGGCTCCTCGGGAAATCGCCGGCGGTACGCGGCTGTCCACGGCGCTCGATCGGCCGGCCGCAGAAAGAACGGCCGCTCCGCCAGCCGATCCCACAGGCGGGCGAGCGATCGCTCGCCCGAGTCGCCGAGCACGGTTCGATCGGCGAGGACGTTCGGGTACACGAACGTCCACGGCCGCTTCGCCTGCACTCGCGCTTCGTCGAGCAGCCGCCCCAGGACGTACCGCGGCGGCATGCGCAGCGCTTTTCGACCGCGGGCGACCCAGGTCGCCACGTTCCTCACGACAGAAACTGCAGCACGACATGCGAGATCCGCTCTGCCGTCTTACCATCCCAGAGCGGCGGCCGCCGGCTGCCGTCGCCGTTCGACATCGCGGCCGCGAACCCGGCCAGGATCGCGTCGGTGCGCGTGCCGACGACTCGATTGGTCCCGTGCGTCACGGTCACCGGCCGCTCGGTGTTCTCGCGCAGCGTCAGGCACGGGATGCCGAGCGCCGTCGACTCTTCCTGCAACCCGCCGGAGTCGGTCAGGATCAGCGCCGCGTGCGACGTGAGGCTGAGGAAATCGATGTAGCCGAGCGGCTCGGTGACCAGGATGTTCGGCGGGAGCGGCGCGAACCCGAACGATCGAATCCGCTCGCGGGTTCGCGGATGCACCGGAAACACGACCGGTAGCGTGGCCGCGATTTCCGCGACGGCATCGAAAATCCGCCTGAACGCGGCGGGATCGTCGACGTTCGACGGCCGATGCAGCGTGAGCACCGCATACCGGTGCGCCTCGACCGCCACGCGCTCGGCCACGCGATCGAGCGTCGCCATCGGCAGGTGCCGCATCAGCGTGTCGATCATGATGTTGCCGACCAGATGAATCCGCGACTCGGCCACGCCTTCGGCCCTGAGGTTTTCGTCGGCGTCCGACGATGGCGTCAGAAGGATGTCGGCGAGCCGATCGGTCACGATGCGATTGATCTCTTCGGGCATCGTTCGATCGAAGCTTCGAAGGCCCGCTTCGACGTGTGCGACCGGGACGCGCAGCTTCGCCGCGACCAGCGTCGCCGCCATCGTCGAGTTGACGTCGCCGACGACGACGACGAGATCGGGTGTCTGGTCGAGGCACACGGTCTCGAACGCCATCATCACGCGGGCGGTCTGCGCCGCGTGCGATCCGGATCCGACGCCGAGGTCGTAGTCCGGCGCCGGAAGCTGCAGGTCACGCACGAAGCCTTTCGACATCGCGTCGTCATAGTGCTGGCCGGTGTTGACGAGGACCTGACGCACGCGGGGCGCGGCCGCCAACGCGTCCATCAGCGGCGCAATCTTCATGTAGTTCGGCCGGGCGCCGACCACGTGGACGATCGTCTTCATCTCGGAACCCGGCGCAGGCACATCACGGCACCGGCTGTTCGATCGAGGCGTCGGCCGGCAGCCGCGCCTCGCGGATCACGAACAGCGGCAGGTCGCGCGCGAACACGAGCCGTCGCAGATAGCTCGCCAGGATGCCAATCGACACGAGCTGCAGGCAGCCCATCGTCATGACCGTGATCACCGTGCTCGACCAGCCGGGCACGGTGGTGCCGCGAGCCGACGCGACGGCAATGATGGCGCCGTAAACAACCGCGAATAGCAAGCCGACGAAGCCGAGCGCCGTGATGGCGCGCAGCGGCACGTTCGAGAAGCGGACGATGCTGATGACGGCGAGCTCGTAATTTTTCCGGAACGTGAAGCGGCTGCGCCGGCCCGTGCGGATGCGCTGGTCGTATTCAATCGACTCGTGGCGTCCCGGGATCCATGCGGCGAACACGCGCACCGATCCGATGTGCGGCAGATAGGAGGCGACGCTCCGCAGCGCAGCCGCGTCCCACAGACGAAAGTCGGCCTGGCCCGGCGTCAGCGCCAGGCCCGTCAGCTTCGCCGTGATTCGGTAGAAGAGCGCCGACGGCCATCGCTTCGTCCATCCGAGCTCCGCCGAATCGCGCCGGACGGCCTGCACGACGACGGCGCCCGTGCGCTCCCACGCCTCGACCAGACGGGGCACGATCTCCAGCGGATGCTCGAGATCCGCGTCCATCGTGACGACGACATCGGGCCACGAGCCGGCATGAAGCATTCCGGCGACGAGCGCCGCCTGATGGCCGGCATTCGCCGTGAGCGACACGTACGAGATGCACTCGGGATGGGCGGCGGCGGCTTGACGCAGGACCTGGAGCGTCGAGTCGACCGATCCGTCGTCGACGATCAGCAGACGCGCGGCGAGGGTCGATGCCTGCGCCGCCCGAATCGCCAGGAAGGCATCGATGAACTCCGGGAGAATCGCCGCTTCGTTCAACGCCGGCGCAACGATCAAGAGTCTGCGCATGGTCCACCTGGCGATCGTTTGACGGCTATGGCGTACAGGATGTCATAGAGATTCAGGTAGAGAGGCCAGCGCGCGATCGGCGTCTGCTGGATCCATCGCGTCGTCCGTTTGAGGCCGTTCTGCGCGCGCGACACGCCATCCAGCATGCTCCCAATCGTCCGGTAGAAACCGCAGTGGCGCGCGTAGACGAGATCGAAACCAAGCCGATCCAGCATCCGCCGCATCGTGTCGCGGGAGAAGTAATGCAGGTGCGTCGGCGGATGGATCAGGCGCCACCGCTCGCGTTTCAGGCGGGCGTTGACGCTGGCGATATCGCCAGTCGTGATCGCGATCACCGATCCGGCCGGCATGCGGCCCGCGATCGCATCGATGTACACGTCGGGCGCCTCGAGATGTTCGACGGTATCCCATAAGCAGACCACGTCGTACTGGCGGCCGTCGAAATCCTGGTCGAGCAGATCGCCGAGTCTGACGCGCAGCCCGAGCGTTTCACGCGCATGCCGGATCGCGTCGTCGCTGATGTCGATGCCCTCCACCGTGTCGAATTCGGATCGAACGGCATTGAGGAAGAAGCCGTAGGCGCACCCGATCTCGAACAGCCGCCGGTGCCGCGCACGGTCGAGGAACCGCCGCAGCGTTGCGAAGCGACGCGCGAAGTTTTTTTCGAGCGCGGCGCGATCGGCGACGTAGTCGGTGTATTCCTCTCCGAAGAAGTAGTTCCTCCGGTACAGCTCCCGGAGCTCGTCGTCGCGGATGTCCACGCCGGCCCACACGTGGCGGCAGTTCGTGCACCGGAGGAGGCCGCCGTAGAAGGGGGCGGGCTCCCCGGCGCGGCACGCGACGCACTCACGCATGGGCGACCGTCCGCCGCGCTTCGACGAACCGCCACGCGGCGTCGACCATCGCCTGGGCCAGGAGCAGCATCAGGAACACCGAAAAAAACGCGAGGTAGTTGTGGTAGTTGGGCACGTAGAACGGCATGATCACGCCCGACTCGATCTGCAGGAGCACCGCAGACGCCGCGAGGAGAGCGAGCGCGAACGCGGCGACGGACCGCCGGCGCACGAATACGGCGGCCGCGCCGGCGGCGCACGCCACATACACGGCCAGCAGCCACAGGCCGTTCGGCAGCCAGCCGAGCGGCGTCAGCAGGATGCGTGTGAGGCGCCCGGTCAGGCCGCTCGACCCGCGCAGCATCCCGATCATCTGCTGACCCGCGATCTTGAATTTCAAGACGTACACACCGAGCATCTCGCCCGGTTGCCTCTTCCAGAGACCAACGTAGTAGCGCAGCAACACCTCGTCGTACTTCGGTCCGAGGTACCGGGCGTCGGGCGACATCCGCAGCGCAATCTCGGCGCCGGCCGCATCACGCCACTCGATGCCCTCGCGGCGGCTCAGGTCGTTTGGCGGCACGCCCAACGCCAGCACGAGCGGATGCGCGATGGAATGCGAGGCGGCAAACGTGCGCTGCGCGGGCGGCAGGCGACTCGTGATGAAGACGACCTGGAAGGCGACGTAGCCGGCGGCGAAGCACGCGATGATCGTGCCGGCGCGAAGCAGCGCGCCGCGGCCGAGCGGCGGCGCGAGGCGCGCGCGCAGGAGGTCGGCGCAGACGAACAACGCGAGCATCGCCGCATACACCGGTAGGTAGCTGGTTCGCATGTTGACGGCAAACGCCGACAGCGCGCCCGCCGCTGCCGCCGCGAGCACGCGGCCGATGCGCCTGTCGGTCCACCGGAATTCGAGCGCGCAGCCGTACAACGCGACGGCGACGAGAATCAGCACGAACAGAAACGGGTAAGCCGAATGCACGTGCTCCTGCATGACGTGCAGGACGAAGAGCGACACCAGGGTCGTGGCGAACGTCAGCGCCACCCCGGCGCCCAGCCGCAGCATCACCAGCCCGAACGCGATCAGGCCGGCGATTCTCAGCGCGTGCAGCGCCCTGCCGAGTCCCGCAATCGAGATGTTCGGCCGCAGCCACAGGATCCACGAGTCGACGAGCATCAAGGAATTCTCGTTGTTCACGAACGGCTGCGTCACCGAGGCGCAATAGGCGTCGATGCTGCCGGCCTTGCGCGCGAGGAGGGTGCGCATCGACACGATCTTCAGCGCCGGATCGTCGCGCACGTCGTAGGGGATCCTGATCGACGGCGAGAACGCCGACGGCGCTCCGCACATCGCGCGGCTGAGCGCGAGCTCCAGCGACGCGAGCGCGTGGCCGTCCGCGTTCGGCGGCTGGTCGATGACGAACAGGTCGGCGCGCGTCGCGGCCGCGACGGCGAGAAGCGCCGCGAAGGCGATCGCCTTCCCGGCGATTCCGCTCGACGATCCTGACAACCACATCGCACGCACGACGCGGCGGCCGACGATGCCCGCGCGATCGATCGCCGGCTGGACATGCGCGCGCGCGCCGTCGCGCCGGCCGGCGCGGCGCACGCCGGCGATCGCCGCGACCGCCAGCAGCTGAAACAGCAGCGCCGAGGCGAACAGCGCGTAGAACGCGGAGAAGTTGTGATACGCCATCACGAAGTACGGCATGATGACGATCGCTTCGACCTGCAGCAGGATCGCCGCCGTCGTCAGCAGGAGAACCGGAACCGCCGCAGGCGTCCGCGTCCGCAGCAGCACGATTGCCGTTGCAACGAACAGCACGCCGTAGAACATCATCAGGAATATCCCGTTCCGCGCCGCCACCGTCAGCGGCGCGAGCAGATACCGCGCGGAACGTCCGAGCCCCGTGTCGGGCGCGCTCAACTGGTCGACGATGTCGGTGCCGGCCAGTTTCAATTTCGCGACGTAGAGCTGCGCCATCTCGCGCGGGTACTCGCGCCAGAGATGGACGTAATACCGGCGCAGCGCCGATCCGTACTCGGGCGCCAGATAGCGGACGCCCGGGTCCGTCTTGCGCGCAATGTCCAACCCCGCCTGGTCCTCCCATCGAATGCCCTCGCGCGCGCTCACCGCATTCGGAGGCAGCGCCAGCGACAGCACGAGCGGATGCGCAAACGGATGCGCCGCGGATCCTTCGCGCGCCGATCCGGCGAGCAGCAGCGCGAGCACGCCGAATTGAAACACCGCATAGCCGATCAACCCCGCGAGCACGGCGGCCGCCGTCCGCCGAATGACGCGCGGGCGGCCGGCGGCCAGATATTCGCCGGCCGCTGAACCCACCAGCAGGATTCCCGCGTACACGGGCAGATGGCTCGTCCGGATGTTCACCGCGAATCCCGACACGAGCCCGACCAGCAGCGCGAGACCCAGGCGCACGGCAGGGCGGCGGAACGAGTCGAGCGTCACCGCGACGCTGTACAGACCGGCCACGAACGCGAGGAGCACGAAGAGAAACGGATAGACCGAATAGACGCTGCCTTCGAGCACCTTCAGCAGGGCGAGCGCCGACACGAGCGTCACGACCGCCACTGCGACGCCGGTGCCGGCCGCGATCATCGCAAAGGCCGCGAACGCCAGCAGGCCGATTCGAATCAGGTGCAGCCGTTCGCCGATGCCGGCGAGCGACACGCGCGGGCGCGACCGGATCGCCGCCCATTCGACCAGGAGCAGCGAGTTCTCGTTGTTGATCGCCGCCGGACGAGCGTCGGCGCAGTACGACGCCACCGACGTCATTTGTGCGGCAACGATGTCGCTCAGCGGCGCGACCCGGGCTTCGGGATGCGCGAGCAAGTACCGCGCGGGGCTGAAGGACGGGTGCGCGGCATAGCCGCCTCCACACTGTGCTCGCGTGAATGCGAGATCGAGCGAGCGCGCAGCGTGCCCGTCGTCGGCCATTGGCGCGTCGACGACGAAGGTCTGTGGCGCCGCGACCAGCACGCACAAAAGAGTGGCGGCGACGTACGCCGCGGCGCGCACGCGCGCCGCCGCGGGCGCGCGCCAGGAGAACGCTGCTCGCCGCAGGATGTTCGCCGGCCGGGGCTCAGCCGGCGGAGACGACCGTTCCGCGACCCCGTTGTACACGTTTTCCAAGAACAACCAGACGGAACCAGCAGCGCCAGATTTCGAAGATCGATTTGGCGACGCGCCGCCACCGCGTCCCCGTGGCCTGCCCCCGAAGCCGCTTGTTGAACGGGACGGGGATCTCTTTGAACGATGCGCCCTGCCACCACGCGTTGAGCAGCACTTCGGGATTGGCAAACGAGCTGTCCGCTTCGAGCGTGACCGGCTGGATCAGGTGCGTCGGGCAGACCGTCACGTTCTGGTAATCGGCCAGCGGAAGGCGAAACAGGATCCGAATGAGCGTGTAGTTCACGATCGACACGAACGCTTTGAACGCGTTGTCCGACCGCGTGAGCATGCCCGACAGCGACAGCGTTCCCGCCCGGACGCCCTGCAGCACGTCGTACTGCCCGAGAAGATCGAAGGAGCGGCCCAGCTCGGAGATGTCGTACGCCCAATCGACGGTCTGCGCGAGAAAATATTTTTTCCGGGCTTCCTTGATCCCCCGCCGGTAGCAATAACCCGAGCCGCGGTTCTCCCCGTTCTTGATCAACCGAAGCCATGGCCGCGTGGACTGCAGCTCGCACGCGATGTCCCACGTCCGATCGGTGCTGCCGTCGTCGAACAGAATGAGCTCGAAGTCGTCCGATACCTGCCGGAGGAACGATTCGGCGCGGTCGACGTACTCGCGCAGGTTGTCCTGCTCGTTCAGCGCCCACCCGAGCATCGAGACGCTCGGCCGGTACGAAGCGGGCTCAATCACTGGATCCATCCTGCGCGCTCCACCACGAAGTGATTCGTTCGCGCCGACTGGGGCAGATTGTTCGCGACGATGAGCGAATACTCGCCGTCGGCCGGGACTTCGACGACGACGATGAACGAGCCGGCGGACACGACGTGAGCCTGCCTCGCCCACTCGCCGCCGCGCACGAGTCCAATCGTGAGTCCACCAGTATAGAGAGTCCCCTCCGCGAGAAATCGCGCACCGCGCTGAAAGTGAGCCGGCCGCGCCTCCATCAGGTAGCCGAATCGGCCGCCACCGGATCCGTCGACCGTGAACTGTCCGGGCCCTTGCATCGTGACCGCGCGAACGTGCTGGGTGATCGCGGATTCGGGCAGCGGCGCGATCGGTGTCGCGAGCAGCTGCCTCGTGAACCGGAGATCGTCCGGCGACGTCGCGATCACCGGTTCGGACCGCGGCACACGGCGCTCCCATCGGGCGACGGTGCGATAGAGCTCCGACCTGATCCATCCCGGCGGCAGATCGGTTTCGAGCAACAGCGCGAAGCGTGCCGGATCTCTCAGCCGGTATACGCCGGTGACGCACGGGATCCCGGCCCTCGAGACCTCCAGACCCTGGAAGCGATACCACACGACGTCCGGGTCGGCGACGTGGTCCCGTTGAAAGTAGAAGTACGCCGCCGACGTCACGAGTGCCGTCTTCCCCGGATCCAACGGCGGACTGACCGTCACGCTCCGTGAGAAATCGGCGAACGGGTGTGAGCCTTCGTAGCGGATCGTGACGTCGAGCTTCCGTGAATCGCAGGCGCCCCCGCCGAGCTCGACGATCAGGTACTCGGTTCGCACGCTTCCCGGCGTGGCGCGTGCGCTCGATTCGGCGTCCGGCAGGCGCATGTCGAGCGCGCTTCGACCGTCCGGCAAGTCGCGCTGGGTAGTCGTCACGGCCTCGCGCGGCGCCTGTAGATACGAGTCAATCAGCGCAACGAGCCGGCGCTGCTGATACCACCGGGCCGCCATCAACGGGCCGGCCGCCAGAACTGCCGCGCCGGCGAAAAGCATGACGACCTGTGCCGTCTGCCGGCGCGTCGTGATTCCTGGCGGATCGCCGGCAGGCGGAGGCACGGCGGCACGACGCGATCGGATTCGCGCAAGCGCATCGATTGCAGTCTGAGCAACGAAGGCGAGCGCCGCGATCGGAATGAGACTCAGATGGAAGACATGACGATCGTGGTATTGAATTGCGGGATAGGCCGCACAGTACACGAACAGCAGGCCAAGCAGGACCGCCAACCTCAGATCCCTGCGGCTGACGAGCGCGACCGCGACGACGATCGCCACGATCCAGAGCCAGCGGACGGCCATCATGATCGCCGAGCGCAGCGCGTAGAAACCCGTGACCCATGATGCCGTGACGTACGGCAGCGGCGCGACTTCCGCCGCGCTCGAAGGCAGCTCGATGATCTTCAGCACCGCGGCGTACGCGCGCACGAGCAGATCGGCGGGAAGCGTTCGCGCGATCGCCGTCAGGTACTGCGTCGCGGCGGCGTCGTACTCGGCGCTATAGACCTGAATCGGTATGAGGCGTCCGCGGGTCCGGCTCGCGAAGCCACCGACGAGCGCGGCCGCATACGAGTCGGACGGAATCGAACCGATGTCGTACGTCGATCCGTTGGTCACCTCCAGCGCATCGTCGAACGGACTCATCAAACCAACGATGGCGGCGTGCTGCATGTTGGCGCCGCCGCCGCCGCGATAGGCCGCCAGAACCTGCGACGATGTCACGGCAAACGCCACGGCGGCGACGAGGAGCGCAACGACTTTCGATCGTGCTGACGACGACCGGCTCTGTTCCAGCGACGACAACAGGACGAGGAGCACGAACGGGGGCACCGTGATCAGCGGATCGTTGCGGAAGCCGATCGCGATTCCGAGGATTGCGCCGTACGCGGTGGTCAGCGCCAGCAGCCGTCCCGGCCGGATGTTCCGCGACATCAACATGCTGAGGACGAGCCCGAGCGCGAGAAGAAACGGCACCTTCGAGTAGTCGCGCAGGTTGGGCAGCTCGGTCAGGTACAGCGGGGAGGTCATCACCATGACCGCGCCGGCAAGCGCCAACGGCACCGCGGCCACGCGCCGGAAGAGCGCGTAGCTCAACGCGACGGTGGCGCCGAACGCCACCCCGGACAGCGGCGCCAGACCGGACCACGAGATCCCGGTCACGCGCCAGACGACCGCGACGCTCCGCATCAGATACGCCCAGGTGAGCTGCGGCTGCGGGCCGCCGCGGCCGCCGAGCCGCGGCGCGTCGGCAGGAAGATCCGCGCACGAAAACCGATCGACGCGGTTGTCGAGGAACGCCGCGAGCGGCGCGATGCGGCGCGCGTCCGGCGTCACGAATCCGCGACCGCACGCCTGCATCACGGCCGGACCGAAATCCACCTGGTAGAACCACGGCTTCCAGCCCGATGCGTAAATCGTCCGAACGTACTGCGTGCCGGCGGCAGCGGCGATCGCGAACAGCGCAACGATGACGACGAGATCCGTTCGCGCGCGGCGCGGCACCGCCAGGCCGCGCGACACAGGCGCCGCAGCGGTCATTCGTTCACGATCCAGCCGGCCCGCCGGATGGTCAGCTCGTTCCACAACGACGGTCCCGGCAGGTTGTTCGCGAGCACGACCGAACAGGTCGCATCCTTCGGCGTCTGAATGACGACGACGAACTCGCCCGGCCTGGTCACCGGCACTTGCGCGAGCCACTCGCCCGCCTGCACCAGTCCAAGGCTGATGCCGCCCCTCACGATCGTGCCTTGCGCGACGAAGAGATCGTGGATCCGTGCCGCACGCGGTCTTGTCTCGGCCAGGTACAGGAACCGGCCTTCGCCGCCAATTCCGCCGACGCCGCGCACCTGGAATCCGTCGCCGCGAGTCGACACGTTGCGCGCCTGCGCCATCACGTCCGCGGAGGTCAGGGGCGTCACCGGCGAGGTCAGCATCTTTCGCGTGACCGGCAAATCGGGCGGAAACGCGTACACCTCGGGCTGCGCCTCGGCGCCGCTGCGGCGTTCGAGGCCGTCGATGGTCTGATACAGCGTGGCCTCGCGCCATCCCGGCGGGAGCTGCAGGCTCATGAGGAGGGGAACTCCACGAACGTCGCGCACGCGGTACAGCCCCGTGAGACAGTCGGCCGCCGATGCGGGAAGCTCCAGCCCTTTCAGACCGTAGCCGGCCTTCACGCGCTCGTTCATCCGCGGCCGGTGAAAGAAGGCGGGAAAAAATACGCGTGTCGCGTCCCCGGTCAGCGGCGGCCGGACCTGAATCGATCGCGAGAAGTCGAACGCCGGTTCGGTGGCCGCATATCGAAACGTCACGTCGAGCTTCAGCTCGTCGCAGCTCCCCTCTCCGAATTCGGCCACGACGTACTCGCTGTGAACGGCGTCGCGATCGCCGCTGCGCGCCACGGACTCCGAGCGCGCAGGACTGTCGACGAGGACCCTGTCGCCGCCAATCGGCGTCGCGGCGCGATCGAGCGCCGTCTTCTCGAATGCGACGTATCGTTCGAGCAGCAACCTGACCTGCCGTTGCTGGTACTGCCTGAGCGTCCACAGCGACCCGAGCAACAGCGCCGCGATTGCCGTCCACAGGCCGGCGACGGTCACCAGCCGTCGTCCGATCGCGCTCGATCGCGTGACCTGCTGATCCGCATCATGCGCTGGAGCGACGGCGCCAGCCGGCGCCCGCGCACCGGAACGCGCGGCGCGCCACAGCCGCTGCCATGTCTGATACAGCACGAAACCAAGCGCCCACCACGCCAGGAATTCCAGATGGAAGAAGTGGCGCTCGTTGAACTGCAACGCCGGAAGAGCGCCGAGGTACAGCACGATGACCATCGCGAACAGCGCCAGCCGCACGCTTCGCCAACTGATGGCGATCAACGCGACGCCCACGACGAACGGCCAGAGGATGCCGAGCGCGCGCAGGATGCGCTCGCGGCCGTGATACGCGCGGATGACGCGAGGGTTCGACACCCAGGTCGGCGGCTGGAGCGAGGTCGTGTTGTAGGGGACGGCGAGGACCTTGATGACCGACGCGTAGCCGCGAACGAGCACGTCGGCGGGAAATGTCGTGGCGATCGTTTTGATGTACTCCGCGGCCGATCGGTCGTATTCGAGGCCGTACATCTCCAGGAACCCGTCGCGGCCGTGGACCCGGTTCGCGTAGCTCGCCACTTCGGCCTGGACGAACTCGTCCTTGAAGTCGTATCCCCACTCGTACAGGCCATCGTCGGTCACGCCCATCGCATCGTTGAACGGGCTGATCAATCCGAGCAGCGTGACGTGCTGCACGCTGCCGCCGCCGCCCGGCGCATACATCGCCAACATCGGTCGGGTGACGATGACGAACGCGGCCGCGGCGATGGCCAGCGCGATCGCTTTCACCGGGAGGTGCGCGCGAAGCGGACCGGGCAGGAAGAAGAGCAGGACCGGCACGAACAACGGCGCGCACATCAGCAGATCGTTTCTGAATCCGATGCCGATGCCGAGCACGATGCCGTAGGCGGCCGCGATCGCGTAGACGCGGCCGGGCCGCACCGGCTGCGACACGAGCCACGCCAGCAGCAGGACGAGCGCCAGGACGAATGGCGCCTTCGAATAGTCGCGGAGGTGCGGCAGGTAAATGAGGTGAATCGTCGAGACGGCGAGCGCGGCGGCGCAAAGCGCGGCCACCGATCGACCCATGCCGGTCCGGAACAGAGCGTACGCGAGCGCGACGGTCGTTCCGAAGAAGACGCCGTACAGCGGCGCGAGCGCGCTCCATGCAATCCCGGCTGCGCCCCACGTCAGCGCGACGAGCGACATCTGGTACCGGAACGCGCGCTGCATCGGGGCGAGCGCGAGCGCCGGAACGCGGTCTGGCAGGTTCGCGCAGGAGAACGCGTCGGTGTGCGTGAGCAGAAACTCGTTGAGCGCAGGGATCGTTTCGCGATCGACGTTTTGAAACCCGCGCCCGCACGCGAGCATCACCGCGGCCGCGAACTGCTCCTGGTAGAACCTCGGCCTGCCGCCGGCCGCAACGACAGTCCTGACGTAGACCGCGCCGATCGCCACGCTCATCGTGAAGAGGAGCGCCGCAATCGTGAGATCGACAGCAGGCCCGCGCCACAAGGCGCGCCTCGACACGGGTGTGACGGCGATCACTCGAACTGTTGGTACATCCGCCGCATGGCCCAGTCGGCGGGCAGGAAGAACGCCGGCAGCACGGGCCAGGCTTCGGCCGCGCGCAGGCGTCGGATTCCCCCGATGCAGCGCTCCATCGCCTCAGCGATCTGCATGCCCACGAACCGATACCACACGTGTTTCCCTCGCTCGCGAAAATCGACGTGGCCGTAATACACCGGAAACAGCAGGCGCTCGGCGCCGCCGGCCGCGGCGAGGTTCACGGTCATCGATCGTGAGAAGTCGAAGAACGGATCGCTCGACGCATATTTCAGCGTGAGCGGCACCGCCGGCGCGGCGCAGTCCGCGCCGCCCACGCGAACGTCGACGTATGCCGCGTGGACCGATTCGAGCGCCGCTGGCGGCGGCTGGATCAAGTCGGGGATCGTCAGGAGCGGCTCGCCTCGATCTGCAGTCGTTCGCTCCAGCGCGGGCCACGGCGCCGCGTCGGATACGAGCGCGCCGACGCGCGTCTTCACACGATGATCCTGAATGGTTCGCAGGATCCAGAGCGGCGGCCACACGAGCATGGCCGCGGCGACGACGATCGTGGCGCACGCGAGCGCAACTCGTGTCCATGGAATCGCGATCCGGCCGGCGAGCCATCCCGCCAATTCGCCGGCGACTCCGCCGAGCGCGATGAGCGGAATCACTTCGAGGTGAAACACATGCCGCCAGTCGAACTGGATGGCGGGATACGCGCTGAAGTAGACGACCAGCGCCGACGCGATGGCGGCGGCCCGAACGTCTCGCGCCGCGACGAGCGCCAGCGCCATGACCAGGATCCAGATCCAGAATCGGTGCAGCTTCGCGAGCACATGTGCCCGGATCAACAGAAGACGCTTGGCGAAGCCTGACGTCCAGGGCGGCGGCAGTGCATCGATCGTCGACCCCGGCAGTTCCATCACTTTCAGCACCGACGCGATCGGACGCGTGAACACGTCCGCGGGCGTCGTCGCCGCCACGCCGGCGAGATAGCCGCCGCCGGCGCGATCGTACTCGCGGCCATACAGGTGGACCGGCGGCGCGGCGCGCTGCACCCGGATCGCGTGATCGACGATCATCGCTTCGACCAGCCGGTCGTGATAGGCAAAACCCCACTCGTACAACCCGCCGTTGGTCAACCCGAGATGGCCGTCGAACGGCGCCGTCAGACCGAGCAGCGCCAGATGCGGCATGCTGGCGCCGCCGCCGCTCCGATACGCGCCGAGAATCGGCGCGGCCGGAATGAGGAACGTGCCCGCCGCCACGGCTGCAGCGGCGCCCTTCACGCGCCACTCTCTGCGCAACGGTTCACCGCCGCCGACGAGCACGCACGCAAATGCCGGCACCGCCACCAGCACATCGTCTCGAAATCCGAGACCGACGCCCAGCGTCAGACCGAGCGCGGCCGAAAGAAGCAGGTACGTTCGACGAGACGGCTCGACCGCCAGCCGAGCGAGCAGCCAGAAGCCAGCGATCATGAAGGGCGCCTTCGACAGATCGCGAAGATGCGGCAGCTCGATCAGAAACAACGGCGACGTCAATACGGCGACGGCGACGGCGCCGCCCAGCAGCGGGCCCATGAACACGCGGGCCAGCGCGTAGACCGCGGCCATCGTGGCCGCGAAGAATACGCCCGCGAGGCTCGACAGACTGCTCCATGACGGCCCGCCGAATCGCCAGTACATCCCGACCGTGCCGATGAGATATCTCCACGCGACGTGCGTCGCTTCGAGCGGCAGCTCGCGTGGGTTGCGAGGCAGATCGTCGCATGCGAACCGATCGGTCTGTGACTGGAGGAATGCGGTCAGCGCCGGAACTTCGGCGGCGTCGACGTTGCGGTACCCGCCGCCGCACGCGAGGACGACGGCAGGCACGAAGTTGGGCTGGTAGAACTCCGGCCTGCCGCCGGCGGCTTCGAACGCCTTGAACGCGCGGGCCCCAACGACGAATCCGATGACGGTCACCGCCGTCAGCACCAGCGGTGCGACCAGCCGTTGCGGTCGAGCATCGACGGCAGCCCGCGCCAGCGGCGGTCCTGCCGCGAGCTGCGGTTCAGTGCGCAAGCAGGATCAATGCAGCTCGTGTTTGCCCGACTGCGTCTTGATCGGAATCTCCCGCATCCAAAGCTGCTTCTCCCAGGCGCCGCGCTGCCGGCAATACCACGCCGCCGTCCGCTCGAGGCCCTCGGCGAAGTCGACCTTCGCCTCCCATCCGAGGAGCCGCCTGACCTTGCTCGCGTCGCAGGTGTGCCGGAACACCTGTCCCGGCCGCTCGCCGACGTACGTGATGAGGTCTTCCGGCTTGTTCATGTGGCGCACGATGCGGCGCGCGATCTCGGCGATGGTGAGGCTCATGCCGGTGCCGATGTTGAGCACCTCTCCGACGACCAGCTTCGGATCGGCGTTCATGATCGCGTCGATGGCCGCGCACGTGTCGTCGACGTAGATCCAGTCGCGCTGCGCCGACCCGTCGCCGTGGACGCGCAGCGGCTCGTCCAGCAGACAGCTCGTGACGAAACGGGGCACCGCCTTCTCCAGGTGCTGCCTCGGTCCGTAGTTGTTGAAGGGACGGACGATCACCGCCGGCAGGTTGTAGGTCGCCCAGTACGAGTAGACGAGGCGATCGGCGCCGGCCTTGGCGCTCGCGTACGGGCTCAGCGGCATCAACGGGTGCTCTTCGTCCATCACTTCGGTGCGGGCCGTCCCGTAGACCTCGGACGTCGAGACGTGGATGAACACCTTGATGCGGTCGGCGGAGTGGAGCACGGCGTTCGCGATCACCTGCGTCCCGAGCACGTCGGTCTCGAAGAAGTGATAGTTGTCGAAGATCGATCGTGTGACATGAGTTTCGGCGGCGAAGTGGACGACGACGTCGCACCGCCGTACCAGGCTCTCGACGAGCGACGCGTTCCGCACGTCGCCGTACCAGAACTCGACGCGGCCGCCACCGTTCCCGTTCGCCGACCGATAGTCCAGCGGAAGGTTGTCGACGCTGCCGGCATACGTCAGCAGGTCGAGCACGATGATGTGGGCGTCACGATACTTGTGGAACAGATGGTGGACGAAATTGCTGCCGATGAATCCTGCCCCGCCGGTCACGAGAAATGTCGTCATTGCACACTCCCGCGCTCTAAAATCGTCGCGCTGTCGTTGCCGCAGTTGAATACTAGATCGATTCCCGAGAGGTATGGCACGAATTCACCGTACTGCTGCGGGTAAACCGGATGATCGTAGTCCTGCCACACGACGTCGACGTCGTGGCGCGCGAACAGATCGACGTCGAGGTACTCGCGGGCCGCGCTGCCGCTCAAATAGCGCGTCGCCCCGAAATGCCGGCACAGATTCAGGAGGCGCTCCGATTGCGCGCCGTCGATGCCCAGCTCCGACGATCGGTAGACGGTCGGCGACACGCGCAGCCACTTGGCGAGCAGCGCCGCGACGCCGATGTCGAGATCCACGATGTGCGTCCACGGCCGGTTCAGCATGTCCTCGAGCTCCGGAAGATACTGCTTGAAGTAGGGCGCCTTCGAATAGAACTGGCGCAGCGTCCCGACATGCTTTCGCGCCCACGCCGTGCGCGTGTCGATCTCCGCATCGATGATCCGCGGCTGTCCCCGCCCGTGATGGAGCACGGGCACGCTGAGCCAGAGCGGACCGCCCGGCGACTTGATGCGGTTGCGATTCCGCCACCCGTGCTTGTCGAACTGCACGTCGTCGTAGTAGACGAACACGTCGCTGCGCCGCATCTGATCGAAGAAACCGAGCCAGGGCAGGTACGCGGGCTGCAGCACGACGAGTGTCCGCGCGGGCGCCTCGGGCCGCTCGCGGACGGCGGCGGACTGACCCGACATCAGATGGCCGCGCGCGGCGCCGCCTGCCGCGAGTGGAGCCACACGCCGTACCCGACCAGGCTGAGGAGCAGCATCTGCGAGAACACGACGAGCGCGATGCTGACCGACACTTCCTTCGACTGGCCGAGCGCCGCGAACAGCATGTAGTGGAGCTGCTCACGCAGTCCGATCCCGTTCACTGAAATCGGCACGTTGATGAAGATCGACATGCTCACCAGCACGTTCATCACCTCCACGAACGGCGGCGCCTGGCCGCTGACCGAGGCGAAATAGATCGCATACACGCCTGTCAGCGCCGTCACGAACGCCAGGACCACCATCCCCGCCGCGGCGAGCGGCGCCGTCCGGCATCCGCCCTCGCGCACGAAACGGAGGAACTCACTCGCCCGAGCCATCGCCGGCGCTGCGCGGCCTCCCGTCGAGCGGCGGAGCAGGAGCCGCTCGACGGGCGCGAGCCGCACGGCGACCAGCACCACGAAAAACGCCGCGCTGAAGAACGTCAGCAGATTTCGATTGAGGACGAACAGCGGCGAACGAGCGCCGGTCGACCACGCCAGGACTGCGCCGATGGTCGCGAGCCAGAAGAACCCGAGAAAGCGATCGACGAGCACCGACGCGCCGACCTGGACGAAGCCCTCGTGGCGCCCCAGATAGTACACCTTCGCCGCGTCGCCCCCAACAGCCGTCGGCATCAGGTTCCCGAAAAACAATCCGATCAGGTATTGCCGCAGCACCTCGCCGTACGGGAGCCGCATGCCCATGGCCCCCAGCACAACCTTCCATCGCCACGCGTACAGGAGCTGGCCGCCGACGACGATCCCCAGCGACGCGAGGTAGAACCATGGCGGCAGCCGCTCGAAGGTCGCGCGGAACGACTGCCAGTCGAACCGGCGGAACACCTGGGCGAGCAGCAGCGCGGTGACCGCCGTCTGCAGCACGAGCGACAGCGTGCGGCGGCTCATGTCATGTACAGCTCGTACCACTCCTGGAACACGAACAGCGCCAGCACCTTGTTCACGTCGCGGTAGTCCGCGCCCGGCCGATACACGCGATCGATGAGCGTGCCGACTGTCGCGTCGCGGAACAAGCCATGCGCGCGCAGGCGCGACGGCGACAGCGTGTCGCGGACGTACGGCTCCAGGTCCGACAGAATCCATTGGGTGATCGGCATCAGGAATCCTTCCTTCGGCCGGAACACCATCTCTGGCGGAAAGTAGCGGAGCGCCGCCTTCTTGAGCAGGTATTTCGTTTCGCCGTCGCTGATTTTCAGCCGGCCCGGCAGGCCGCCGACGAACTCGACGACGTCGGTATCGAGATACGCGGTCCGCGCCTCGAGCGAGTGGGCCATCGACAACCGATCGACGTAGGTGAGCACCTGGTCGACGAAGATCGTGCGGAACTCGGCCTCGAGAACGCGGTTGAGCGGGTCGCGCGTCGTCAGCGCATCGAACGTCTCGCGCAGCAGGTCGGACGTGCTCGCCCCGTCGACGGCGCGATCGACGTCGGGCGCGTAGAGCCTGCGCTTCTCCTCCTCCGTGAACACGAGGAGCTTCGATCGCCAGGCCCAGTCGCGCGGCCGCGCGTCGCCCGGCGACGCGCCGTTGAGCAGCGACGCCAGGTAATCGGGCCGGTCGTCGAACGGACGAATCAACGAAGCGTCGCCCGACTGGAGATACGCGGGGTAGTTCGCCAGCGGCTGCGCAAGACGATGCGAGAGGTAGCTGCCGAACAACTCGTCTGCTCCGTCGCCGGCCAGTGCGACCTTGACGTGCCGCGCGATCGCCTGCGACAGGAAATAGCTCGACACCACGCCGGCAAACGGCTCGTCGAAGCATCGCAGCACGTTGCGCAGGTTGTCGGGGAAGCTGGTGAACTCGATCGTCTCTTCGTGATGATCGGTGCCGTACTTCTCCGCCACCCATCGCGCCCATCGGCGGTCCTGCTCCTTGCCGGGCGTCGTCGACTCGTTCGAGTAGGTGAGGGTGAACGTCTTGATGCGGCCCGGACAGAGCTCCGCCGCCAGCGCAGTGGACAAGCTGGAGTCGAGGCCGCCGCTCAGGAAGAATCCGATCGGCACGTCCGACATGAAGCGCCGCTCGACCGCCTGGCGCAGCAGCGCGAGGAACTCGTCGACGAGCTCTTCTTCGCCGAGGCGTTCCGTCTCGCGGCGCACGTCGAAGCTCACGTCCCAGTAACGCTCGATGCGCAGCGGCGCATCCGGTGTGAAGACGAGGCGATGAGCCGGGGGCAGCACCGCGATCCGCTTGAAGATCGACAGCGGATGCGGCACGTGCTTGAGGCTGAGGAAATGATGCAGCGCGTCGAGATTGATCTCGCGAACGAAGCCGGGCACGCGCAGCAGCGCTTTGATTTCAGAGGCGAAATAGAGCTGATCGCCGGTCTCGTAATAGTAGAGAGGCTTCTTGCCCATGCGATCGCGCGCCAGCACGCCGATCTGGCGCGCGTCGTCCCAGACGGCCACGGCGAACATCCCGTCGATGTGGCGCGGGAGATCGGCGCCGTGCTCCTCGTAGAGATGCGGCAGGACTTCGGTGTCGCAGCAGGTGTGCAGCGTGTGACCGTTCGCGATCAGATGCGGGCGAATCCGCGGGTAGTTGTACAGCTCGCCGTTCTGGACCGCCCAGACGGTGCCATCCTCATTCGAGATCGGCTGCCGTCCACCGCCGACGTCGACGATGCTGAGACGCCGCGCGCCGAGGGCGAACGCGTCGCCGCCGACCACGAACGCGTCGTCTGGGCCGCGATGGCGCAGCGTGGCGAGCATCGACTCGACGACGGCGCGATCGCCGCGACCGAACACGCCCGAGATGCCGCACATGGTTATCGGCTCAGAGGCACGTAGCTGCCGGGGCGCACCCCTTCGTGCACCGGCGAACCCGCCGCCGGCGCGTCAACGCGCACGGTGTGGCTCAGCGTCAGTTCCTCGATGACTCCCGCGTTGACGTCGACCGAGTACTCGGCCGCGGGGACGAAGTCGAAGCGGTCGGCGGCCCTCGCGACGTTCACCCACTCGAACACGAGGCGCGATCCGGGCGCGTGCGGGATCGTGCGCGCGTAGCGCAGCAGGCGCTCATCGAACAACGCGCGGTTGCTCGGGTAGTAGCGGCGCGTCGTGAAGATGCTCGTCAGCGCGATGCACTCGGCGACTTGACGGAACCGCCGCGTCCACGGAAATCCCTCGAACTCGGTCACGAGGCGCCGTGTCGAGCCGGAGCGCTCTTCCCAGATTCGCACGAAGAAATTGGTGACGTCGGCCGAGAACACGCGCCAGAGGATCAGACCGAACCAGTTCGTGTAGATGTCGAGTGCGCGCTGCAGCGGCGCCGGCAGCGCGCGGTGCGCGAGCTGGTTGTAGAACATGGCCGCGCGTGCCACCGGCAGGAGCGCGAGATAACCCCAGAAGAACACGGCGAGCGCCATCTGCGCCGCGCCAGGCAGGAGAGGACCCGCGGCAACGCCGCCGGCGTGACCGAAGCTCGCCGGCACGAAAATCAGACAGCACACCATCACCATCTCGCACAGGAAACCGAGACGGATCTGCGTCGCGATGAATGCGAAGCTCAGGAGCATCGCCATCCCGCCGATGAAGCGCGTGGCCGGAACGAGCATCAGCAGCCCGGCAAAGACTTCGGTGCCCCATGCCATCTCGTCGAGCACGGTGAAGAGGACGTGCCGCGGCGGCCAGTGCCGCCACCGCGCCGCCCAGTAGCCCCATTCGGGATTGGCCATCCCGAGCTCCATGCCGGCGCCGGCACGGTAGCCGGCCGCAAGCTTGTACAGCCCGGCGGTCACCATGATCAGCGCGAAGTCGACCTGCAGCGCGAACAGCGCCACGCCGTGCAGCGCCGGCGCATGACGCGCCGTCAGCTCGAGGAAGAACACGGCGGCGCCGAGCCAGTACGCGATGAACCCGGGCGCGCCCATCCCGCGCAACACCGCGCGCCACCGCATCCGGATGAAGAAGTAATGACAGAGAAGCAGATTCACGGCCGCGGCGGGAACGACCCACCAGCCGGCAATCAACGCGATCGCCGTGCCGATCCATACGGCCAGCAGGACGGGGCTGACGATGGGATTCTGAACGGCATCGGTCCATCGGCTCGACTGCGCGTATCCGCCCCACCGATCGGTCAGGAAATACCGGCGCGCGTGCGGCACGGCGGACAGGAGCGTCAGCAGTTGCAGGATGCCGTACGCGACGCGGATGAACGACTGCATCGCCGGATCGAGCGTGGGATACAGCAGCGGATCAGACCCGAACATCTGAATCAATGTAGCTATCAGCTCTCAGCTATCAGCTATCAGCCGTCAGCCTCAACAGATTCCGAGCTGAACGCTGACAGCTGAGAGCTATGCGCGTGCGCTCATTTCAGCCTGGCGAGGAGGTACACGTCGACGAAGCCGTCGGCGGTCGACCGGTCGCGCCGCAGCACGCCTTCGACCGCGAAGCCCGCTTTCTCGAACGCGCGCTTTGCGCGCGAATTGATCTCCAGCACGTACGCGTAGATCCGCTGCAGCCCCAGCTCGGCGAACGCGAGATCGCACAACCGCGCGATCGCGTCGGTCCCGATGCCGCGGCCGCCGCACTCCCGGTCGCCGATGACGATACGCAATTCGGCCTTGCGATGAAGCGGACTGATGTCGGCGAGCCAGACGTTGCCGACGTGGCGGCCGTCGGGCTGCAGCTCGACGGCGAAGAATCGCGTGTCCGTACGCTCGGCGAGCCGATCGAACCACGCGCGATGCTCGGCGGGCGTCACAGGTCGCGCCCGGTTCAGCAGCCGCGCCAGCTCGGGATCGTTGGTCCACTCGAGGGTGCGGTCGACGTGCTGCCTTCCGAACGGCGTCAACGCGATCGACGCGGCGCCGATCATCATGTGGTTTCGATGTTCGACGGCTGGTACACGTCGACCTCGACGCCGAGGTCGCGCTTCATGATCTCCTGGAGGTGATCGCCGGACCGCTTCAGCACGCGCAGCCAGCCGTACTGCCAGTCGCGCACGCCCGCCAGCCAGGCGGAACAACCGCGGCACGGCCACGCCTCGGCACCGCGCCCTTCGAGATGCATCCGCCGGTACCAGTTGAACCGCTCGCCCTGCCAGATTTCCCTGATCGACACCTCGTTCGCGTTCGGAAACAGCGACGACGTGCGGAACGACACGTCCTGGCCGCACAGCGCGATGCGGCCGAGCGTATCGATGTTCAGGCGCTCGAACGGCCAGACGCACGGCTCCTTGCGCTCGGTGGGAAGCTGCTCGTAGAGGTGCGGATCGAGTGCCTTGCCGAGCGTGATCGTCGTGTTGTCATCCCATGAGAGGAACTTACGGGTGATGACCTCGTCCACGCCGACCTGCTCGGTGTAGAACTTCACGGCCTCCTCGAGCTTCCCTTCGATCAGCTCTTGGCGAATGATCGAGACGACGACGCGCGTCGACCGGCGGTACTTCTTGCGCAGCTCGAGCGCCGCGCGGATCGAATCGACGACGTCGGTGAACCACTTGACCGGATCGCGAGGCGCGCCGCGATGCGGCGGGCGGACGAGGGCGTAGGTCTCGGGATCCGCAGCATCCATCGAGAACTCGATGAGATCGATGCCGGCGCGGATCAGACGTTCGAGCTTCTCCCGGCCGCGCGGCAGCGGCCCGAACATGCTGCCGTTCGTGTTCATCCAGATCCGCGCGCCCTTCGACTTGGCGTACTCCACCATGTCCACCATCTGCGGGTGGAGCATCGGCTCGCCGCCGCCGGTGCAGCGCAGCCACGCCTCGTACGGGCCGGCTTCGTCGGCGATCTTCCGCCAGAGCGGCACCGGGAACAGGTCGCCGTTGTGCTGGTGATAGAACTGGCGGATCTCGGAATTGCCGTCGGTGTACGGACAGTTCGGGCAGCCGTAATTGCACGGATAGATGATCGACATCACGAGCATCAACGGGAATTCTTCGGCGCCCGGCCGCAGGCCGAATTCGACTGGCTTCGAATTGCTCACATCACCTCCGGTAGTACGCGATCACCTTCTTCACGACGGCGATCACGTCGTCGGCATCTTCGTCGGTCATTTTCGGATAGAGCGGCAGCGAGAGCGTGCGATCGGAGTAGTGCTCGGCGTGCGGGAACATGCCGCGCCGGAAGCCCCACTGCTCCATGTAATACGGATGCAGATGGACGGCGCGGAAGTGAACGCCGATGCCGACGTTCTCCGCCTGGATCGCGTTCATGATCGTGTCGCGGTCCGCCCGCAGTTCCTGCGTCCGGATCACGACCGGATAGAGATGGAACGCGTGCTTGAGTCCCGGCCGCTCGGACAGACGGACGAGCTCGGGCACCTCGTCGAACCCGGCATCGAGGCGGGCTTTGAGCGCCACGCGCCTGCGCCAGAACGACTCGATCTTGTCGAGCTGCGGCAGCACGAGCGCCGCCTGCAGATCGAACATGTTGTATTTGTAGCCGGGATAGATGATGTCCCAGTGCTTGTAGCCGGATGCGCTGTAGCGCTTCCACGCGTCGCGGCTGATGCCGTGCAGGCTCATGATCGCGACGCGGTCGGCCAGCGCGGCATCGTTGGTCGTCAGCGCGCCTCCCTCGGCGCTCGTGATGTTCTTCGTCGCGTAGAACGAGAACGCCGTCAGGTTGCCGCGGCCCCCGACCCGACGGCCGCGCACGCCGCCCGCGTACTCCGCGCCGATCGCGTGCGCCGCGTCCTCGATGACCGCGACGCCGTGACGGCGGGCGATCGCGTCGATCGCGTCCATGTCGCACGGCTGCCCGGCGAGGTGCACCGGGATGATCGCTTTCGTCCGCGGCGTGATCGCGCGCTCGAGGAGCGCCGGATCCATGTTCGCGGTGTCGGGCTCGACGTCGACGAACACCGGTGCGGCGCCGCGGTGCACGACGACGTTGGCGGTCGACGCGAACGTGATCGGCGACGTGATCACCTCGTGGCCCGGCCCGACGCCAATCGCTTCGAGCGCGAGGTGGAGCGCGGCGGTGCACGAATTGACCGCCACGCCGTGCGACGCGCCGACGTACTCGGCCAGCCGCGTCTCGAACAGCTTCGTCTTCGGGCCGGTCGTGATCCATCCGGAACGAAGCGTGTCGAGTACGCTCGCTTCTTCTTCGGCGCCGAGCGAGGGCTGGTGATACGGAAGGAAGGTGGCCCGAAGCGGCTTGCCGCCCTCGATGGCACACCTGTCGCGCGTAACGGTATCGGGCATCAAGACTCCCGAGAAAGTGAGGGGTATGTTACAGGCAATCCTCACGCCCCTCAATCCACGACGCGTGCCACAGCACGGCGTTCATGACGGTCCACAACTGAAAGCTGTACCCGCCCCGTCCCTGCATCTGACCCTCGAGCAGATCGGTGAAGTAGCCGGCGTCGAAGAACCCGTCGCGCGTGAGCGCCGAACGATGGAACGCTGCCAGACACCGCGATCCGAAATCGCCCTCGCGGAACCACTCCTCCATCGGCGCGCCGAATCCCTGCTTGCGCCGGTTGATGATCGCCTCGTCCAGGTACGGCGCGGCCGCGTGTTTGAGAACCGCCTTGCCGACCCCATCGCGCAGCTTGTAGGACGACGGCAACCGTGTCGCGAACTCGACGACATCATGATCGAGGAACGGCACACGCGCTTCGACCGCATGCGCCATCGTCAGCTTGTCGACGCGCATGAGGAGATGCTCCGGGAGGCGGAGCTTCATCTCCATGTATGGGATCTTGTGCAGCACCTCGGGATCGGTGAGGTGCCCGGTCAGCTCGCCGATGTAGTGGTCGACCACCGCGTGACTATCGAGCCGGCGCATGGCGTCGGGGACCAGGCCTTCGACCGGACATTCGATCTTCTGGCAGTACGGCGTGGGATCGGGCGTCAGCCTCGCGCGCATCTCACCCCACCAGCAGACCGCCCCACCCCAGAACAGCTCCTCGCCGCGCTCGGCGCGCGTGACGATTTCCAGATCCTCGCCGCTGATGCCGGGCGTGCGCGCCTTCGCCGAGGCGAACAACCGTCGCCACCGCGACGGTCTGCGGCGTGCCGGCGCGTACACGTCGGTGTACTTCTTTCGATAATGCTCGCACCACCAGTAGCCGAGGAAGTTCTCGTCAGCGCCTTCGCCGACCTGCACGACCGTCGTGCCCGAGCGGCGTACGAGCTGTGCGAGGAAGAAGAGCGGGATGCAGACGTTGTCGGCGATCGGCTCGTCCTGCAGGCGCACGAGCAGCGGCAGAAACTGCTGCATCTCGTCGCGGTCGATGCGCGTCTCGTGATGGTCGGTGCCGTAGCGCCGGCTGATCTGCCGTGCGTAGTCGAACTCGTTGTAGTCGTCTTTGCCTTCGTATCCGATGGTGAACGTCGTGACGGGGCGCGACATCAGCTCGCTCATGAGCGCCACGTTGAGCGACGAATCGACGCCGCCCGACAACAGGACGCCGAACGGCACGTCCGACACCATCCGGCGCGCGATGGACTGTTTCAGCAGGCGCGTCAGCTCGGCGACCGCTTCCGGTTCGCTGAGGTCCGATTCGCGCAGGGTATCGGCGGTGTCGGGGCGGCAGTCCCAGTACTGACGCGCCGTGGCCCGTCCGGTGTGATCGATCGTCAGCGTATGGCCGGCCGGCAGCTTGAAGATCCCGCGAAACAACGTCAGCGGGGCGGGCGTCACGATGAACGTCAGGTAGTGCCAGAACGCCGTGCGATCCATCTCGGGCGTGAGGTCGGGGTGCGCGAACAGCGCGCGGATTTCAGAGGCGAACAGCCATTCACCCGCGCGCGTGCGCGTGAAGTACAACGGCTTGATTCCGACCCGATCCCGGACGAGATGCAACGCCGGGCGGCCGGCGTTGCGGGCGTCGTAGATGCCGATGGCGAACATGCCGTAAAACCGCTTCACGCAGTCGAGACCCCACTCCTCGTACGCGTGCAGCAGCACTTCGGTGTCGGAATGGTCGGTCGTCCAAACGTATTTGCCGAGCGCCGTCAACTCGCGGCGGACATCCTGGTGGTTGTAGATCTCGCCGTTGTAGGTCACGACCACCGTGCCGTCCGCGTTCGCCATCGGCTGCGATGCCGCGGACGACAGGTCGATGATCGACAACCGCCGGTGGCCGAACGCGCAGCGGCGATCCGGTGAGCACCAGAGACCCGTGCCGTCCGGACCTCGATGGCTCATCCGATCGCGCATGCGGGCGATGATGTCGCCGCGACACTCGCCACCCTCAGGCCGATAGCTACCGACGATGCCGCACATGCATCAGCCCTCGACGCGTTCTGATTGCGGCCGCCGCCCCACGAGCCGCCGCCAGCGGCGCTTCAGCCGCTCGCTCAACTTGGCGTCGAGCGTTCGCTGCAGCGCACCGATGTCCGCGTTCACATCACGAATGATCTGATCGCGTCTGCCGATCTCGTCCTGGAGGTGCAGCTTGATCCGCTGTTCGGTCTCCAGCAGTCCGTCACGCAGCTCCACGGCATGCTGGAGCTCGACCAGCAGCAACTCGGTCTCGATGAGGGCCTGCGCCTCTTCGCGGCCGCCGCCTGGCGGCGCGAGACGCTGCCAGTAGCGCTCCATGTCCTCGTACGTCGCGGTCCAGTCCGATTGGGCCGCCGCCGATCGGCTGCCGGCCGCCTTTCGCGACACGACGAGAATGATCTCGCGCATGGTGGGATCGGCGACCATGCGCCAATGGTTCGTGACGTCGCGGCCGGCGAGCGTGCCGCCGCCGTACGCGCTGTAGTTGAACAGCTCGGTGACGAGCACCTGATAGCCGAGCTGCTCCATCATCCAGACCACCTCGCCGACCGTGTATTCGCGGTGATGGCCCTCGAAGGGCAGCATCGCGTAGTACTGCTGCGCAATCGGCGTCATGACCGCCTCGCCGCGCGCGAGCTTCTGACGGTTGTACAGATGCGCCAGGTTCGGCGTCTCGAGCACGAGCACGCCGCCCGGCTTCAGCACGCGATCGAGCGCCTCGAGCAGCACGCGCGGCGTGTGCGGAATGTGCTCGACCACGCCCATGCAGACGATGACGTCGTAGGTCGCCGGCGCGACGGCGTGCAGATCGCGCCCGACCACATCGAAGTCGAGCGGCCGCACGCCCGCCGCGGAAAGCAAATCGACGATCGGGTGAAGCGCCGTCATGTACTCCCGATACGCGTCGATCGCGTCGACGGTGTACCCGAGCTCCGCGAACATCAACGCGAAGTTGCCGAAGTACGCGCCGTAATCGAGCAGCCGGCCAGTCGCCGCGCCCTTGCGGTGCAGCGCGCCGGCCGCGTGCACCATGCGCGCCACGCTGCACCGCAGATAGTTCGACCAGTCGTTCTCCTTCAAGCCGGGTGAGCGCTCTTCGAGCGGCTCGAACGACGAGCCCTGGACCGCGGCCAGCACCCGGTCGACGCAGGCTTCAGCCACCGGCAGCTCGCGCGGAAAATCGGCGGCCAGGCACGCCGGAAAGCGCAGATCCAGCGTCGTCTCCGCCGTCAGGTTGTCGCCAGCCACTGGCCCTCGGCCACCGAGACCGTGCCGGACCCGATCAGCCCGGCGCCCCGAACGACGAAATCGAACAGTCGCGAGGCGCAGAAGTACACATCGCGGTTGAGCGTGTAGAACGCCGCCTGCGGCTGGTCGTAGTAGCCCTCTTTCGCAATCAGGATCGTCACCGAGTACTCACCGTCGGTCAGCAGCAGTTTCGGCACGCTCAGGCACAGCGTGCCGCCCGGCCGGAGGCGGCCGTCGAACAGCAGGTCGCGGCCGATCCACCGGCAGACGTCCTGCACGCCGTCACGGTGGATCGCGATCACGACCTGCGAGCGCTCGCGCAGATCCGGCTCGACCACCGCGTACTCGATTTCGAACGTCGCGGCCTCGCCGTGCCGGAGCGAGTACGTCTCGGCGCCGCTCGAATCGAGAATCCGCGCGGCGCGGACGACGACGGCGCCGCTCCCGTGAATGCCGGTCGTATTGAGCGCTGGCATCGTCTCGGCCACAGCGCCGTCAAGCGACAAGCTCGCCTCGTGATGGATCCAGCGGCCCGCCTCGATCGGCAGGCGGCCAAGCGCGATCGATCGCGAGTCGCAATAGCACTCCGCCACGAGCTCGGCGTCGCACTCGGACCAGTAATCGAATTCCACACGCGCGTCTGCGGCCGCATCGAGCGCGCGGCCCGGCACGGCAAACACCCCGGACGCCTTGTGAAACGCCCCGCCATGGTTGAGCAGCGGACGGCTTTCGCGCCCGTTCCACCAGGTCGCGTCGCCCCAACGGCTCGCCTCCTGCTGCAGGTGCGATCCACGCGACTCGTCGAACGCGTCATCGCCGAGCGGCAGCACGGCCAGCTCGCGACCGCCGGCGCGAAGAGCGAGCCGGCTGAAGTACACCAGTCCGCTCAGCGGCCGCCCGTCGGCGGGGCGGATCTCGAGCAGCACGTGGCGCCGCCGGCTCTCGCCGCGACTGCGCTCGAGCTCCTCGAGCCGCTGCTGCTTCCGGATCCGAAGCCGGTTCTCCTCCTGCTGCCGAATCGAATCTTCGTACGCCCGCACGACGAGGGTGCCGCCGCCGTCCATCAGAATGCGCCCGCGATCGAGCCAGATGACGCGCTCGCACATCTTGACGGCGGAATACACGTCGTGAGTGACCAGCAGCACCGTGGTCCCCGCGGCGCTGCACAATTCTCGGATCCGCTCGTAGCTCTTCTGCGCGAAGTACGCGTCGCCCACGCCCAGCACTTCATCGAGCACCAGCAGCTCCGGCGTGATTGCCGTCGCAGTCGCGAACATCAGGCGCACGGCCATGCCGGTGGAGTACGTCTTGACCGGCTGGCCGATGTACTCTTCGAGCTCCGCAAAATCGACGATCTCGGCGTACTTCGCGTTGGCCTCACGGCCGCTGACGCCGAGCTGCGCCAAGTAGGCGTAGACGTTCTCGCGGCCGGTGAAATCGGGATGAAACCCGGTGCCGATCTGCAGCAGCGCGTGAACCTTGCCGCTGACCGCGATCGTCCCCGCGGTCGGCTCGATGACGTTCGTAATCAGCTTGAGCAGCGTGCTCTTGCCGGCGCCGTTCCTGCCGATGAACGCGACCTTCTCGCCGCGGCGCACGTCGAGATCGATGCCGTCCAGCGCGGCGTGCTCGCTGTACGCGCCGGGCCGGTCGCCGAGCAGGCCGAACATGTCGAGGAACCGCTGACCGGGACCCGCATACAGGCGGTACACCTTCCGCAGCGCGCGCGCGCGCACGACGAAGTCGGACGATTCGATCATCTCGGTATCAGCCGACCGCCTCGAGTCAGGTACGCCGCGCCGCAGCTTCGGCACACCGGATCCATGGGCGGATGCGATCCGCTCGCGAGCTTGACGCCGCACGCGCACATCCAGCCGGCGACGCGCGCCGGATTGCCGAGCACGAGCGTGTAGTCGGGCACGTCCTTCGTCACGACGGCGCCTGCGCCGATGAACGCGTACGCCCCGATCGTGTGGCCGCAGAGGACGGTGGCGTTCGCGCCAATCGTGGCGCCGCGCCTGACCAGCGTTCGCTGGTACTCGTGCCTCCGCGAGACATGACTGCGAGGGTTGACGACGTTGGTGAACACCATCGACGGTCCGCAGAACACGTCGTCTTCGAGAATCACGCCGGTGTACAGCGACACGTTGTTCTGGATCTTCACGTTGTCGCCGACGACGACGTCCGCCGCCACGAGGACGTTCTGGCCGATGGTGCAGCCGCGGCCGATGCGCGATCCGCCCATGATGTGCGTGAAGTGCCAGATCTTCGTGCCGTCGCCAATCTGCGAGCCGGCGTCGACGACGCACGATTCGTGGGCGAAATACGGGTTCACGTCAGAGATGCGCCAGCGTCGGATGCCGCAGCGGCCCCGTGCGGCGCTCGGCCCGGCGAATACGCGATGACAGCTCGATGGACGGCCGTGCCGCGTCGATGCCGAATCCACGCCCGGCGAGCACCTCTGCGTACACGCGCGTGTGCAGATCGGCGAAGCCGTCGCTGAATTCGACTTCGGTGCCGTCCACGGTGATCGATCGAAACGTCGTCCGCGTGAGCGGCTCTGCGGCGACCGGCACGTCGGCCGGATCGACCGACAGGAACCAGACGACGCGCGCCCGCTCCAGCTCCAGGGCGCCGGCGGCCCGGCGCGGCTCGCGCAGGTGGACGACGCTCTCCTCGACCGGACCGAAGAGCCAGAGCAACAGATCGAAGAAGTGGATGCCGATGTTGGTCACGATGCCGCCGGAGCGTTCCTCCGATCCCTTCCACGACACGTCGTACCAGCGGCCGCGCGTCGTCACGTAGGTCAGGCACACGTCGTGGCGCGCCGAGCGGCGTTCGGCGTCGAGGCGGGCCTTCAGCGCGATCAGATCGGGATGCAGCCGAAGCTGCAGGACCGTGTGGATGCGGCGTCCGGTTTCGGCTTCGAGCTCGGCCAGCGCGTCCAGATTCCACGGATTGATGACGAGCGGCTTCTCGCAGATCGCGTCGGCGCCGGCGCGAAGCGCCAGACGGATGTGCGCGTCGTGCAGGTAGTTCGGCGAGCAGATGCTGACGTAGTGCACGCGGCCCTCGTCGGGACCCCGGCGCAGCTTCTCCATGTGCCGGTCGAAGCGCTCGATCTCGGTGAAGAACCGCACGTCGAAGCCGTACCGATCCAGGATGCCGACGGCGTCGTGCGGATCGACGGCGGCGACGAGGCGATTGCCCGTGGCCTTGATGGCATCGAGGTGCCGCGGCGCCACGAATCCGGCAACGCCGGTGATGGCGAAGTTCTTCACGCCGTTCTCCTGTCTGCCGCGCGGGGACGGCCCGACGCGGCGTCGCGAAGGACCGCCGCCAGCTTGGGGACGTAGGCGTGCAGCGAGTAGCGCGCCTCGATGGTCTGCCGCCCGGCCTTCGCAAAGCGCGCGCGCAGCAGCGGGTCGTCGATCAGACGAATCAGCTTCTCGACCCACTCCTCCGTGGAGCTCGCGAGGAACCCGTTCACGCCGTCCTGGATGATCTCGCGGTTGACGCCGACGGCCGACGCCACGACCGGCACGCCGCACGCCATGAACTCGATGGCCTTGAACCCGCACTTGCCCTTCGACCACTCGTCGTCGTCCAGCGGATAGACGCCGATGTCGCAGGTGTTGAACAGCTCCACTTCACGCTCGAGCGCCCACGACGGGTTGTCGACCGTCACGCCCGGAATGTCGATTGGCTCGCCGGCGCCGCTCAGCTTGAGGCGGAAGGTGCGCTGCGCCGCGACGCGGCGCAGCGCGTCGGCCAGGCCGCGGATGTACGGCGCCGTCGTCGGACTCCCGATCCAGCCGATGACGAGACCGGTCGATCGGCGGCCGTCGTCGGACGCGAGATCCGTTCGCGGCACGAACTTCGTCGTGTCGACGCACGTGGGAATGAGCGTGACCGCGTCGTTGAAGCGCCGGGCAAAGCTCGCCAGGTACTGGTTGCCCGCGATAATCCGATCGCTGTGGCGAATGATCGACGACACCTTGCCAGGAAACTTCAGCGCCGCGATCAACCGGTTCGCCTCGCTGACGCTCGGCAGAAAGATCGCGTCGTCGAAGTCGAACACGATCGGAGGGCGCTTCCGCATCGCCAGCAGGCGCTCGACAACAGCGGGACCGATCGGAAAGATTTCGCGGTAGATCAGGACGACGTCGAAGCGCGAGATATCGCGGAGCGAATCGAAGCGCCTGATCGAGAACCCCGCGAACGCCGCGGCCTTCTGAAGATACCGCCCCGGCTTGTACACGAGGCGAAAGAACTCGGTCGTGAACAGCGGGCTGAGCGTCACCTCGATGCCGTGTGCTTTCAACAGCGGGATGAACTGCGAGATGCGAAAGCGGCAGCCTGCGCCTTCTTCCGGCATGGGAGAGAGGGCGAGCACGCGGATTGGCGCCGAGCTCACCGTCGTCGTTCCATCGCGTCCGCAATCGCGCGCGCACCGACGACGACCATCGCGGCCACCGCCAGCGACACCGCCGGCACGATCCACGTGAACCGGTCCGGGCGCGAGGTGAGCAGCCGCAGGACGAGAGCCGTGCCCGACCCCACCGCGACGATCGCCGCGGCGAGCCGCAGCCGCGCCTCGAGCGGTGACGCCGCGAACGGCTCGATCATCGCGTCGCCGTACCGGCGCACGATCGAATGCCGCCACGCCCGTGAGACGCGATCCACGACGCGATCGGCCGCGACGACGAGCCAACTCGAGTTGAACACCGCTTCGGCCCGTCGATCCCGGTCGGCCGGCGCGTCCGCCCTCGTCGCGTTCGCGACGAGGCGTTCGACGACCGTTGAGACGCGGCGCAACGGCTCGAGCGCTCGCCACAGCGTGCTGTTCGCCGCGGCCACGTGCCAGATGCCCGCCGCCGATGCGCGACCGTTCGTCATTTCGTCGCGGCCGGCTCGGCGAGCACCAGATCGATCACGCCGCCGTCGACGCCGTACGTGGCGGTCTCGAACGAGAACGGCTTCCCGATTTTCACCGGCGCGCCCTTGTACATCAGCCCGACCGGCGTGTCTTCGACCGGCACCGTCACCACCGCATCGACCGCCACGATGCGATTCGATGCGACGGCCTGGCGGATCCCGTCGCGCAGCAACGACGCGCTGGCGTCGCCGCGATCCGCGAGCGAGACGAGGGTGGCCATCTCGCCGGCCGGAAACGCGCGCGCGCCGATGTCGCGATCGCCCGCTTTGATCCTCGATCGGACTTCCGGGCTCATGACGAACCGGACGGTGACGGTGGCGGCGCGGGATCGACCGGGGTAATGGACTTCGCTCACGCGGAGGTTGAGCCGCGTGCCGAGACCCAGGAACACGATGTTCGCATCGGGCGCGAGCGGGATACCGGACACCCTGCAGCGCAGCGATCCCTCGTCGGTCGTCTCGACGAAGCATCTGGTCCTGAGTCGAACCGGCAGCTGCACCGATCCTTCGACCGGCACGTTGAGCGTGGACTTGTCGCCCGTCCTGATGTGCATCACTTCGGGCACGGGCGTGCCGACCGACAGCACTTCGGCGGTGGTGTAGCCCGTTTCGGGCAGCTTGTGGCCCGGCGCGATCTGCTTGACCTGCTCGGGCGTCAGCGCCGTGAGGACGCCCGCGAGCTCGATCTCGATTGACGGCGGCGTCGGCGGCAGGTCGATCGTCAATGCCTGCGGCAGCCGCGACACCTCCTGCATGTAGTCGTACAGCACGACGTCGTACGTGCCCGGCAGCAGGTCGGGCAGCTCCACGACGGCGAGGGTCGGGCTGCTGAACAGGAAGGTGCGTCCCTGCTTGTCGGCGAACGACACGCGCATGTAGGGGCGGAAGTTCTCGCCGCGAACTTCGACCTGGAGGTTCGGTCCCTGCCGCAGCTTCTTCGGATTCACCACGCTCAGATGCGGCGTCGGTTCCTTGAACAGCAGGTACGCGCCGTACGCGATCGGCAGCAGCACCAACGCCATCCCCACGATGGCGGCATCCACGAGGTTCACGCGGCCGAACAATCGACCGCGGTCATCGATGATCGGCATGCGCATCCCCTACGGACAAGCGGATCCACGCGAGCACCTCGCACGCGCCGAGCGTGCTCAGCCACAGCATGTAAGGCACCGCGAGACCGCGATGCCGCACGAGCGTCCCGATGTTGCCGCTCGTCAACGCGACGAGCACGACGGCGATCGCGGTGTAGCAGACGAGCAGCGACGTCAGCAGCGCGTCCCGGCGCAGGCCCGCGGCGACGCCGATTGGCGCCAGCGCCACCATGAGGTACCACACGAGCTGCTCGGGGAGGTACGCCAGCGCCGTTCGCGATTGAATCTTCCACGGCAACGGCATCGCGATGTATGCGGCGATCGAGCCAACGACATAACGCACGCCCTGGCGCACCGTCATCTCGTTGATGGCCGCGCGGCGCATGTAGAAGCTGCCGTCGAGAACCGTGTACACGTAGCCGGGTGTGTTCACATGGCCCCAGTGCACTGCCGCGACCTCCCGAACCCCCTTCACCACGCGATCCTTGAACGTACCGCGCGTCACGATGAACGGGACAATCAGCAGCGCCGCGACGACGAGCGCAGCCGCGAGCCGCGGCCTGCGCGCGATGAGACCGAGTGCGAGGCCCGCGGCGGCGCCGGCGCTCGCCATCGCGAGCCCGCCTTCTCGAATGCTCTGCGCCGTCAGCGCGCAGGCGCCGAGCAGCGCGACCGCGCCGATCCGGTTCATCAGCGGACCTGGACGTCCGGCGGTGACCGCTGCGGCCAATCCGATGCTCATCGTCAGGAAATACCAGGGCTCCTTGAGCGCCGACACCGACCAGGCGAACAGGCTCGGCAGAAACAACACCA
>DASYQZ010000222.1:0-9193 GCA_036004865.1 Vicinamibacterales bacterium
GCGCCGTACTTCACCGGCGCACAGATTCTGATCGATCGCGGCGAGTACGACCGCGCGATGGCGCTCGCCGAACGCGGCGTCGCGGTGTCGGACCGGTTCATCGACGAGAACCTGAGCGCGTACCAGATGTCGGGCAAATCGCAGGGCTCGTACGCACGCGGCCGTGCGACGGCCGCCGATCTCATCGGATGGGCGCGCTTTCTGAAGAAAGACTACGCGGGCGCGGCCGCGAAGCTGGAAGAGGCGTCGCGCTTGTCGCAGGGCCAGGATTTCACGAATCAGTTTCATCTCGGCGAGCTGGCGCGCGCGCAGAACGCGCCTGAGCGCGCTCGCGATCATTATTTGAACGCGCTGTCGCTCACCGGATTCAGCGGAGGTCCGCCGCCGTTGCGGCAACGCGCCACGCAGGCGCTTGCCGCGCTACCGCGCAGCGGTTCCGAGCCATCGTTCGACGCGTGGCTGGAGGCGGAGTTGTCACGCCGCCGCGAGGCGCGGAAAGCGGCCGCGCTCGAGAGCCTCGTCGATCGCCCGCTGCCGAAGCTGACGCTGACGACGATCGACGGCCGGCCGTATGACACGTCGAGCCTGCGCGGAAAAGTTCTGCTGCTGAACTTTTTCGCCTCGTGGTGAGGGGTCTGCCGTGCGGAGTTACCGCACCTGAAAACGGCGTACACGAAATACCAGAACGATCCGAATGTCGCGTTCCTGCTCGTCAGCATCGACGACGACGCGAAGCGCCTGCAGCGGTATCTGGACGAGATGAAGTTTGCGTTCCCGGTCGCGCGCGCGGACGCCGGACAGGCAGAGCGGGTGATGAAATTCGACAACATCCCGGCGACGTTCTACGTCGACCGGGCCGGCATCGTGCGGTATCAGATCGGCGGCAACGAATCGCACGGCGATTCGCCGAGCCGCGTCTCGTGGTTCATCGATCAGTTGAAGACCGCGGGGCAGGGGCCCCCGGAGTGATCACCGGGGGGCCGGGGCCCCCGGAGTAATCGAAGTCCCGCTGATGCGCCCGTGCGTGAGCGCCAGCACGGCGTAGGCCGTCGCCGCGTCGCTCATGAACTTGCCGGCGTCGCTCGCCAGATCGCGCTGCTTGTTCAGCGACGCGCTCCACCACATGCCGCTCGCCGCGTCCTGATGCGCGGCCAGCCACGCCAGCCCGCGGCTCACGTGCGCGTCGGTTGCGGTCACGCCCGCCTGCTGCAGCGCCAGCGTCACCAGTCCCGTGGCGTAGCCGTCGCTCGCCGTGTCGAGCGCGGTTGAATCGACGCGCTTCCACGATCCGAGCGTCGCCATCGTCCAGCCGCCGTCGTCCTGCTGTTTGGCATTCGCGGCGTCGACAATCGACTGGCGCTCTGCGGTCGTCAGCAGTCCGGGCAGTTTCGCGGACGCCCATAGCACCATCAGGCGATTGAACAGCGTTTGCTTCTCGGCGCCTTTCTGCAGGTACTCGCGCAGCAGCTTCATCTGATCCTGAATCTCGGGGCTCGACACGTAGCCGCCCGGCGCGCCGCCGATCGCGATCGCGGCGATCGTCGCGCCGAAGTACGCGGAGTCGTTCGACTCCCACGGCTCGTAGTGGAAATTCAGCCAGGCCCACGCGCCCTTGAGATCGCCGTTCTTGAACTGCAGGGCCCACACATTCGCGAAGGCCTGCCGCGTGTCGGCCGAGAGCGTGCCGGTTTCCGCGTCGCGCGCGACGAGCACCGCCGCGTTGAGAATCGACTCGGTGCCGCGCGATTCGCTCGTCTTCGGCAGACCGCGCGTCTGATCCGGATAGAACGGTTCCACGTCTTTCCACAACGTCACGCGCTTGACGACGTTGGCGATCATCAGACGTTCAGGTCCCGCGAGCTCGCGTTCGCCGAGCGCGCGCCGGAGCGCGGGACGCGCCAGCGCGTAGGGCAGCGCCGTGTGGCACGACACGCACTGCGTCTCGTGATCGCGGGCGGCGTTGGGCCAGCGCTGCCACCACTCCTGGCGGGCATCCAGATACGCGGCCGCCGCGCGCGCGTTCCACGACGGCGACGCGGCGCGCACGGCCGGCGACAACGCAAGAATCAGAATCGCCACGGCAGTTGCTGCGACGATCAGAAGTCCGGCAGCGGCTGATTTCATGACACACACGGTAAGCCGCCGCACGCGTCTGGTCAAGGTGTCTGACACGTCTGACACGTCTGACACGTCTGACGTGTCAGACACCTCAGTCCCTCAGTCGCCCTACTCGTAACGGAGTGCAACGATTGGGCTCACCGACGCCGCGCGCCTGGCCGGCAGCAGGCTGGCGCCGGCGACGACGACGGCGATGCCGCCGAGCGCGGCGGCGAACGACAGCGGATCCGCCGGACTCAGACCGAAGAGCATGGTCTTCAACAGGCGCGAACCGGCGGCGGCGAGCGGCAATCCCACGGCGACGCCGATCAGGCTCAGGATCACGCTCTCGCGCATCACCATCCACAGCACCTGACGCCGTTCCGCGCCGAGCGCCATGCGCACGCCGATTTCGGACGTCCGCCGGCTCACGCGGTACGCGAGCGCGCCGTATAGACCGGTGGCGACGAGCACCGACGCGAGCACGCCGAAAAACGTCGCCAGCCTCGCGAACAGACGCTCGTCGGCGAACGATTCGCTGAACTGATCCTTCTGCGTCATCGGCTGGAGCAGCGGAATGTCGGGACCGAACTCCTGCACCACGCGACGCGCCTCGGGAAGGAGCGCCGCGGGATCGCCGCTGGTGCGCAGCTCGACGTGAAGTCCGCCGATCGACCTCACCTGCGTGTACGGGAAATACGCCATCGGCCGATCCGCCTCGCGCACGCTCGTGTAGCGGCTGTTGGCCGCGACGCCGACGATCGTGTACGGCCTCGAGAGCGACACCTGATGACCGAGCGGGTGCTGGTTCGCCAGATAGCGCTGCACGAACGTCTCGTTGACGATCACCACGAGCGGCGCCGACGGTCCGTCGGCTTCCGTGAAATCGCGGCCGAGCAGCAGCGGCGTGCCGAGGACGTGGAAGTAATCGGGGCCGACCGCGTTCCACCGCATCGGCGAGTACTTCTGCGCGTCGGGCGGATGGCCGTCGACGATGGCCGCGGTGTTGTTGCTCCAGCCCGAGCCGATGCGATTGGACATGAGGGTCGCGGCGTCCACGCCCGGCAGCGTGCGCAGCCGCGTCAGCAGCGACTGATAGAAGCGCGCAATCGCCTCGTCGCCGCGGACCGTTTGCGGCGGCGTCACGCCGAAGACCAGCAGGCCCGACGCGCGGAATCCGAGGTCGACGCCGTTCAGGTTTTTCAGCGTGCGAACCAGCAGCGCCGCGCCCACGAGCAGCACCAGACACAGCGCGATCTGTGCGGCGACGATCGCCTGACCCGTGCGCGTCTTCCTGCGATCGGCCGTCGTATTGGTTCCCGAGGTTTTCAGCACCAGACCAATCGGCACGCGCGATGCCGTCACGAGCGGCGCAAGCCCGAAGACGAGCGCGGCCGCCATCGACAGCGCGAGCGTGAACGCCAGCACGCGGCCGTCGGGCGCGAGCGTCACGTCGAGCGTCGACCACGCCGCGAGCGTGCGCGTCGCGACAATCGCGAACAGCCACCCGAGCGCCGTTCCCGCGGCGACGAGCACGAGGCTCTCGGTCACGAGCTGGCGGAACAGCCGCGTGCGGCTCCCGCCGAGCGCGGTGCGCAGGCTGAACTCGCGCTGCCGGGCGGCGTTGCGCGCCGCGAGCAGCATCGACACGTTGCCGCACGCAATCAGCAGGACGACGCCGACCATCGTCATCAGAATCGTGAGCGGCTGGCGGTACGTGTTGCGAAGGCCCTGGATCCCGCGCGCCGCCGTGAAGAACACGCTCGGCACGCGCTCCTGCGGACCCGGTGTGCCGAGTTGCGCGTAGGCGGCGCGCTGAAAGATCGGCTGCGCTTTCGCCAGCGCCTGCGTTTCGGTCGTGCCGGGCGCGAGCCGCCCGATCGTCATCAGAAACCACCAGGTCGGCGAACCGTAGAAACTGTCCGGCGATTCCGGTGGCCGTCCCCACGGTTTCAGCTCGGGGCGATCCTGGATGGGAATCCACACGTCGGTCGCGTTGTTGTGCTCGACGCCCCTGAATTCCGGAGCGGCGATGCCGATCACCGTGAACGGCACGCCTTTCACGAACAGCGTATCGCCGACGATGGCGGGATTGCGCGCGAAGCGGCGCGTCCAGAAACCGTAGCCGAGCACCGCCGTCTGTGTGTGCTGCCGCTCGTCGTCGGCCGTGAACGCGCGGCCGCGCGCCATCCGGACGCCGAGTCCCGAGAAGAAATTGCCGGTCACCATGTCGGCCCGCGCCGTCTCGGGGTCGGCGCCGTATCGAATGGCCGTGCGGTTGATGTCGAGCGGCACGAACGCGATCAGGTCGGAGAAGATGCTCGAGTCGGATCGAAGCTGCTCGTAGATCGGCAGCGTCAGCGACGTGTCGTCGTGGCCGGTCTGCGACGATCGCGAGGGTTGCCCGGTCGTGTGGAGGAACACGAGCCGTTCGGGATCGGCGACCGGCAGCCACCGCAGCACGACGGCGTTCATCACGCTGAAGACCGCCGTGTTCGCGCCGATGCCGAGCGCGAGCGTGGCGATCGTCACCGCGGCGAACACCGGCGTCCGGCGGAGTTGGCGGAGGGCGAATCGAAAATCCTGCAGCATGGCGCCCCGTTAGACGGAGCGGACCGCTGAGCGGTTGCCGAGCCTTTTCTCCGCTTATGAGCGACTGGTGAGGTGCAATCCATTCAACCCGCCCAGGTTTGCGCCTTGCGGCGGAAGCGGAAACCAGCCAATCCGATTGACGCGTTGGTTTCGGTGAGACATACTTGTCTCACACCATGCCGGCCACCGCGACGATTCGCGATCTGCGCAATCGATTTCCTCACGTCAGAACGCTGGTTGAGCGGGAGGGCGAAGTCGTCGTCACCGAGCAGGGGACGCCGAAGTATCGGCTGACACGGTATTCAGAGACCGGTCGGAAGCCACCGGCATCTCGCAAAGACTACCTGAAACGGCTTCGCCGTCATCAACCGCGTCCCATCAGCGCGGCCTCGGCGAAGGCGCTTCACGACGCCAATCGTGGCGAGCGCTGATCGAACGTACGCCGATCCAAGCGCGCTGCTGAGGCTGTACATCCACGAGCCGGCATCGGCGGCGATGAGTGCTTGGCGATGGCGCACGAAAGGGGCCTTGCCGATGACGCCGCACGGCCACCTCGAGATCGTCAACGGCATCTATCTGGCGGCGTTTCGAAAGGTCATCAACGCCGAGGCCATGGGCGACGCGATTGCCTCTTTTGACGAGGATCTCGCAGAGGGCCGGTACGCGGAGGCCGATGTCCTCTGGCGCGCGACACTCAGGCGCGCGGGAGAGCTCAGTCGCGCGCACACGTCGGCGCTCGGGTGCCGGACCCTCGATGTGCTTCACGTTGCGACCGCCGTAGAACTCGGGCTGCGGTACTTCGTGACATTCGATAAGCGCCAGCGGCACCTGGCCAGGACAGCCGGGTTGAAGCCCATCACGCCCTCACGCTGAACGATCGAAGAAGGATGTGACCGGCAACATCGACGCGTCGATTCGATCGCGTAACGGTGGCTGATTATGGAAACTCCAACGTCTGTCATCGAAGCGCTCGAGCGGGCTCCGGGCATCGTCGTGCCTCTCGTGCGCGAGGTTCCACCGGCGTTGCTCAAGCGGCGTCCTGCGCCTGCGAAATGGTCCGCGCACGAGCACGCGTGTCATCTCGCCGTCGTTCATCGCCTCTTCTTCGATCGGCTGGATCAGATCCTCGCTTCGCCTGCGCCGGTGATTACTCCTTACGACCCCGGCCAGAGCGACCCCGACGATCTCCTGCTGCGAATGGACCTCGACGATTCACTACAGAGATATGCCGAGGACCGGCGCCGGCTGGTCGATCGGCTTCGCCAGTTGTCGCCAGCCGATTGGACGCGGACAGCCGAGCACGGCGAGTACAGCCACTACTCGGTCTTCATCATGTTCCGGCACCTGGCGCTGCACGATTTCCTGCACGCTTATCGCATCGAAGAGTTGCTCTTGAAGAGAGAGTGGGCGCTCGCGAGGGCCTGAAGCGACATGACCATCGTCACTCTGGAATCGCCAAACGCCATGCCGCGATCGCGGTGGATGCTGTGCATCGCCTAGGCGGCGACCGCGGTGCTCGCGTTCGTCGGTCCGATGCGCTCGGTTTTCTCGCGCTCACCGCTGCCGGAGTCGCGTTCATGCTGTGGACCCTGGGCAAGTAACCGGATCGCTGCGACCTCGATGGAGCCAACGTGCGTACCCTGGTCCTATTGATTGCCATATTCGCTTCGATCTCGATATGCGACAGGGCTCTGGCTCAAGGAGCCACAACGTCGACGACACCTGGTGTCGCGATCGGCGCCGCCATCTCGGTCACAACGAATAATGGTCCGGAGATCACCGGCGGGTCCGGAGTCGCGCCGGCGGTCTGGGGACGGGTGTCCGTGCCGCTGTCGCCGCGGATCAGCCTGAATGGCCTCGTTGAAGTGCCTGCCTTGTTTACTCTGCACACCCGTCACATAGGATCGGCCGGGTACATCGCGACCGTCGAGCATCGCGACATCGTCGTCGCGCCGCTTGTCGGATTCCATTCACGTTCCGCCAAGCGTGTTCGACCTGTGGGCTTGATCGGCCTTGGACCCGTATTCGCGAGGACATCGACCGAGTTCCGAAGATTTGTGTTTGGCGGCGGGTTCGCCGATCCGGGCGAACCGTTCCAGCGAAACAAGGTGCTTGCCGCGTTCATCGCCGGACTCGACGTCGAGATCGGACTCGGACGTCACTCCAGTCTGGTCGTTGGAGTCAACGGACGGAAGACGTGGCGCCGAATCACGAGGAGCGATGAAGTGATCGGCTCGTTCACCCTCTCTCCGAGAGTCGGCATTCAGTTTCGATGAGATGACTCCTCAAGCCGGCATCGCGAGCGGATGACGAGCGAAGTACTCAGCCGTCGTCGAGGCCATGCCGCGGCGGATTCTGCGACGCGATGGTAGTGAACGACGCGGTGCCGTTCGATGAGCGCCGGTTGCTCGAGCAACGGCAGAGAGAACCCGGCGAAGATACCAGCGCGCACCAGAACGACGGGCTCGCCGGCTCCCCGGGTTTCGTCTCGAGCTCGATGCCGTCCAGTGCGACGTGATCCATGCGCCGGGTTTCCGTACCGGCCCCCGCTCAATCCTGCTGCGTCGAGCCTCGTTTCCCGGACATCTGCTTCTTGATTTCGGCGACCGTGTTGTTCACGCCGATCTCGAACACGGCCTTGCCGATTTCTTTCGTCGACGGACGCGGATCGCCGGTGAGGCCGTTGTTCACCCTCGGCGGCGCGTTCGGATCCTGCGCGCGCCCGCGGCCGCCGCCGCCACCACGCTGGCCGCCGCCCGTGTCGCCCGCCGCTGCCCGCGCCGCCCGCGCGTCGCGTGCCGCCTTCCATTGCTCAGGCGTCTGACCGGTCGGATCGAACAGGACATTCTTATATGTCGGCCGCACGTACATCCCCGGCACCGGCTCCTCGTACAGCATCTCGGAGGTTTCCATCATCGCGCCGTGGCCGCCGATTGGCAGCTTGTGCTCGTACATGTACATGTCCACATCGTCGTGCGTCTTCTGATAGAAGTCGCTGATGTAGTAGACGTGCACGCCCTTCGCTGACAGCTTCTTGTCCATCTCCTCGACGGCTTCCTTGATCTGCGCCTGGCCGCCGCCGTGATCGCCCATGACGAAGATGTCCTTGAAGCCGTTCATCGACATGCTCTCGATCAACGCGAGCTGCACCTGCTTGAACACGTCGGCCGGCATCTGCACGCCGCCGGGTTGCTCGGTGTTCTCGCGGAGTCCGGTGGCCCCGACAGCAATCGGCAGCACCGGCGCGAGCAGCGCGTTGCCGAGCCGCTTCGCGATTTCGACGCCGCGGTGGCGCGACATGATCGTGTGGCCGCCGAGCACGTCGTGCGGCCCGCGCTCTTCGGTGCCGCCGGTGATAACGAGCACAGACGTCTTGCCTTCTTTGTGAATCTTGTCGTACACCTCGGTATGCGTGAGCAGTTCGAGCTCGACGATGTCCTTCGGGTTCACCGACCTCGACGTCTGCGCGAAAAGAAGCGGCGAACAAATCAGGACAGCGAACAAGACAAGAGTCTTCCTCATAAATCCCCCAGCACGGACCAACGCATGTGGCGTTGGCCTGACAGCGCAGCTACTGTACTGTTGCTGTTCTGATCGCGCAAGCCGATCGCGGAGTGAACAGCGACACCTGCGCGAGCGAGAGCGAGCAAGTGAAGGTTATGCGCGAAAAGGACTGACGTGAAACCACAAGCCTGGCCCAGCGAGCCGTTTCCCCTCGGTGCGCGGTGGGATCGAAAGGGCACCAGCTTTTCGGTGTTCTCCGAAGTCGCCACGCGCGTCGAGCTGTGCCTGTTCGACGACCACGGGAAAGAGCATCGGATCAACCTCCCGGAGCGCACTGCGTTCTGCTGGAACGGGTACGTGCCCGGCATCGGTCCGGGACAGCGATACGGCTTTCGCGTGCACGGACCGTGGTCACCCGCGGACGGGATTCGCTGCAATCCGGCGAAGCTGCTGCTGGATCCGTACGCGCGCGCGATATCGGGCGAGATCGCCTGGGGTCCGGCCGTGCTGCCGTACGCGCCGGGCTCCGATGGCGAGACGATCAGCGACGAAGACAGCGCGCCTCACGTGCCGCACTCGGTGGTCATCGATCGGCGATTCGACTGGGACGACGATCGGCCGCTGCGCCGCCCGCTGCACGAGACGATCGTGTACGAGCTGCACGTCAAAGGTTTCACCCAGCGAATGCCTGGTATCCCTGAAAAGCTGCGCGGGACGTACGCGGGCCTCGCCCATCCGGCCGCGATCGAGTATCTGAAGAAGCTCGGCGTCACGGCAGTGGAGCTGCTGCCCGTGCATCAATTCGTGCACGACAGCTTTCTCCTCGATCGCGGGCTGCGCAACTACTGGGGCTACAACTCCATCGGCTTGTTCGCGCCGCACGACGCGTACAGCAGTCAGCGCGAGCCGGGCGCGTCGGTACGCGAATTCAAGGCGATGGTCAAGGCGCTGCATGACGCCGACCTCGAAGTCATCCTCGACGTCGTCTACAACCACACCG
>DASYQZ010000223.1:0-18778 GCA_036004865.1 Vicinamibacterales bacterium
CGTTCGACGCCAGCGCGCTGTCGACGAGCAGCATCACCTGATCGACCTGGGCGGCGATGCTCGCGATATCTCCTCCAGGTCCTCCAGGCGCAGGTGCGGGCACCTGCGCCGATGCAGCCGCGGGAGCGCTCGGCTCGGCCGGTGAAGGCGCCGGCGGTGTTGCGGGGGTCGCAGGCGGCGGCGACGCCGGCGCAGCCGCCGGCGCCGCAGGCGGTGTCGCAGGCGCAGCAGGGGCCGGTGCCGCAGGAACAGCGGGAGCCGTTGCCGAAGGAGCAGCCGGAGCCGGTGGCGCAGCAGCAGGCGACGACGCCGCGACGCCGCCCGACATCGCGGTACTGAACCCGGTCAGATGCGTGCGGAAGTCCTGCAGGTTCGCGGTGACTGCGGGGTCGAGCCCTTTGCTCGCCGGCGCGCCTGCGCGACCGCTCGTGCCGACCGCGCCTGGTTCGCCGGACGGCGCACCCAGCAACTCGGTCACGAGTCGATCGATTTCCTTGTAATGCGTGTTCCATTCGGGCGAGGCCGTGCTCGCCGCTTTCTCGAGCGCGAGGTAGTGCGTCTTGATGTCGCTCAGTTTCTTGAACGCGTCGCCGCTCGGCGCCGGCGCGTTGAGCACTTTGTTCAGCGCGGCGCGCGCCGCGGTCAGGTGCTCGGCAGCGGGATTCGGTTGAGCCGCGGCGCCGGTCCGCGGCGTCTGCGCGAGCGCTACCGCCGGAAGCGCAGCAATCGCGAACGCCGCAACCGTTCGCGTCAGATGATTCATGACTCGTAGCATCGGTGTATTCCTCCTCGCGCCGCGAGGAGCAACGCCGATGCCGCCCACGCCTCGACCGCAGCGCGCGCGTGATTCACGCCGGATCGCGAGGCCGACAATTGTCGTCCTCGGCCGTTCTCGACACGGCCGCGCCTTTTTGACATACCGCGCGGCCTGGAGGAAACAGAGGAGACGGAGGAAACGGTCTCAAACGGAGGAACGGAGAAACGGAGACGAACGGAGGTGAGCGGTTCGACGGGGCGTCGCGAAGCGACGCGCGAGACACGATCGGATCGGAGTGCGAACAACCGATGAGACGCTACGGTTGTTCGCACTCCGATCCGATCGTGTCTCGGGTCGGCCGGCTACGCCGGCCGACCCGTCGAACCGCCTCCGTTGCTCTCCGTTCCTCCGTTCCTCCGTTTGTGAAACCGTTATCTCCGTCCCCTCCGTTAACTCAGCGCCGCCAGCGCCCCTCGAAATGGCGCAGCACGATCGTGTTGTTGCGGCTGTCGAGCGTGCCGGTGCCGCGATTGACCAGCGCGACGCTCGAGCGTTTGTAGAAGCGCGCGTCGGCCAGCGACGCGAAGTTGGTGCGCCGCCCCTGAAACACCACTTTGCGAGCCCGGCAGTGCGCGCTGATCCACACGTCATCGACGAAAAACGCCGCGCGCGGCGCCCGTGTGTAGTCGGCGACCGCGGCGCGATCGAAGAAGCGCGGCTTGACGAGATAGCCCGCGAGCCCCTGCATGACGTCGACCTCGCGTGCGCCCCGGACCCTCGTGCACTTGATCGGCGCCGGCGCGCGGCCGGCGAGCGTGGCCGCGAGCGTCGACGGCCGATCGATGAGATCCGCGGGCGCGTCCCAGCCGCTCGCGGCGACCGCGACATCGGGATGACGATCCGAGAGCTCCATCATCTGTTCGATGAACGATGGCTGGTACACGCGATCGTCGTCGACGACGAGCAGGCGATCGTCGGGCGCGGCCTCGAGCAGCGCCGGAATCAGCTTCGTCGACGGCCCGTAGTCGTCGCACTCGACGACGGTCACCGATCGCAGCGCCCGCACGCGCTCCGGGATCGCGTACGGCCTCTGCTCGCGCCGGCTGACTCGCGGCACGTTGAGCCGGATCGCGCGCGGACTCACCGTCTGCCGCAGCAGACTCTTGAGCGTCAGCTCGATGCGATCGACACGGCTTGGGAGGGTGGTCAGCGTGACGAGGACGTCGGCCCGCCGCGGATTCTCGGCCGCCGCGCGATCGAGGTCGTTGAGATCCTGCCGCCGCAACCAGAGGTCGTACACGGCGTCAGCCAGCGGATGATCGCCGGCGAAGCGCTCGTACAGCGCGAGCGCAACAATCAACAAGGCCGCGACGGCGGCGACCCCGAGCAGCACGCGCGCGATTCTAGCCCTTGGGCGCCGAAGCGCGTAGCGCGAGGCGACACACCCTGTGATAAGCCTGTTAAGCTGCGGTGAATGAGCACGAAGACCGAGCTGCGCGTCCTCTGGCGCCTGATGCGCGGCGAGCAGCGCACCTATGCGCTGGGCCTCGTCTTCGTCGCCGTCGGCATCGTCGCCGCGCTCGCCTATCCGTACGCGATTCGTCTGACCATCGACGAAGGCATCCAGGGGCGGAATCTCGATCGGATCAACGGTCTTGGCCTGCTGATGCTGGTCCTGCTCGTCGCCGAAGGCGTGTCGACGTTTCTGCGCGATCACCTGTTCAACGTCGCCGCGGAACGCGTCGCCGCGGCGCTGCGCGAGCGCGCCTTCGCACACCTGCTCGCGCAGGACATCGCCTTCTTCGACAGCCGCACGACCGGAGAAATCACGGCGCGCCTGGCGGCCGACATTCCGAATCTGCAGCGGCTGATTGGCGACGAGCTCTCCGACGCGATTCGCTTCGCGCTCTGGGCGATTGGCGGAACGGCGATGCTCTTCTACACGTCGCCGCTGCTGTCGCTGCTCGTGCTGCTCGCGGTGCCGCCGATGGTCGGCGCGGCGTCGATGCTCGGCAACCGCGTCAAGGGCCACGCCTCCGAGATGCAGCAGGCCTACGCGGAGGCCGGCGCCCTCGCGGAAGAATCGATCGCCGGTGTGCGGACGGTCCGCGCATTCTCGCAGGAGCCGGCGGAAATCGCGCGCTACGGCGAGCGGATGGCCGCTGCGGTCCGCGTCGCGACGCGGAAGATCTTCGCGACGGCCGCGCTGACCGGCCTGTCGTTCATGATCGGCGAATCGGCGGCGCTCCTCGCGCTCTGGGTCGGCGGCTACATGATCGTCCGCGGCGATCTCAGCTCGGGCGCGCTGATCTCGTTCATCCTCTACGCCTTCCTGGTCGCGCGCGGCTTCCGCAACGCGTCAACGTTCTGGGCCGAGGCGCTGCAATCGCTCGGCGCCACCGAATGGATGTTCTCGCTGCTCGAACAGCAGCCGCAGGTTGCGCTCGAAGGCGGCGAACGCCTGCCCCGCATCGCCGGCCGGCTCGTCTTCGAGCGCGTCCACTTCACGTATCCGGCGCGCCCCGGCGTCGAGGCGCTTGCCGGTATCGACGTGAGGATCGAGCCGGGCGAGATCGTCGCCTTCGTCGGTCGATCGGGCTCAGGCAAATCGACGCTGCTCAACCTGCTGCTTCGCTTCTACGACCCGGCGCACGGGCGCGTGCTGCTCGACGGCGCCGACCTGCGGCGACTCGATCCGTCGTGGCTGCGCCGGCAGATGGGCGTCGTGCTGCAGGACCCCGTCCTGTTCTCGCGATCGGTGGCGGAGAACATCCGCTACGGCCGTGATGGCGCGACAGACGACGAGGTGCGCGCCGCCGCCGCCGTCGCGCACGCCGACGAATTCATCGCACGTCTTCCGCACGGCTACGCGACGGCGATTGGCGATCGCGGTGTGCAACTGTCAGGCGGGCAGCGGCAACGGCTGGCGATCGCGCGCGCGGCGCTCCGCCGGCCGCCGGTGCTGATCCTGGACGAGGCGACGAGCGCGCTGGACGCCGAAAGCGAATCGCTCGTGCAGGACGCGCTGCGCGCGCTCGACTACCGGCCGACGACACTGATCGTCGCGCACCGCTTGTCCACCGTCGTGAACGTCGATCGCGTCATCGTCCTCGATCGCGGCCGCATCGTCGCGATCGGCTCGCACGACTATCTGCTGCAGACCTGCGACTTCTACCGTCAGCTCGTCGAGACGCAGCTCGTGACGGCGTGAGTCGAACGCCACCACAAAACGCAACCACGAAAGCACGAAAGGCACGAACAAGATCATTTTCACATCCGCCGTTCGATACGTAATCCGTCGACGATCGTCACGCCGCCGATGCTGTTGATCGTGTGCATCCCGTGCGGCCATGGAGACGACTCCGACGGTCGCAGCGACAGCACCGCCTCTTCGCGAAACACCCGCGACGAGAGCTCGACGATGCGGTTGATCGTGAGGCCGGCGCCGTACCGCCGCGCGCAGTTCTGGGCCGGACGATAGAGGTCGTCGCCGATTCTGAAGCACGCGCCCGCCGGACGGCTCGACCGCGTGTCCGATTTCACGGGGTTCAGCGGGTGGGGCTGCCACGGACCGAGCCAACCGGACGCGAAGAACACGTAGAGCTCCGTTTGATCCTCGTCGCCCTGCTTCGTGCAGAACATCCACCAGCGTTCGTCGTGCTCGACGAGCGTCGCGTCGACGACGGCGAATCCGGTCAGCAGATCGCGGTGCGGCGTCCACGATTCCGCGCCATCGTCCGAGACGAACGCTGACAGGCGGCCCTCTCCCGATGTCTCCGGCACGCAGAACAGCCGTCCATCCCGGCGAAGCAGGAATGGATAAGACGCCGGCCGCGGAAGCGTCGCACGATCGCATCGGCGCCGCAGCTCGCCCGATCGGCTGATTTCGATCTCGGCGAGGCGTTTGATCCGCGACGGATAGATGTATTCCTCGACCAGCACGCGCGTGCGATCGCCGCAGTCCGCGAGCGGGAACGGATCCGCGTAGAAGCGATCGGCCGGCTGACCGGCGAGCCACGCGGGCTCGGGCAACACGCCGCGCTGCATGACCTCCTCGATGGCCAGCGGCACGATTCCGATCGTCCACCGGGGCCGAACGAGCCAGCGGCGCACGGTGTCGATCGCGGCAATACTTACAGCGCCCGCGGCGCGCAGCGGCGGCGGCGGTTCCGGCGGATTCGCGTCGCTGCAGCCGCGCATCGATTGTGGAGCGCGATCGACGAGAGCGTGATCGCCGAGGTGAATCTGCCGCAGCGCGCGAGCCGCCCACGGCGCCACGCGATCGCCGACCGACTTCGTGCCCCACGCCTCGGTCGTCCGCGTGCGGTACCAGCCGTCATGGAGCACGACGCCGCGATCCGGATCCGGCGTGACCCGGTACAGTCGCGCGTAAATGCCAGCCGCGCCGTCCGCAAGCGGCGCTCCATCGCCGAATCCGTACCGCCACACTCCGAGTCGCGGTCTGATATCTGACCCTGCTGCGCCTGCAAGATCTACGACCGCGTCGTATTGCGGATTGAGGATTGCGGATTGCGGATTCATTGTGGAATCAATCCGCAATAGATCCGCGTTCCGCAATCCGCAATCCGCAATGGCAGCGAAGACTGCGCGGTGCCAGGGCGGCGCATGGCGCGCTCGCATCGTGACGGCGACGCGCAGCGGGTTGTCGTTCGGCATGCGGGCTGTAGAATAGCGCACCGTGTCCCGCGCTTCGCGCCCGCGCACCATCGTCACCGCCGCGGATCGCCGCTATGCACGAACACTCGGCCAGCTTCTTCTCAGCATCGAGCGTCACAGCAATGATGAGTTGCCGCGCGTCATCATCGTCGATCTGGGCCTGACCTCGCGCGACCGCGATCGACTGACGCGGCGGTTTCCGTGGTGCGGACTCGTGCCGTTTTCGTTCGACGCCCATCCGGCGCACGTGCGGCGGCTCGACACGTGCGCGTGGAAGCCGATCGCGATCGACGAGGCGCTGCGCCACGACGGCGGGCTCGTCCTGTGGCTCGACTGCGCGACGATCGTCCGCGCGGGGCTCGATCCGGTGTTCGATCGCATCGCACGCGACGGACTGCTGACGCTCGCCGGTCAATCGCCGATCGCGCGCTGGTGTCACGATGCGACGCGGCAGTTCGTCGGCGCGTCGCGGGCGCAGGCGGCGGCGCGATGCCGGTCCGCGGGGATTCTCGGCTTCGACAGCTCACGCGCCGACGTCCGCGCGCTCGCCGCCGAATGGCGGAGGCTGGCGCTGATTCCCGAGTGCATCGATCCGCCGGGCGCCACGCGCGCGAATCATCGATACGACCAGGCGATCCTCAGCTTGCTCGTGGTGACGAATCGAGAGCTCGCCGGAACCTTCGACGGAGAGGACGAGGTCGACATCAGCTCGGCGCGGCCTGTCCTGTGGGCGTCGACGCGCAACAAGGTCGCGCCCTGGGTACCGCTCGCGTGCGACCCGATCGTCCGCGCGTACTACGCGGTATACAAGGCCGCCGATCGTGCGTTGATCCGCGCGCGTGCGCATCGGCTGCGCGACGCCGCGTTCGCGATCGAGGATCTCGCGTCGCATGCGCTCGCCGCCGCGTTTCGCCGGCGCGCGACGGCGCGTGCACGAGGATTTCTGCGCGGCAAGGCCGATCTCCGCGGACGCCGGTGTCATTGCGCGCCTGCAGACGTTCACCTCGTGCACAGCGAAGGCCTGCGCGAAGCGTGCGACGTCGTCATCGACTACGCGAGCAACGTGGAAAATCCAGAGCGCCCGCAGGTGCCGTTGCCGCTGATTCGGGACATCGCATCGCAGATGGCGGAGGGCGATATCGTCCACGTGAAGACAGATCACCTCGACGCGTTCGTCCGCGACATTCTGCCGCGAGCGTCCGGGCCTCTCGTCCTCGTCACGGGCGATTCGGACATCAGCCCGGTCCGCCGCTTCGAGCACCTCCTGGACGACACGCGGATCCTTCACTGGTTCGCGCAGAATGCGGACGTCGCGTACGACCATCCACGCCTGACGCGCGTGCCGATCGGCCTCGACAACCCGATCTACACGAAGCTCGAGAAGCGGCTTGGCTTCGCCCTCGCCGCGATGCTCGGGAAGATCCCGTTCGATGCGTCCTTCCGGCGTAACGCCATGGGCGATCAAGCGCGGCTGCACCAGGTGAAGTGGCAGATGACGCGCACCGTCGGCGAAAAGCCGGCGCGCGTGCTCTGCACGTTTCACGTCAATCACCGGCTGCTCCCCGACGCCGACTCGATTCCGGACCGCGCCGAGGCGTACGCCGCGCTTCGCGATCATCCTGACTGCCACGTGATTCAGAAGCGCCTGCCGCAGGAGCAGTACTGGCGGGCCCACGACGACTTTGCCTTCGAAGTATCGCCGCGCGGCAAAGGGCTCGATTGCTTCCGCACCTGGGAGTGCCTCTTCCTTGGCACGATCCCGATCGTCAAGACGTCGCCGCTCGACGCGCTCTACAGGCAGGAACAGTTTCCCGTCGTCATCGTTGAGTCGTACGACGAGATCACGTCGGCAAACCTTCGACGCTGGAAGACGCAGCTCGAGGGATGCTTCACGCCTGACCTGATCGGCCGGTTGTCGAACGACTACTGGGTAGAGCGGATTCGCAGCGCCTCGGTGCGAGGCCGGGCGGGGCGCCTATCGAACGATGTCGCGCAGGGTGGTGTCGACGCGGGTGCCCGCGTATAGCGCGGCGCTGACCGTGTCGGCGACGACGCGCTCGTCCGGCGACAGGCGCGCTTTGAGTCCCGCATCGTCTGGACATTGCTCCGCGCCACGAGCCCAGACGTCGCGCGCCCTCGCGCGGTTGTCGAGTCGCCAGTAGCCGTCGCCGATCGACGCGTACACGCGCGCGACGAGCGGGCGCGGCGTGTCCGTCGTGACGAGCGTGAGCGCGTGCTCCAGATCGGCAATGCCGCGCGGGATGCGCTTGAAGATGAAGTTGTTGTAGTAGAGGTTCACCAGACCGCGGATGTAATACGCGATCACCGACGGCTGCCGCTCGATCGCCTTCGTCGCTTCGCCGATTGCATCGCGCCCGAGATACAGCCGCCGGATATCGCCTGACGGCGGCACTTTGTCGACGTACGCGAGCGCGAGGCTGAGGTGGACGTTCGGCCCGCTGCCCTGCCGCTTCGCAAGCTTCTGCAGCACGTCAATCGACCGATCGAAGTTGCCGGACGCGATGACGAGCTGACGATACTCGGCCGCGAGCTTCAGATTCTCAGGATCACGCTGGACGGCTTCCTCGAGGTCGGCGACGCCGGGGCGGACACGCGGGTCCGCCCCTACGACACGTTGAACAACGCGCGGGCCGGCCGCCGCCACAAGACTTGTAGGGGCCGACCCATGTGTCGGCCCCGCTTGAAAAAGCGCGGCCAGGACCAGCGCCGCGGCCAGCATCATCGTTCAAATCGAAGCTGCAGGCGGAACTGGCGATACTCCGAGTTGTAGAACGTACCGAACGCCTTCGACCCGATGTTGGCCTGCACGTCGGAGGGCAGGAACGAGCTCAGCGCGTTGTACGCGCGCACGCCGATCCAGGGCTCCCATTTCAGGATGTGGAAGCGATGCTCGATGCCGAGATCCTGCCGGAACCGGATCGGAAACCGCCGCGAGTTGCGCGGGCCGACGAAATCGAGCGCCTCGTCGACGGCCGAGTACGGGAAACCGGTGCGCAGGTCGGTCACGCCCACCAGCAGCCAGTGCGGCGTCGGCATCCAGCGCCCGCGCGCCAGGAGGCGGTGCGGCACGTCGGTGGCCGACGGTCCGTACACGTTCGGACCGATCACCGGCGACATCATCGTGTCGAAAAACGCCGCGAACGGATTCAGATCGGCCTGCGCCGTCGCGTGCGCGTACGACACATTGAGATCCGCCGCCGGCGAGCGCGTGTAGTGGAAGCCGACCTCGGCGTCGCGATACCGTGAACGCCCTTCGCCCGAGAGCCGCAGCTCGCCGATACCGTTCGTCTGCCGCGGATCGACGATCAGCTCGTGCGACCCGTGGCGGTCGAGCAGGCTGGCGCGCAGCGTCCACCGCGGCGACAGCCGGTGATCGTAGGACAGATCCCACGCGGAGCTCCGCGCCGTTCGCAGGTCCGGCTGCGTGACGTGCACGAAGCGGACGCCGGGCGCGAGCGGCGTGATGCCGTCGGCGGCAAACCTGGTGTCGAGCGCTGATTCGAACTGCTCGAACGCGCCGGCTGCCGATGGCGTGCGCTCGTAGAACAATCCGTAGCCGCCGCGCAGCACAGCGCTTCCCGACTCGTTCAGGAGCAGCGCCGCGCCGACCCGCGGCGTCACGTTCCACCGCCGCACCACGCCGTCGCGATCGACGCGCGCGCCGTACTCGGCGTACCACCGTGTCGTCGGCTGCACGCGATCCTGCGCGAAGAAGGCGACGTCGGTGCTGCGGACGCGTTCGGTCGACAGCCCGGCGAAATCGAGACGGCGCGCGAGCGTGCCGTCCGCCCGATAGATGAGCACAGGGCGGCTGCTGCTCGATCCGTCGTAGCGGTTGTGCAGCAGGTCCACGCCGACCTTGAACAGATGCAGGCCGGTCCGTCCGCCGTCGGCGGATCCCGACAGCGTCTCGATCGCCTGAATCGTCGACGGCGTGCGCCGCTGCGTGTTGAAGAAATTGCCGAGCGTGTTGTCGGGCCACAACTGCATCGCCGCCGTGCCCTGGCCGGCAAGCTCGGTGCGATAGGTGTGGATCTGCACCGTCGACTCGCCGACGAGCGTATCGCGCCACAGCGCGCGCTCGGTGACGACACCGTGATTGACGCGGTCGTGCACGTCCACCGTCGCGTCGGGCGGCGTAAACGTGCCGAGCGACGCCTTCGTCGTCACGCTCGGGAAGAAGCCGCCCATCGCGACGAGCGAGTGCTTCGGCGTCAGATTCGCGTCGGCGCGCGAGAACGAGCTGAACCAGTGCGTCGTGCGGCGCTCGTCTTCGGGCCGGCTCGGCACGTCGTCCGTGCTGTAGCGATACTGCGCCGATTGCTCGAGGAACAATCTGTTCTTGACGAGCGGTCCGCCAAGCTCGAGGCGCGGCCCCCAACCCGAAATGCCGTTGATGTTATAGAGGTCCTGGTGCCGCTTCGAGCGGAAGGTCGGGTCGAGGTTGTTCAACCGGACTTTCCACTGGTCGCTGGCGCGCCGCGTCTGGATGACAACGAGTCCCGACGAGAAGCGGCCGTACTCGACGGCGTACGGATTCGGCAGCACCGCCACCGAATCGATCGCGCCGTCCGGCAGCGTGAAGTGGACGAGGCCCATTGCGGGATCGGTGAGCGTCGCGGCGCCGAGCTGCATGCCTGCCTGCGTCGGCCGGCCGCCTTTGATGCTGACGCCGCCCGGCACCTCGATCACGCTCGCGAGCAACCGCAGCGCGGACTGCAATCCGCCGCCGGGCGAAAGCTGATCGGCCTCCTTGCTGCCGATCGCATCGCTCTTGCCGAGCGTCTCGGCCGTCGACACGATCATCACCGGCGCGACAACGGTGACGGTGTCGGTCAACGCGGCGATCGGGAGATCGATGGCGAGCTCGGACGGTTGGCCGGCCGCGACGACCGCTTTCACAGTCGCGGTCGTGAAGCCCTCGAGCGAGACGACGATGGTGTATTTGCCGACGGGCAGCGAGGCGACCTGAAATCGCCCGTCGCCATCGCTCAGCAGCGCCGTGACGTCGTTCCCGGCCGCGTCGCGCACGACGATCTGCGCGCCGCCAAGACGAATGGTGCCGCTCTGAGTCGCGACGACACCGGCAAGCGGGCCCGCGGCTGCTTGCGCTTGCGCCGGCAGCGGGATCGCGAGGCTGATGGCGAAAGTGAGAAGAATGATGAGTCCGGTCAGCCGGAACAACGAGCGAGTCGGCGTCACGAAAACCTTCAGTCGGGGAGGCAGATATTGTAACTCGAACGCGAAAAACTCAGAGCGCGCCGCCGCATCGGTGGGCAGCCCTAACCGCCTTCGCCACGGCTACGGCGGTCGAGAAGGGCTGCGCTACGTGATGACGCGCGGCAGTTGATTTCCAACCGCGGGCCAGACCTGATTCACGACCCGCTCGTACTGGCGCTCGTCATCGATCTCGCCCCAGCACAGATCATGTATGAGGAGCGTTGCGATCGGATAAAGACGCGCGACCGCGACCAGCGCGTCGGTCTCGTAGTTGAAGCAACCATGCCCGTTCGCGTCGACGAGGCGATTGAACGCGTGCACCATCGCCATCGCCGCCGACGCCGAGAGCCGCGTGATGCCGACGAATTCACCGCTGACGGCTGGAAGCTCATGCGCCGCTTTGCTCATCGCCTCGAGCCGGCCTTCCGGCGCGTACACCCAGACCTCGTCGCCCGCGTGCGTCGGGCCCGAGATCACGGTCGAGTCGGGCGGCGCGGCGTTCAGGATCGCCGTCAGCGCGCGCGCTTCGTAGACGATGTCGCTTTCCAGCACGAGAACGCCGTGATGGACGCCGTCGAGCGCAACCGCCAGCGACGCCATGCTGCCCGTGCTGGCGAACTTGTCGTTGTGCACGAGCCGAATGTCCGGTTGGGCCCCAGCGAAGCGCTGGTAGTACTCCGCGCAATAACCGGTCACGATCGTGATGTGCTCGATGCCGGCATCCCGCAACAGCCGCACCGATCGTCCGACCAGCGACTCGGCGTCGATTTCGATCAAGCCTTTGGGGCGCCCGTCAATCAGAGATCCCAGTCGCGCTCCCATCCCCGCGGCGAGAATGATGGCGTGCCGGATCGAAGCTTCCACGCGTCACTCCAATCGCGTCTCGCCGGAATCGCGCGGTCAGCTCGGCTGGCGACGGTTCCACGCGGCCGATGCCCGGTTTGTTGCCGCGCTCGACTTCGACGAGCAGCATCGCCGGCCCCGGCTCCGTGAAGAAACGCGACAGTGTATGGTCGAGCTCCGAGGCCGAGCGTACACGAATGCTACGCCGATACCCGGCGGCCACCGCCACCTTTTCTATCGGCACACGATCAGAAATCGTGCATTGATTGCCCGTCGAGCCGTGCGAGGCGTTGTCGAAGACAACGTGGTAGAGGTTGCCGGGCGCCGCCGCCGCCACGCTGCCGAGCGCGCCCAGATTCATGAGCACGTTCCCATCGCCGTCGAAGACGACGACCGTGCGCGACGGCTGGACAATGGCGAGGCCGAGGCCGATGGACGAGGCGAGCCCCATCGAGCCAATCATGTAGAACCGCGACGGCGCATCGGCATGAGTGTAGAGCTCGCGGCCGATCATCCCGTTGCAGGCGATCGCGAGCCACTCGGACCCCATCGCGTCGGCGACTTTTGCGACGGCTTCGGCTCGCGTCATTGGTGCAGCGCGCCCTTTGAGACGACGAGAGCGACGGGCTTGAGCGTCGCATGCATCGTACGCGTGAGCTCGTCGACGTCGCGCTCGAGCGTCGCCGGTTCGAAGAGCGCGAATGGAATGTTCAGCAGGCGGAGAAAATCCTCCATCACCGCGCCCATGATCAGATGCTCGGGCGCGTCATCGTCGCCCCGGCCCTCGGGACCCTCGGGCCGCTCCGGACGTCCGCGCCAACTGACCACGAGGAGCGCCGGGATGTCGTAAATCTGGTTGAGCGATACGATCGCGTTGACGCTGACGCCGAGTCCGCTGTTCTGCATGAACACAACGGGCTGACGGCCGCCGAGATACGCGCCGGCGGCGAGCCCGAGCGCCGAGTCCTCGCGCACGGCGCTGATGTAGCCGTAGCGCGGCTCACGATCGAGGATGCGCGTGACGCCCGCGAACAGCGAGCACGGGACGCCGGTGAAGAAGTCGTAGCCGTGATGCTCGAGCAGATCGAGAAATCGCTGCGAAGAGCTCATCTCGCGGTTTTCTGGCATCGGTGATTGGTTGCGAATGCGATCGCTCCGGCCCGACCTGCCTGCCCTATCCGACCTGCCCACCCCGTCTTACTTTTTTCCACTGGCGGCGGGGCCCCACCCCCGCCGCGAGCTTTCGCTGATGCGCGCGGCAGACCGCGCGCATGGCCGCAGGCGCTGCTGTTTAGATCTACCTATCAATCTACCTACCTACCTTACCCGCCCTGCCTGCCCTATCCGACTTGCCACACCGTCTTACTTTCTTGCACTGGCGGCGGAGCCACCCGCCGCGAGCTTTCGCTGACACCGCGCCGCTCCCGCGGCGCGGTGTGGCCGCGGGCGCTGCTGTCCGGATCACCCTCGCGACCCCGGCAGACCTACCCGCCCCACCCTGCCCCACCCGCCCTACCCGACCTCCGTCCATGCGCGGCGATAGTCATCGAACGTATCGACCTCGAGCCATCCCTGATAGATCCCGACCGACGCGATGGGGTGGCCGCGGCGGATGACTTCGTGCAGGAGATCGGTGAGCTTCGCCGTGCGCAACGACCGCGATTCGTGAACGGGCCGATCGTCGCCCTGCTCGCGCAGTTCGCGATAGACCTCACCGAGAATCTGGCAGCCGCGCGCCGAGAGCTTTGCCATGCCGATGAACTCGGCGGTCGCGAGCGCCGGATCGATCGTCGCGCCGATGGCGCTCACGGTGACGGGCTGTGCGTCGGCGAGAAACCGGTGATGACGCCTCGGCGCCGGCGACTCGACGACGAGATCGCAGCCGGCAGCTTCGCGTCCGGCACGCGTGTCGGGCCACGAGCGATCGCACACCAGTGTGATGTCGTCGCCGCTCTGCAGCAGCCGCTCGAGGATGTTGCGATCGAACAGGATGTCGCCGTACATCACGACGACCGCGCCCGACAGCTCCGCGCCCGCGCGGAGCAGGCTCTCGAGCTCGCCGCTCTCCTCGAACGCGTCGTTGTCGTAGTAGCGCACGTTCGGCAGCGTCACCTGCTCTTTCTTGTACCCGCGCACGACCGCAATCTGACGGACGCCCGTCTGCCGCAGCGCGTCGATCTGCCGCTCGAGAATCGGCTTGCCGCGCACGTCGAGCATCGCCTTCGGGCGATCGGAGATGAGCGGCATCAACCGCTCGTCGAACCCGGCCGCGAGGATGACCGCTTTGACCGACTCGGCGTCGGGCGGCAAGTACTCGCGCTCGTCGGCCTTCAACTGACCGAGATTCACGAGCCGGTAGACTTCCGTCAGCGGCACGATGCGATCTTCGATCGCCGACGCCGTTCCCGCACGCCGCAGCTCGCCGAGCGTGTCCTGCATCGCGCGAATCGCGGCGCGGAGACCGTGGTTCGCGAAGATGATCATCTTGAAGCCGATCCGCGACAGCTCCTCGACCGTGGCGCTCGTGTAGGTCGTCGGCACGCAGACGAGCGGCGTCAGCCGATCCCAGTCGGCAGCGAACTGCGCGATGTCGTCGGCGGTCGAGTGGTTGGAGTGAATGAGGATGGCGTCGGCGCCGGCGTCCGCATACGCCCGGCCGCGCCGCAGCGCCTCGTCGAGCCCCCAGCCCGCGATCAACGCTTCGGTCCGCGCGACAATCACGAAGTCGCGCGACCCGGCGTCGCGCGCGGCGCGAATCTTCAGCGCCTGCTCGTCGATGTCGGCCAGCAGCCGCTTCACGCCGGGATAGAAGCTGCAGCGCTTGGGATAGACGTTGTCTTCGATCGAGAGGCCGGCGAGGCCTGCGGCTTCGAACGCGCGCACGGTGCGAATCGCGTTGATCGCGTTGCCGAAGCCGGTGTCGCAATCGGCGACGATGGGAATGCTCACCGCGTCGTTCATCAACCGTGCCGCGGCGAGCGTCTCGGTCATCGTGAGAATGCTGGCGTCCGGCACGCCCGAGCTCGCGCTGATCTCGAAGCCGCTCGCCCACACGGCATCGAAGCGCGCCTCTTCCACCAGCCGCGCGCTCAGACCGTCGTGCGCGCCCGCGAGGACGATCGGCGCCGGCGACGCGAACAGGCGCCGCAGCGCCGCTCCCTTGAATGGAGATCGAAGACGTTCGGCCATCAGAGGCCGAACGATACCACAGCGATATAAATGACCAACGCGAGGGCGATACCGGTCACGACGTCCATGACGTAGTGATAACGGCCGACGATACAGGCGAGGCAGATGCAGAGCGCAAGGACGAGCAGGACGAATCCGACGAGCGGCCGCACGCCGATGACTGCGAGCGCGACCGCGAGAGATCCGGCGGCGTGTCCGCTCGGAAACGTGTTCGCGCGGATCGTGACCTCGCGGACGAACCGCGCGGCCATGCGATGCACCGCGGGCCACCCCAACGCGGCTGCCGCGTTGGGGACCCCGGCGCGATCGCGGAGCGCCGGCTCGCGCTCGATCGCCCACGGCGGCCGCGCCTGCACGATCGTCAACGGCAGGAACGCCCCGAACTCCGCGCCCATCACCATCGTCCAGTACCGGTCCAGGAACAGCGCGTGGCGGCCCGCCAGGAGGGCCACGGCGCCGGCGGGCACCAGCAGGAAGCAGCCCACATAAATGATGTCCAGAAACGCGAGCCACGCGCGCGGCCACTGCGCAAACCGGGTGGTCGGATCGCCAAGCAGCCGCCGATCCCACCCCTCGAGCCACGCTTCGAAGCGCTCCGTCGGACGGATGAAATAGAGTCCCGAGAGGTAGTAGCCGATCAGAATCAGCACGAGCGGGGCGATGTCGGCGATCGAGGCGCCGCGCCGCCTGACCCACAGGACGGCCATGCACGTGAGGAAACCGATCGCCGTTACCCGAATGCGGCGGCCGATCGGCAGCGGCCGAGTCCAGCACAGGACGGTCAACGCGCCGAAGTACCAGTACGCCAGCCACTGCCACGCGCTCAAGGCTGAACGATAGCCCAGGTTGTAGCATTACGCCTGCATGCCCGTTTCGGTCCGGCCGGTGGGAGGCCGCCGTGACTTCCGCCGCTTCATCGATTACGCGTACGCGCGCAACGCGCGCGATCCCCATTGGGTCGCGCCGCTGCGTCTCAGCGAGACCGAACGTCTCACGCCGGCGAAGAATCCGTTTTTCGCGCATGCGGACGTCGAGCTGCTGCTCGCGTGGCGCGGAAGCGAAGTGGTGGGCCGCATCGCCGCCATCGACGATCGCCGGCATCAGGAGGTGCATCGCGATCACGTGGCGATGTTCGGATTCTTCGAGGCCGCGGATCGCGACGCCGCGCACGCGCTGCTCGCCGCGGCGGAATCGTGCGGGCGCGCGCGCGGGCGGACGCACCTGCGCGGACCGGTCAACCCCTCGCTCAACGAGAGCGCCGGCCTGCTCGTCGACGGGTTCGACACCGACCCGATGGTGATGATGCCGCACAACCCGCGCGAATACGCGGACTACATCGAGTCGGCGGGCTACCGGAAGGTCAAGGATCTGTTCGCGTGGCTCTATGACATCGAGGCCGGGGCGCCGCCCGTGCTCGAGAAGCTGGCGGCGCGCGTCCGCGCGCGCGAGCGCGTCACCGTTCGTCCGCTGAACCTCTCGGAGTTCGCGCACGAAGTCGATCGGATGCGTGCGGTCTACTCCGGCGCGTGGGCCGGGAACTGGGGATTCGTGCCGCCGACCGGCGAGGAATTCCAGCGTCTCGCGACCGAGCTCAAACCAATCTTCGATCCGCGCTGCGCGGTGTGCGCCGAAGCCGACCGACGGCCGATCGCCTGCGCCATTGCGATTCCCGACATCAACCAGGCGCTCAAGGGGACCAGCGGCCGGCTGTTTCCGCAGGCGCTCGTCCGCCTCCTGCGCCGCGCGCGCTACATCGATCAGATGCGGCTCCTGCTGCTCGGCGTCCTGCCGGAGTACCGGCTGCGCGGTCTCTATCCGCTGCTCCTGTTCGAGCTGCAGCACCAGGTGCGCGGCGGGCCGTACCGGCGCGCCGAGTTCTCGTGGGTGCTCGAGGACAATCGCGACGTCAACGAGCCGGCCGCGGCTGCCGGCGCGCGCTGCTACAAACGCTACCGGATCTATCAGAAGGCGATCGCGTGACGCGACGCGTTGCGGTCACGGGCTCGACGGGATTCATCGGCCGCCATCTGGTCGCGTCGCTCGCCGCGCGCGGTGACGAGGTGCGCGCGATTCACCGCTCGAAGCTGTTCGACACCGGCGAGCTGACCGGATTGTTCCGCGGCTGTGACGCCGTCGTGCATCTGGCCGGCGTCGTGTCGACCGTCGACGATCGCGAGTACGCGGCGGTGAACGTCGAGGCGACGCGCGCGGTCGCCGCGGCGGCGCGCGCCGCGGGCGCGCGGCTGATTCACATCTCGAGCCTCGCGGCGGCAGGACCTGCACCTGTGTCGGCGCCACGGACCGAGGACGATCCGCCGCGTCCGATCACGGAGTACGGCCGCAGCAAGCTCGAATCGGAGCGCGTGGTCCGGGCGGTCGACGGCTTGCGATGGACGATTCTGCGGCCGGGCGTCGTCTACGGCCCCGGCGATCGCGCGCTGCTGCCGTTGTTTCGCTACGTCAGGCGCGGTGTCCTGCCGCTCATCGGACGCTCGACGACGGCGTATATGTTCATTCACATCAGCGACGCGGTCCGCGCGATCGAAGCAGCGATCGATCGCGACGCGCATGGCGAGACGCTGTTCGTCGGCCACCCGCATCCGGTCACGGTGCGCGAGCTGCTGGAAGGCGTGCGCGCCGCCGCCGGACGTCGCGCCGCGATCGTGCGGATTCCGCCGCCGCTCGGGCGCCTCGCCGCAGCGTTCGGCGACGTCGTCGGCGCGATTCGCGGCAGACCGCTGCCGCTCAACGGGCGCCGATGGGCCGAGATGAATTCGGAAGGCTTCGTCTGCCGCGTCGATCGGCTGCGCGATCGCCTCGGCGTCGTCGCGCAGGTCGATCTGCGCGAGGGTCTCACACGAACGGCGAACTGGTACCGACAGCAGGGGTGGCTGTGACATTGCGGATTGAGGATTGCGGATTGCGGATTGATCTTGGAGAGCATTGCAGAATTAAAATCGCCACCACGGAGGACACGGAGGACAGGAGGTTCAAACCTGTACAAAACAGGATTTTCCTCCGCGTCCTCAGTGTCCTCCGTGGTGGAGAGCGTGATTCCGCAACGCGCTCTTAGATTGTCGATTGCAGATTCATTGCTGATTGGGCGCGCGCGAAAATTTCGAGCGCGCGCGAGATGTGCTCCGGGGTGTGCGCCGCCGAGCAACTCGCGCGCAGCAGACACTGGTCGACCGGACAGCCGGGCGGCGCGATGAGATTCACGTACAGGCCCGACGCCAACAGGTTCTGCCAGATCGCGATCGTGCGGTCTTCATCGCCGGTGAGGATCGGCACGATCGGCGATTCCGTGGGGCCGAGCGCGTAGCCAAGGTCCCGCAGACCGCGCCGGAGCCGGCCGATGTTCGCCCACAACTCGTCGCGCAGCTCCGGATGCCGCCGCGCGACGCGCACCGCGGCGCTGACGCCGGCGATGTTCGACGGCGACCCCGAGGCGGTGAACACGTACGCGCGCGCCAGGAAGTGGAGCGCCTGAAGCTCGGGATGATCCGAGACGCAGACGCCGCCGATGCCGCCCAGCGATTTCGAGAACGTCCCGACCACGAAGTCGACGCGATCGAGCACGCCTTGCGCCTCGGCGCAGCCGAGACCGGTCGCGCCGTACGTGCCGAGCGAGTGCGCTTCGTCGACCAGCAGATACGCGCCGTGCGCGCGGCAGACCTCGACGATCTCGGCGAGCGGCGCGACGTCGCCGTAGATCGAATACAGCCCCTCCACCACGACAAGGCGATTGCGTTCGCGGCCGGGCAGCCGCTCGAGCTTCTTGTGAAGGCTCTCCGGCGAGTTGTGGCGAAAGCCAATGACCTGCGACGCCGTCTGCCGCGTCGCGTCGTAGATGCTCGCGTGGCTGTCGCGATCGATGAGGATGACGTCGCCCGGACCGCACAGACCGCCGATGAGCGACAGGTTCGCCTGATAGCCGGTGCTGAAGATGACGGCGTGGCGCTTGCCGAACCAGTCGGCGAACTCGCGCTCGAGCGCGTCGTGCATCGCGAGCGTGCCGTTGGCCGTCCGCGATCCGGTGGTGCCCGTGCCGTACTCGGCCACCGCGCGCTG
>DASYQZ010000224.1:0-40675 GCA_036004865.1 Vicinamibacterales bacterium
CAATCCTCGATTCGCAATCCTCGATTCGCAATCCTCGATTCGCAATCCTCGATTCGCAATCCTCGATTCGCAATCCTCGATTCGCAATCCTCGATTCGCAATCCTCGATTCGCAATCCTCGATCATCGATTTTCGATCATCGATTCTCGCTTCTCGATTAGCGGCTGAAGCCGCGTGCGGTTTTGATTGATGCGACGAAAATGCGGACGAGTTGCTCGGCTTCGTCGACAAGCACTGCGACCGCATCCGGTCTGGCTATGGAAGCGTCAACCAGCAGTTCCAGCCAGTACTGCGTCTCGTCGGCTTCCTCCTCCGCGGTCGTCAGCTTCGAAATGAAGTCCGGCCGCGATTTGGCGCGGCATGACGATCGATAGTTCGCGCCGACGGCTGTTCCGCTGCTCACCAACTGTCGGACGATTGTCGTGGTCACGATGTCGGTCGGAAGCGTCGCGGCAAAGTGCACGATCTTGACGGCGAACGCCTTCGTTCTGCGTTTCAGTTGTTCTGGTGTCATGCGGCGGACGAAACGCAAATTCAACGCCGCTCGCAATCGTTCGAGAATCCTGTTCACTCCGATGAAGGCGTCTCAAACGAGGCAATTCTTGCCACGTCCACATCGCCGCAGGTTGGCAAAATCTTCAATCATCAATGACCAATCCGAATCGACAATGACCAATCAAAAATAAATCCGCAATCCGCAATCCTCAATCCGCAATGACAGACTGATATAGTGAGGTCCCATGACCACCGCAACCGTCGCCCCTCCGTTTCGCGCCGATCAGGTCGGCAGCTTGCTGCGCCCGGCGAATCTCCTCGAGGCGCGCGAGCGGCGCCGGCGCGGCGAGCTGTCGGCCGCCGAGCTGCGGCGCCTCGAAGACGACGCGATCCGCGACGTGGTCCGGATGCAGGAAGGCCTCGGGATGAAATCGGTGACCGACGGCGAGTTCCGCCGCGGCCTGTGGCACATGGACTTCGTGTGCGACTTCGCGAACGTGGAGCAGACCGCTGGAATCCCGATCAAGTTCCACTCCGAGCAGGGCGAGATCGAGTGGAGCCCGCCCGGCGTGAAGATTACGGGCAGGCTGTCGCGTCCGCATCCGATCTTCGTCGAGGATTTCAAGTTCCTGAGAGCGACCACGACTGCGACGCCGAAGATCACCATTCCGTCGCCGAGCGTGCTGCACTTCCGCGGCGGCCGCAAGGCCATCGACACGACCGCGTATCCGGACATGGACGACTTCTACACGGATCTCGCCCGCGTCTACAGCGAAGAGATTCGCGATCTCGTCGACGCCGGCTGCCGTTATCTGCAGGTCGACGAAGTGAACATGGCGTTTCTCTGCGATCCGACGCTGCGCGACTTCGCGCGCAGCCTCGGCGAGGATCCCGACAAGCTGCCGCACACCTACGCGAAGCTCGTGAACGACGCGACCTCGGCGCGTCATCAGGACATGACCGTCTGCATGCACCTGTGCCGCGGCAACGCGCGCAGCCACTGGGTGGCCGACGGCGGCTACGAGCCTGTGGCCGACGTCCTGTTCAACGAGTTCAACGTCGACGGCTACTTCCTGGAGTACGACAGCTCGCGCGCCGGCGACTTCAGCCCGCTGCGTTTCGTGCCAAAGGGCAAGACCGTCGTGCTCGGCCTCGTGACGACGAAGAAAGGCGCGCTCGAAAACAAAGCGGACGTCAAACGCCGGATCGAGGAAGCCTCGAAGTTCGTCCCAATCGACCAGCTCGCGCTCAGCCCGCAATGCGGCTTCGCGAGCAACGCCGAAGGCAACGCGCTGACCGTGGACGAAGAGAAGGCCAAGCTGCAGCTGATCGTGGAGATCGCGAACGAGGTGTGGGGAAGCGTATAACGCTCCGCACCCGATGACGGACCTCCTTCGGCGTCTGCAGGGTGCTCTTCCAAGAGTTGAGCAGTGGATCGATGATCTCCACACGAGCCATCGTGGCGAATCTGTCCGGACAAGTGATCTGAGATTCCGGCGACTCGCGGCCCACTTTCCAGCGTCTCTGCTGGCCTCGACCAGCGTCGCACTGGTTCCGAAGATCCCATTCCCTCCGGTGTCGGAGTACGGATTGCCGGAGTTCGAGGCGATGGCGAACATGCCGATGGCCGGAATCACGTTCCGGGACATGTACTTTGTTCAACCGTCGTCTTCCTTGGAGAGCGTTCATTTCCACGAGCTCGTTCACGTTGTCCAGTGGGCGCGGCTCGGCGTTCGAGGCTTTCTCCTCACGTACGCGCTTGGCATCGTTCTGCATGGCTACGCCGGGAGTCCGTTGGAAGCGATCGCGTACGAACTTCAGGGGCAGTTCGAACGGAAGACTCCCATGGGATCAGTGGTTGACCGTATCGAGCGCCATGCGTGTGAGACTCGCGAGTGGGCGGCGTCGGTGTTTGCGATGCGCGGGCTCACGCTCGGCATTTGACTCCAAATGAATCCCACGCAGCCAGCCGTCCGTGCTGTCCGAACTGCAACGATCACAGTCGGCTCTGATCAAAAGGTGTCAACAGCATGAGTTGGACACCAGCTGGCGGCCCAACGGCGGCTGCACCTGACGCACCGAGCTGATTTGTACACCCAATGAGCTCATGGAGGACACGGATGTTCGACCAACTGAATGAGTACGGTCCCTCAGACGATCCGATCGTCGCCGAAGTGCGCGCGGCGCGCATCGTCCTATTTGCTGCGGCCGGAAATGACATCCAGGAGTTCTGTCGACGCGCGCGTGCGAGGCAGACGGCATCCGGCCACCCGATAGCTGTCGGCGTCCCGGAGAGCCCGGATGCGGTCGCACGCGTCGAGGATGCGTCGCGGCCTTCTCGAAATGCCGACTGACGAACGCGCGGCTCATTCGTAGCCGTTGGCCAGCCAACGACTCTACGATCAACTGCCTCGAGGCTCGGTTCATGAATCGCGCAAATCAAGCATTCGTCGCGGCGGTGGAGCGTGCGATCACGGACGCGGATCCGATTGGCCTTCTCAGAGGCGGCGCTCCCGCCGACGAGTACTCACCCGAAATTTGTACCGTCGTTCCGCGCATCGCGAGGGCGGAACGGCGGGATGAAGTGACAGAAATACTGCACCAAGAGTTCTTGCGGTGGTTTGGCGAGCGACCGCCGGGCCGCGTCACGTATACGAAGCTCCCGCGGCTCGAATTTGGGACGCGTTGCTGGAGTATCGGCGGGCCAGCCAAGCGCCGGCAAAGACGCCGCGTGGATAGATTCTCGAGTTAGCAGGCGCATCGAGTGCGACCGGTTCGTGAATCGCACTGGCTATCAGCCAACCAGGAACGCGGTTTCCTCCACGCACTTCAGGTACTCGGCCAATGCTTGTCGCTCGTCGAGGTGACCGATCTTCAGACCGAGCTCGAGGACTTCGAGCTTCGCGCGCGCGCCTTGGGCGCGCGTCACGTTTTGTTCGACGTTGTCGGATTTCAGCAACTGCGTGGCGACGGTCGCCATCACTGAGCAGACCGCCGCGCCGCCGCACAGCAACCGCCACGACGGCGACGACAGACCGAGCGCAGCCGTGAGCCAGGCGGTGAACGACTGACCGCCGACGGCGGGACCCGCCGTCAGCGCCGCCGCGAGGCTGCCACCGATGATCGTCGTGTTCAGCAGCCGGCGCTTGCGCGGCACGGCGGCCGCGAGAAACGCGTCCACCTGCGCGCGCTGCTGGCTGATCCGGCCGAGAAGCTCCGGGTTCGACACGGTGCTCATGATCCTGACCTCGCAAAAAACGTGTCAGCGTGAAGCTCTGGAGATTCTAAGACTCGCGGCGAGGGCGTGCGTCAGCGGGCCGCGATTTGTGCGAAACGGTCACACGCCCTGGAGGATTAACCGATTAACCGCGCGCTGGACCGCCAGTGTGCCAGACGAGCGGCGACGAATGCCTCGGCAGCGACGGCCGGCGCAGCAGCGGGCCTGTTTCCTCGGGATTGCCATGCGGTTCGGCGGTGCCTCGCGCACCCGTCGCACGTGTCAGCTTCGAGAGCACCGCTTCGAGGAGCGGCGTCATACGGCGGAGCTGCCGCGCGCGAATCATCATGTCCCACAGCGGCTCGAACTTCTTCCAGCCGGCGGCGTAGAAAAAATGCTTCGCCTGATGCTTGAGCGTGCCGTGTGACAACGACGCTCGTCCGATCGAGGCCCATCGATAGAACTCGCGGTACGCCCAATCGTACCCGTCCTTCAGAACGTCGGGCGTCAGCCGCGCCGGGCGATAGACGACATGCCGCGTGTCGTACAGGTCCCAGTCGCGCGTGACGATGCGCCCTTCCTGCTCCATGCGGGCGAACAGTCTGGTTCCGGGATACGGCGTCTGAATGTGAAACGTCGCCGTCGTGATGCCGTGCTCGACGGCCCAGTCGACCGTCCGCCTGAACACGTCCTCGCCATCGTCGTCCATGCCGAAGACGAAGCTGCCATTGATCATGATGCCGAGTCCGTGCAGCCGGTCGGTCACCGCCTTGTAGTCGCGCCCGAGGTTCTGGAGCTTGTTGCTGCGCGCGAGGTTGCCCGGCGTCAGCGTCTCGAAGCCGACGAAGATGCTGCGCAGACCGGCGTCGGCGGCGCGCTCGATGAGATCGCCGCGCAGGATGGAGTCGACGGTCGCGGCGCCTTGAAACAGACGATTCATCCCGCGCATGCCGTCGAAGAGCGCGGCGGCGAAGCGGCGATCGCCGAGCAGGTGGTCGTCCAGGAAATAGAGATGACGTCCGGGCAGCCGCGCAATCTCCGCGAGCGCATCGTCCACGCGCTGCGTGTAGAACGAGCGGCCGCCGGTGAAGAAGGCGTCCTTGTAGCAGAAGTGGCAGTGCTGCGGGCAGCCGCGCGTGACGACGATCGAGTTCGGCACGAGGTAGTTGCGCCGCCGGATCAGATCGCGGCGAATCGGCGGGACGCGGTCGAGGGTCCGGTCTGACGTGGATCGATAGATCGGCTCTGCGCGTCCCGCCCGAAAGTCTTCCAGGAATCGCGGGAACGTCTGTTCGCCCGGCCCGAGAAAAATTGCGTCGGCGTGCGCGCGCGCTTCGTCGGGCAGCGACGTGACGTGCAGTCCTCCGAGCGCGACGAACGATCCCCTGGCGCGGTAGCGATCGGCGAGCCGATACGCACGGTACGCGTTGGTGATGTAGACCTGAATCACCACGAGGTCGGGCCGGTCGCCTCGGTCGACGACGTCGTGCGACTCGACGTGCTCGTCGAGAATCACCGCCGTGTCGTCCGGCGACAGGTACGCGGCGAGCGTGGCGAGGCCGAGCGGCGGGAACAGCGAGTACTTGATCGGGCGCCAGTATGGGCTGGTCGCCTCGGTGAGCGCGGGGAGGATGAACCTGACCCGGAGTCTGCGGGACGGCGTGGAGGGCATTGTGCCAACTACTTTACATTAGAAAGTAGTTTTGATGTAAGCTCTCACCCGTCGCCATGCGGATGAAGCGCGTGATCGACGTCGCCGGCGCCGCGGCAGGCCTGCTGTTCTTCCTGCCGGCGATGGCGCTCGTCGCGCTCGCGATTCTGCTGGATGACGGCCCGCCGCTGCTCTTCCGCCAGGAACGGCTCGGCGAACGGCGGCGGCGGTTCACCATCCTGAAGTTCCGATCGATGCGGGACGGGAGGATCACCCGCGTCGGCCGGCTCCTGCGCGACACCGGCCTCGACGAGCTGCCGCAGCTCATCAACGTGCTGCGCGGCGAGATGAGCGCGGTCGGACCGCGCCCGCTGACCGAAGCCGATGCCGCCCGGCTCGGATGGAGCGCGCCCGGCTACGACGATCGCTGGCGCGTGGCGCCAGGGCTCACCGGCCTCGCGCAGGTCGTCGGCTCGACTGCCTCACGAGCGTCGCTCTTCCTCGATCGCGTCTACATCGCCCGCCAGAGCGTGTGGCTGGACGTCCGTTTGATTGCCGCATCCGTCGCAATCAACGCGCTCGGCAAACGGCGCGCGCGCGATCTGCTGATTCGACGCTAGTGTCCCGAACCCGAAGGGTCCGGGACACTGGCGCGACGACAGCTCTTCAGGAAGCCGCGAGCGTCACGAACACAGCGTGCAATTCCGTGCACGTCGCCCCTAATACGCGGGCCAATTCTGTCGAAAACAGGGAGTAACCCCACAAACCGCAATCTTCGCGGGCGCGGTGACAATCGTCGCGCCCGGCGAACGGGAGGTCGGATTGAAACGGCACTATTCGATTGTGATCGCGATGGTTCTCTCTTTGGCGGCGGCGTCGGTCAACGCGCAGAGCCGCGCGACTGCGTTTGGCAACGTCCGCTTTGGCGAGACTCCGGCACACGTCGCCGAAGCCCTGGCCGCGCTCGGCATGGCTCCCTATACGAAGATCAAGCCCGACGAGCGATTCCCGCTCGACCAGACGTTCCACGGAACACTGCTCGGCGAACAGGCGGTGGTGATGACGCTGTTCGACGGGCACGGCGCGTTCGAAAAAATGATCGTGAGCTTCCTGACCGAAGAGCAGGATTGCCTGGAGTTCTATGGTCAGTTCAAAGACGAACTGATCGAAAAGTACGGCACGACCACCATCGACATGCAGCGCTACGACTATCCGTACAATGACGGCGATCATGTCGGCCACGAACAGACCGCCATTCGCTTCGGAAAGGCACATCTTGCCGCCACGTGGAAACGCGAGGACGCAGGCGACCGCACCGGCGGCATTGCGCTGTCAGTCGAAGACAATCTGACCGTGCGGCTCACCTACGAGTCGGGCAAGTGGTCCGCTGAATCCGATCGACGAAGAAAACTGCTGAACGCTGCCTTTTAGATGAGGACGTCGGCGAAGCGGCCCGGCTGAGGCTCTTCGTCGAGGGGTAGAATGCGCCGACATGGATCGGCGCGATTTCCTGAACACCGCGGCGGCGGTGCCGGAAAATGCAACCACGAAAACACGAAGCCACGAAAAAGAAATGCTTTTCGTGTTTTCGTGGTTGCGTTTGCCTTCGTCGTGATCGCGCTGCTGCAGCGGCAGGGCTTGGTGTCCGTCTTCGAACAGTCCGCTCCCACCGTCGGCCAGATTCCCACGCCAGCAAACGCGCGACACGCCACAATCCAACGATTACGCCTGGCACGAACGTTGACATGACGGCGGGACGATATGCACACGCTGATGCAGGATGTTCGCTACGCCGTCCGGCTCCTCGCCAGGAATCCCGGGTTCGCCGCGGTCGCGATCGTGACGCTGGCGCTCGGCATCGGCGCGACGACGGCGATCTTCAGCTTCGTCAACGGCGTCGTGCTGCGGCCGTTTGCGTTCAGGGACAGCGACCGGCTGGTGATGCTGCTCACGCAATCGCGCAGGGCGAGCCCATTTCCCATGCGCGCCGTGTTTCCCGGCGACTTCCTCGACTGGCAGCGCGAAAACCGCGTCTTCGACAGCATGGCCGCGTTCCAGGGCGCCACGTTCAGCGTCACCACGGGCGGCGATCCCGAGCGGCTGCTCGGCGCGATGGTCACGCGCGACTTCTTCGAAACCATGGGCGTGGAGCCGATCGCGGGGCGAACCTTTCGTTCGAGATCCGGTGAGGCCGATCCATCCGATACGGTCGTCATCGGTGAGCGCGTGTGGCGGCGGCGGTTCAACGCGAACCCGGCGCTGGTCGGCCAGCGCGTCACGCTGGACGGCAGACCGCTCACGCTCATCGGCGTGATGCCCGCCGGCTTCACGTTCCCTCGCGATGGGATGGTCGCCACGGGCGCGCGTCCCGCCCAGGACGTCGGGATCTGGACGCCGCTCGACCTGCGGCCCGGCGATCGCAGCAATGCGACGATGCAGGTGATCGCGCGCATCAAGCCGGACGTGACGCTCGATCAGGCGCAGGCGGAGATGGACAACGTGGCTCGCGCGATCGAGCAACAGGTCGGCAGACGAGGCTTCGACGTCCGCATCGTCGGACTGCGAGACGACGTGAGCCACCAGGTCCGGCCGCTGCTGTTCGTCCTGCTCGGCGCCGTCGGATTTCTCCTGCTGATCGCCTGCACGAACGTCGCGAACCTCCTGCTCGGCCGCGCCGCCGCGCGTCAGCGCGAAGTGGCGATTCGCGCGGCGCTCGGCTCCGGGCGATGGCGGCTCGTGCGCCAGTTCCTCACCGAGAGCGTCGTGCTCGCCGTGATGGGCGGACTCGCCGGCCTGCTCGTCGCTGTGTGGAGCATCGACGTCGCCATCCGCTTGATCCCTCGCGGCACTCTCCCGCGGATCTCGGAAGTGCAGCTGGATTCGCAGGCATTCGCGTTCACGATGGTCGTGTCGATCGCGACGGGCCTCCTGTTCGGACTCGCACCGGCGTTCCAATCGTCGAAGGCCGACGTGATGACCGCGCTCAAGAGCGCAGGCAACGCACAGACGACGCGTTCGCGGTTCTTCAACGTGCTGGTCGTCGCGGAAGTGGCGCTGGCGTTCGTCCTGCTCGCCGGCGCCGGCCTGCTGGCCAAGAGCTTCCTGCGATTGACGAGCGTCGATCCCGGGTTCAGACCCGACAGCATCCTGACGGTCGGCGTCACGCTGCCCGAAGGCAGCTATCCCGGCGCGGTGGAGATGCGGCGATTCTCGGCATCGGCGATCGAGCGCCTGCACGCGGTACCAGGCGTCGCCTACGCGGGCGCGATCAACTGGCTGCCGCTCGGCGGGAATTTCCTGTCGGGCGATTTCGTCGTCGAGGATGTGCCGCAGCTGCCGCGTGGACTCACCGTGGGGAAACCGGCCGTCAGCGCCGAGTACTTCCACGCGATGGGCATCCCGGTCCTGCGCGGGCGCACGTTCGTCGATCGCGACGATGCGGAGGCACCAAGCGTGGTGATCGTCACCGACACGCTGGCGCGCCGGCTGTGGCCGGGACAGGACGCGCTCGGCAAACGCATCAGGGTGGGATTCGTCCGGCCGAACGAACCCTGGTCGACCGTGGTCGGCGTTGTTGGCGAGGTCAAGCAGATGGCGCTCAGCGACGAGACGCGTCCCGCGATCTACATGCCGCTGTCGCAGGCGCCGCGTTCATTCCTCCTGCGCAACCTGAACTTCGTGGTCAGGACCGACGGCGATCCGGCGAGCGCGGCCGCCGCGATTCGCCGGCAAATCCGGACGGTCGATAGCGACCTGCCGTTCGATCGCGTCGACACGATGCGGCAGGTCCTCTCCGATTCGGTTTCGGAGCCGCGGTTTCGGAGCGTCGTGTTCGGCAGCTTCGCGATTGTCGCGCTCGTGCTCGTGGCCATCGGCATCCTCGGCGTGCTGGCGCACAGCGTGACGCGGCGGACGCGCGAGATCGGGGTCCGGATGGCGCTGGGCGCGCAACGCGTCGACGTGCTGCGTCTCGTCGTCCGGCAGGCGCTCGCGATGACGATCGCCGGCGTCGCGCTGGGCGCCATCGGCGCGGCGGCGCTCACGCGTTTGCTCGCGAGCTTCCTGTTCGACGTCCGTCCGCTCGATCCGGCGACCTTCGCCGTCGCGGCGGCGTTGCTCGTCGGCGTCGCGCTCGTCGCGAGCTACGTTCCCGCACGCCGCGCCAGCAGCGTCGATCCAGTGATCGCGTTGCGGAGCGAATGATCGACAACGATCAACGCAGAACTCGCTGAACTCGCAGAGACTTGTACTCTGCGTGTTCTGCCGTTTGTGCGTGGAGGGCGGCAACGATCGACGCAGAACTCCTGATCCCCAGAGATTTCTGATTCTGCGTGTTCTGCGGTTTCTGCGTTGATCGTGGACACGCCAAGTCAGCTCTCCAGCGGTTCGCCGCTTCGATCGGGCAGCGCAAAAATAATCACCGCGGATGCGAGGAAGAAGGCCGACGTGCTCGCGATCGCCAGGCCGAGGCCGATGCGCGGCTGCTGCGCGAGCACGCCGATGACGTACGGGGCGAGCGCGCCCGCGAGCCGCCCGGCGTTGTAGCTCGTCCCCTGCCCTGTCGCGCGCACCGGCGTCGGAAACAGCTCGGCGACGAAGCCGCCGAACATGCTGAAGTAGCCGTGGCCGACGTAGCCGAGCACCGGACCGAGCAGGAGCAGCACGAGCGGACTGCGCGCCATCAGCGCGTAGATCGGCACGAGCGTCGCGGCGGCGAGCATGAATCCAATGAACGTCCGGCGGCGTCCGGCGCGATCGGCGATGAAGCCGAACGTCAGGTAGCCGAAGTACGCGCCGATCTGCACCGGGATGATCCAGCCGAGCGATCCGACGACGCCCATGCCGGCGCCGCCCTGCGCGATCGGGCGCGCGAGGAATCCAGGCAGCCAGAAGAAAATGCCCCAGTAGGCGAACTGCAGCGTCGATCCCAGGAGGATGACGAGCAGCGTGCGGCCGATGAGCGCGCGGCCGAAGATCACGGCGAACGGATTGCTCACGCGCGGAACCCGCCTCTCCGACCACACCACCGGCTCCGGCACGTTGCGGCGCACCCAGAGGACCAGAAACGCCGGCAGCACACCGGCGACGAACAACCATCGCCATGAATCGGGACCGAGCGAGGGCGAACCCAGGATGAGCGCCGCCATGACCGCGGCGAGGATGTAGCCGATCGCCCATCCCGACTGCACGATGCTGATCGCCTTGTTGCGATGCGCGGGCGGCCACGTCTCGCTGACCAGCACGGCGCCCGACGCCCACTCGCCGCCCATACCGATGCCGAGCACGGCGCGCCACATCAGCAACTGCGCCACGCTCTGCGAAGTCGCGGCGCCGAGCGACGCGAGCGAGAAGATCAGAATGGTTCCCATCAGCGCACGCGTGCGGCCGAAGCGATCGGCGACGACGCCGAAGACGAGGCCGCCGAGGGCGGAGGTCGCCAGCGTCACCGTGCCGAGCATGCCGGCGGCGGCATCGTCGAAACCAAAGTAGGTCTTCAATCGCCCGACCGCCATGGCGTAGATCATGAAGTCCATCGCGTCGAGCATCCATCCGAGCTTCGCGGCGACGAGCACGCGCCACTGGTCGCGTGTGATCGATCGATACCAGGGCATCGGCGTGGAAGCGATCGCGGCCCGCATGGGCATGGCGTATTATCGCGTGGTGAAACCTGTCATCCTCCTCCTGCTGCTGGCAGCGGCGGCGTCCGCTCAGCAGCGGCTGAAGCCGCCCGATGTCAGGTACGTCCCGACGCCGCAGAACGTCGTCGACGCGATGCTGGAGATGGCGCACGTCACCTCCGCCGATGTGGTGTACGACCTCGGATCGGGCGACGGACGCATTCCGATCACGGCGGCGCAGAAGTACGGCGCGCGCGGCGTCGGGATCGAGATCGAGCCGCGATTGATCCGCGAAGCGGTCGACAACGCGCGCAAGGCGCACGTCACCGACCGCGTCTGGTTCCTGAATCAGGATCTCTTCGAGACCGACCTGAGCCCGGCGACGGTCATCGCGCTATATCTTCATCCGCGCATGAACCAGCAGTTGATGCCGAAGCTGAGACGCCTCAGGCCAGGCACACGCATCGTGTCGCACTACTACGACATGGGGCCGGAGTGGCCCGCCGACGAGTCGCAGGACATCAATAGCTTGATGGTCTATTTGTGGACGATTAGATAGTCCAGAATCACTCCGCGCTCAATGACGCTTCCCCTCCCGTACGTGACGATGGCCGTCTTCTGCCAGGAGGCGCGCCAGCATCCAGACGGGACGCTGACGCTGACGAACGTCCTCGATCGCATCACGGTCAGCGAAGTCGCGGGGAGGCTGCCTCGCGTGGCGCCGCTCGTCGCCGTCGTCGGCATGCGCTGCGATCCCGCGCCCGGGACGCACCAGATCCGGCTCGACGTTCGCCAGCCCTCCGGCGGCGTCCATCGTCTCGCGACGCTCCCGGTCGAGCCGTCGGCCGAGGGCGACAACATCGCGCGCATCCTGCGCATCAACCTCGACATCCATGAGCTCGGTGATTATTGGGTCGACGTCGGCTGGGACGATCGCGTCGTCACGCGGATGCGACTGTCGGTCGTACGGCGGTCACGCGACTGAGAACTTGCGTGACGTCGCTTTCACTCGTCAGCTGAAAGCTACGATCCGTCAAAGACTCTGTTCATCAGCAGCCGGAGATACAGACCCAGGACCGCGAGGAGCGGCCATTCGGACATGTCCGCCGCTTCCGGCTGCACGTCGACGTACGCATTCACACGCTTGATGTACGAGCCGGTCCGGAATTGCACCAGCATTCGTCCGCGTTCGTCGAGGAACGCGGACGGCCCCTCGAACACGCCGCCCTTCCACTGAAGCCGGCGGCCGCTCACGAGCGAGAGCGTCCCGCTCGTGAAGAAAGGCCCCGCCAGCAGTACTCCGGTCTGGCCGGCGTCAATCAGGACTGTGGCGGAGAGACCGAAGAACCCTGAAATCCCCTTGCGCTCGACCGACAGATCCCAGTGCGAGGCGCCGACTTCGCCTCGCGCGCGCCGGCGATCGGTGAAGCCCCACGTCACGGCGGGCTTCGGCAGATCGCGGAGCGTGCCGATGACGCGATCGTCGGCGTCGCGCAGCTCGCGAGACACCGGTGTCGTTTGGAGCTGGACCCAGCGCAGGCCCTTGGGTAACGGCGGATCCGTCGCGCTCACACGGTGATAGTAGTACCGTCGAACCTCGTCAGCGAAAAGCCGCGGAACAATTGCGTGAAACAGTCCTTCATATCGCGCAGGACCGACAGCGCCACCTCTTCACCGAGCTTCAGGCCCCCGATGCCGTCCGACAGGTAATGGACGCCGGCGATGTTTCTGCCGAACGCGATGTTCGACGCCAGCTTGTCCAGCTCGCCGCCCACGGTCAGGCGATCGTATCCGCTGTAGGGAACGATCGCGAGGCCGGTCGAGCTCGGCATGACCGGTTCGGCAATCACATGCGGCTCGTGGAACACCGCCTTGAGCGCCGTCGCGCACGCGCCGGCGATCGCGGCGTGACCGGCCGGATACGACGGGTGCATCGGCGCGCCTTCGGGGTACGCCTGCGGCAACAGATACGAGTGGTGGCGCCTCGACACGGCGTCGAGGACCGGCGACGTGAGGAGCGCCTCGTGGATCGGGTACGCCGCCACGCCGGTTTTCGTGTTGTGCACGCACGCCCCGAACTCCTCGGGACGCAGCCGCCGGTGCACGAGCCACTTCTGCGCCCAGCACGCCTTCAGCGCGCAGCTCGAGACGCGCGCCACTAAATCGAGCACGTGCGGCCCGCCGAACGTGCCGAAGCCGGACTGCGTCACCGAATTCCGGTACGGGTTCCTCGAGTCGAACGGCACGCGCATCGTCAGCAGAATCAGCGCGGCGTCGAGAAACGCCTGATACGTGAAGTCCTGGTGCACGAACTCGGCGAGGTCGCGTCCGGTCAGGATGTGGCGCAGCGTCAGATCGAGACGATTGGCGCCCGACGCACCGCCGTTCTGCACGGCGAGCCACGACGCGTAGTTCACGAGATAGTCGTCGCCAGGCACGGTCGTACGAATCTTCTGATCGAGACGGCGTGTGCCGTACTGGATGTCCTTCAGCAGGAATTGGGAGATGTACGGACCGACCAGGTCGCCGCGTGTGCGTCCCCTGAAGAGGTACTTCGCATCGAGCGTGCCGCCGGCGGCTGGCTTGAACTGAGGGAAGCGCGAGAGATCTTCCGCGGCTGCAATCGCGATCGAATGCGAGCCGTATTCTGAAAACGGCACGTCGCGCAGCAGCGCCTGCCAGTACAGCTCGGCCATCTCGCCGGCCTGTTCGAGGCTCGCGAACGCCGGCGGCGGATCCATCGTGAACTGATGCGGGTCGGCGCCTTCGAGCACATAGGAGTACGCCGCGAGCGGATCGGCCAGCTTGGCGAGCCCGCCGAGCGGAATCTCCTCGAAGTCGTCAGCGCTGCCGCTCTTGACCGCTCTGAGCAGCCGCTCGTAGGCTTGCGGCTCCACTTCGCCATTCCGGCTGTGCGGCAGCGATTTGGTGAAGCTGGCGATCCGATTCTGATAGCGCTCCTCGTCGCCGTTCACGTTCTGGCGCGTCGCCGCCGCGTTCTTGTGGTACATCGCGGCGCTCTGCCGGATTTCGTACGCGCGATCCTTGCGTTTCGGACCGGCATGCACGTCACTGGCGCCCGCGGCCTGGACATCGTCCACAGGGCCGGCAGCGGCCCGCGCCGTGGACGTTGCCAGCGGCGTCGCGAACGACGCGATCGTCGCCGCGCCGGATCTGAGAAGAAAGTCGCGTCTGGTCGACGACCGTTTCGATCCACCCATGCTTGCGAAACTCCTGCTTCTAACTGACATGGCATTGCGGAATTAGCTCTCCACCACGGAGGACACGGAGGACAGGAGGGTCAAACCTAATGAAACAGATTTTCCTCCGCGTCCCCAGTGTCCTCCGTGGTGGAGAGTTTCAGTCATGCGCATCGAAGCCCAAAACGCAAAAGTCATTTGTCGGTCCGACGCCGCAGTTCCTGGTCGATGATGCGCTTGAAGTACGACAGCGGCTGGATGCCGTCGATCCGCTGGCCGTTGACGAAGAACACCGGCGTGCCTCGCACGCTGCGGCGCTGCGCCTCTTCGAGATCGCGCTCCACGTTGGCGCGATACGCGCCGCCGTCGAGGTCCTTGACGAATGGCGCTTCGTCGAGCTTCGCGCGCCTCGCGAGATCGATCAGACGGTCGCGCCCAATCGGCCCGGCAGGTTCGGCGAGGATCAACGCGTGCATCTCCCAGAACTTCTCTTGCGCGGCCGCCGCGACGCCAGCTTCGTGAACCAGCCTGCTCTCCGGCCGCGATTCGAGCGGCCGATGTTTCATGACGACTCGTATCTGACCCGGATAGGCCGCCATCACCTGATTGACCAGGTCCGACGCCTTGGCCGTGAGCGCGCTGCGGAGATCGGAGTACCACAGCATCGTGATTGGCGCGTTCGGCTCGCCTTTCGCGAGCTCCGGTCCTGCGGCCGCCGCGCCGCTCTCATTCGCTTCAGCCGACGTCGCAGGCCGACCGACGAGCTCCTGCTCGATGATGGCTTTCATTTCTTCGTGCGTCTTGAACCCGACGACCTTGCGGCCGTTGATGAAGAACGTCGGCGTGCCGGTGACCCCGAGCGCCGTGCCTTCCCGGCGCTCCGTCTCGATTCTCGCCTTCAGACGCGGGCTGTCGAGATCGGCGGTGAACCGCGGCACGTCGAGGCCAAACCGCGCGGCGGCGGCGACGAGCGCGTCGCGCTTGACGTTCTTCTGATCCGCAAACAGCGCGTCGTGCATGACCCAGAACTTCCCTTGCTCCGCCGCCGCGAGCGCCGCCTGATGCGCGAGCATCGCGTTCGGATGGATGCTGAGCGGGAAGTGCTTGAAGAGCCATTTGACGCGGCCGTCGTACGCCGTCATCACCCAGTCCAGGACCGGAGTCGCTTGCCTGCAGAACGGGCACTGCAGATCGCTGAACTCGACGATCGTCACCTGCGCGTCTTCGGCGCCTCGACGCGGCGCGCCGTCGGTGTTGATGTGGCTGACGCGCTGCCCGGCCGACACCGCCGTCGCGGTCGCTGCCGCCGGTTTGCCGAGCGCGCGGTCGACGAACCCTTTGAGCGTCGCCAGCGTCGCCGCTCCGCTGTATCGCTGGCCGTTGACGAAGAACGTCGGCGTCGCGTTGACGCCAAACGCGCGCGCCTCGATCAAGTCCTGGTCGACGATCGGCTTCAGACGGCGATCGGTCAGCGCCGCCGTGAACGCCGGCACGTCGAGATGCAGCGCTTCCGCGTAGCCGACGAGATCGGCCATCGACAACTGCTTCTGCCTCGCAAACAGCAGATCGTGCATCTCCCAGAATTTCCCCTGCAGTCCGGCCGCCAGCGCCGCTTCGTGCGCGAGCGGCGCGTTCTTGTGAATGGGCAGCGGACTGTGCTTGAACACGAGGCGGATCTGTCCCGGATACTGCTCGAGGAGCTGCGTGATGACCGGCGGAATCGTCGCGCAGAACGGGCACTCGAAATCCGAGAACTCGACGATGGTGACCGGCGCGGTGTCCGGCCCCTTCTGCGTGACGCTGACGCCCGGCGGCGCCTGGGCTGCCTGTGGACGTTGTCCAGGTTGTCCAGCCGCGACGCCCGCGTGCGTCGCGAAGACCAAGCCGACGATCAGGCGATGAATCGAAAACATGGTTGACTACTTCGCGCGCGGGGCCCCACCCCCACGCGCCTGCCACCGCTCGCCTTCGGCTCGCGGCGCTGACTGGATACGACTGTCCGCTTGGGGTGCGGTTTTACTCCGCTGCCCAGCTCGCGAGGATCGATTTCACGTCGGCGTCCGACTTCAGCATCCCGCTCAGGCTCCATTGAATCGTCTTGTCGCGAACGCCGAACACCATCGGCGCGCCCGCCATGTGCAGCGATGTCCACGCCTCGCGCGACTCGTCGGCGTACCACTGCGCGCCGGCAAGATCCACGCGCTTGTCCCGCATGCCGCTCGCGCTGTCGCGCGCCCCGCCGGCGATGATCACCATCCGAAACGGCAGTTCCGGATGGTCGTCCTGCTTCACGAGGCTCAGCAGGCGGTCGCACGGACGGCAGTTGGCCTGCACGTACACCAACAGCCATTTGCCTTCGCCCGGCAGCTCGGCATCGCTGCGGACGACCGTGCCGTCAAGCCGCGTCAGCGGGAAATCGGGCAGCGCTGCCCGGCCCTGGGCGCGTGCCGCGCCGGCGGCGAGCGCCGCGATCACGGTTGCCACGAACATGGATTTCATCAAGGTCTCGGTCTCCGTCGCTATTGCGGTGGAACGTAGAAGTTGACGACCTGGCTGCGTTCCGTCGCCGTCATTCCCGCGAGCGCGTTCGGATCGCTGAGACTGACGAGCGCCTGCGCCTGCGTCTCCGCGCCCGCCGCGTCCGTCATCCCGCGCTGCACCGCGAAATGCATGAGGACGATCGTCCCGTTGGCCGGCACCGTCAGGTTCCACCGGTAGAACATCGTGTCGTCGTTGTCGACGAATTGCGTGGCCGAGACGTTGACTGCGGCGTACGGTCCTCCGAACACGTGCGCCAACGCCGGATTGCAGCACGTGCCGCTGTTGTCGGTGACGGCATACTGGTTGTTCGTGGCCGACGGAGCGACAACCACGTGGATGCCGCTACTGTATCCGAGATAGCTCGTGGCCTGGAACGTGACGTTCTGTTCCGTGCTCGTCGGATTCTGGATGATCTCCAGATACCGGGCGAAGCCGCCGCCCTCCGGCGAGAAGATCTTCCTCGTCACGTTCATGCCGAACAGCGACGCCGGACCGATCGTCACCTGGCGTCCATTCTGATCGAGCAGACCGACGCTGAGACACGAGTAGAAGTTGTTCTGCATCGTGTCGGTGAGGTAATAGGCGCCATTGTAGGCGTTGTAGAGCGTGCGATCGACCCGTCCTCCGTCGCCGAGGCTCCCGTCGCAGTCGACGTCGTACCGGAAGCCGTCGCTGCCATCGAGATTCAACACGCCGAATCGAACGGCGTTGCCGAGCGCCACGTCGATCGTCGCCGTTTCTCCAGCCGTCACCGTTCCGCTCGTGACGCCCGCGCGGTTGAAGTTGTTCGGATCCCGCGCATTGACGCGCACCGCGCCGGCGGGCACGTCGACGAATGCGTATCGGCCGGCGCTGTCGGTGTAGATCGACTGCTCGATCGGACTGTACGGTCCGAGGCTGCTGAGGCTCTCGACCGTGACACGCGAGTTCGCAACCGGATTGCCCCCATCAGTCACGGTACCCTGGACGCCGCCCGATTCGCTGACCGTGATGTTGACGACCTGCGTCTCGTTGTCGGTGGTGATGGCGGCGGACCCGGTGCCGCACACACCGCCGCCGATGCTGAAATCACATCCCTGCACGACGACCGACCCGAGCGCGACGCGCCTGAACTGGTAGAACCCGTTCTCATCCGCCGACACGAACCGGTCGAAGCTCTGACCCGAACCCGACAGCGCCACGTCGGCGAACGGCACCGGCCCTGCCGCGTTGCGGACGACGCCTTCGATCGTTCCCGACGGCGCCAGCGTGACGTCGACGGTCGCCGGCGTCGCGATGCTCTCGATCCTCGCGGTCGCGGTCCCCGTGAGACCCGAACGGCTGCCGCCCCAGTAGTTGTCCTGCGCGGTGACGACGAAGTCGACGCCGGCGGGCAGACCGAACAGCCGATATGTGCCGTCCTGCCGTGTGTTGTAGCTGTAGAACGTGCGCCGTTCAGCCGCTTCGGGGGTTTCCGTCGCGAACACGTCCGGATAGGGAACCGGCGTGCCGTCGGTGAACGTCACACGGCCGCGCAGCACCGACACCGGCACGGTGATGTTCACTGTCTTCGTCTCGCCAGTCACCGTGAACGCGCCGGTCGCTTCGCCAACGATGGTGAAATCGTTCGGCGAGTGCGCGCGGATCGTGAATCCGGCGCCGCCGGGCACAATGCCGTTGATCGTGTAACGGCCTTCTTCGTCGGTGTACGCGTAGTTCAACCGGTCACCGCTCGCGGTGTCGAGCGCCTCGACGAACGCGTAACGTCCCAACCCGGTCTCGTTGTCGGCGGCGAACACGGTCCCGGTGACGTTGCCCGACAGCGGCGCGTTGATCGTGACGTCGACCGTCTGGTTGTCGTTGGCTTGCGTGATCTCTCGCGTCGCGCTGCCCCTCGACGCGAACGTGTTCGGATCGCGCGCCAGGATCGAGAAGATGCCCTCCGGCACGTTCGCGATGCTCAGCGTGCCGTCGCTGCCGGTGAACCCCCTGAACTGGTAGAAATTCCCGAACGCGGTGCGCATGTCGATGCGCGTGTTCGGGAACGGCGTGCCGTCGGACTTCAGCACCGTGACGCGCACGGTCGCGAGCGCGGGCAGCGCGAAGTTGACCGTGAGCGTGGCGCCGTCGGACGGAATCGTCTGGTTCAACAGCTCGCGGTTGAGCCCCGATCCGTTCGGGTTGTACGCGCGCATCGTCAGCGGCCGTCCCGCGGGCAACTGCGTGAACGTGTACCGTCCGTTCGCGTCGGTGTACATCCACGCCAACTGCTGGTTGTTCACCGGATCGCGGACTTCGACGAACGAGTCTCTGACCGTCGTGGTCCCATCCGCTCGCGTGACGACGCCGGTGATGACGCCGGTCGCCGGGAGCGCGACCGTCACCGTCAGCGTATCCCCGGCGTTCGGCAGGTTGCCGGTGACGTCCGAGAACAGCGCGCCGTTCCCAGGATGATAGGCACGCACGGTGAAATTGCCGGCGGCGACATTCGTGGCCGTCACGCGGCCGGAGGAGTCGGTGTAGCCGATGTGGCGGAAGTCGCTGCCTCGAGCCGCTTCGGCGAGCGTGACCCGGGAGTTTGGCGCCACGCTGCCGGCGGCGAAGTTCACCTGAATCTGCAGCGTGCCGACGGCAAACATCGTCAGATCCCGCGCCGTCGTCTGATTGTCGGTGATCGTGACCTGCACGATCGCCGAACCCACGACGCCGAGGTTCGAGTCGTAGACCTCCATCGAGTACGTGCCGACCGGCACGTTGCTCAGGAGGAACGCACCGGACGCGTTCGTGAACGCCGACCGGCAAATCGACGCAGAACGGCAGAGTGGGAGCGAGCCGTTGTGCAAGTACACGTACATGTTCGGAACCGCGGCGCCGCCGGCGGTGCGCACGACGCCGCTGACATGCCCGGTCTGCGGCAGCGTGACGTCGCCGTTGACGTTCCGATCGGCGGCGACGGTCAGCGTTCGCGTCGTCTGCAGCGCGGTTCCCTGCGGGTGATACGCGGTGACGTACGCCGTGTACGCCCCCGGCGGCACGCCGCCAAGGCGATACGTGCCGTCGTTGGCGAGCGATGCGAACAGGAACAGGGACGAAGGCGTCGAGCGAACCAGTTGGACGTAGCCGGAATTGGTGGTCGCGGCCCCCGACGTGAAGCGCACGACGCCGCTGACGACGCTCGTTCCGGTGAAGACGATGTTGCGAACCGCCACTGTCTGGCCGGCGTTGAAGCTGCCCGAGACGTGGCCGGACTCGGTGCCCGTCTGCGGATGGCTGCCGAACACCGTGAACGGCTCGATCGGGATCGAGACGTTGCCCGAACAGCCGAGGCACGGCGTCTGCGAGGCGAGGCTGAACGCACCGTTCGCGTTCGTCGACGCGAAATAGACGCGCGAGTAGATCGGGTTGTTGCTCTGGATCCGGACCGACATGCCGGTCACCGGCGTCGTCCCGTCGAACTCGAACGCGCGGCCGGTGATCGTGCCGCCGAGCGCGATCGGATCGAGTGCGCTGACGCCGTTCACGGGTACCGCGAAGTTGCGGATCTCCGAAATCTCCGACGCGTTCAGTCCGGTCAGCGCCTCAGGCGGCAACTGGACGAGACGCTGCGCCGCGGCCTGCGCCGCCGCGCGGCTCGTTTCCTGGACGCCGAAGTGCATGTAGGCGACGGTGCCGCCGGCCGGAATCGTCACGTTGTTCCAGCGGTACGCGAGCTGTCCGAGCGAGTAACTGCCGTCCTGCTGGAAGCTCGCCGCGCCGGCGCGCTCCGCCGCGTTCGGTCCGTCGAAGACGAACGCGGTCTCGGGCACGCCGCCATTCACGTACGGATCGAAGTCGTACACGTCTCCCGTGACGACCCACCGATCCGGATCGTTCGGATCGCCGACGCTCAGCGCCGCGTCGCCGCTCGACGTTGTGATGACGCGCGGCGCCGCGTAGAACGGACGCAGGTTGTTCTGCACGCGGACGTCGACCGTGATCGGATCCGCCGTCGGGTTCGTGAGGATTTCCAGGAACCGGGTGAAGTAGCCGCCGCGCGGCAGGAACATCTTTCGTGTGATGTCCAGGCCCGCAACGCCCTGCTGCCGCACGGCGATTTCCTGACCGTTCTCCTCGGTCGTGCCGATCGTGCCGCCGGTGAAGCGGGCCGGCGTCCCCTGCCTGAAGATGTCGAGCAGGAACGCGCCGAAGTTGCTGCCGAAGTCGCCGCCGTACACGCTGCTCGTCGCGTCGCCGATCGAGCCGTCGCCGCGGAGGTTGACGTAGAAGTTGTTGCCGTCGTACCGGTACACGGGCAGATTGATCGCGTTGTTGGCCAGCTGGATGTTCGCGACGACCTGCTGTCCGTCCTGCGAAATCAATCCGTTCGTCTCGCCGATGAGCTGCTGCGTCTGCGCCCGCGCGATGAATGCGCCGGCCGGGACGTTCGACACGCGATACGCGCCGGTGCTGTCGGTCGTCGCGTTGAAGAACCCGCCGATCGGCGACGTGCTCTGCACGGTGACGCCGACGCTGGACGCGGCCGACCCGTTCGGATTCGACACGATGCCCGTGACCGTGCCGAAGCCAAGGAACGTGAGGTTGCGCGTGACGATCTGACCGTTCGTCGACAGCTCGACGTTCGACGCGCGCGCGCGCAGCCGGTTGTTGGCGTCGAGCGCCTCGACGGTGTAGGTGCCGAGCGGCACGGCGTCGAACCGGTAGGTGCCGTCAATCGCCGTCGTCGTCTGACGCTGGACACCGAAGTAGTAGGTCAGAATCCGCACGGGCGTGCCGCCTTCGGGTGTCGTCCCGTCCGGACCGAAGACGCGTCCGAGGATCGTGGCCGCCGGCTGTAGACGCACGGTCACGTCGCGGCTGCCGCCCGCCGTCACGCTGTCGGTCGTCGACCCGGCGAGCTGCGTCGCGGGATCGGTCGCCGACAGGAAGAACGGACCGGCGAGGACGCGATCGAAGACGACCGTGCCATCCGGCGCCGTATCGCCGGCCTGGTTGCCGCCGAACTGCGTCTGGCTGTAGACGATGACGCGCGCGTGGTTGATCAGATTCTCGGACGCGTCGCGCACGGTGACGGTGACGCGGCCCTGTCCGATGAGCGTGATGTTCACCGTCCGCTGATCGCCGTTGGCATTCACCTGGTTGGTCGCGCTGCCGCGATCACCGGTGGCGGGATCGGCCGCCGTCATCGTGAAGGTGCCGACAGGCACCGCCTCGAACGCGAATCTTCCGAGCGCGTCGGTCGTCACGGTCGAGGGCAGTCCCGCGACGAACCGGTTGATGCTCACCTCAACGCCGCTCACCGGCGCCGGCGGATTCGTGGCCGCGCGGAACACGGTGCCCGACACCGTGCCGCCGGCGAACAGCGTCACGTTGAGCGTCAGCGTCTCGCCCGAGATGCCGAGCGTGCCGGCGTTCGCGCCCAACCCGTTCGCGTTTTGCGCGCGCACGCGGACGGGACCCGGCGTGACATGGTCGACGCTGTAGCTGCCGTCGCTGCCCGACTGCACGATCGTCCCGCCGTCGGTCCACGTCACCGTCACCTGTGCGCCCGCCACCGGTTGATTCCCGGATCGGATCACGCCAGTCACCGTGCCGCCGACCGTCAACGACAGATCGAGCGGCGTCACGACATCGGGTGCGACGGTGACGATGCCCGTCGCGGCCGTGTTCGTCGCGCGATCGACGGCGTCGACGCGCGCCGATTCGGTGAAGACGTCGAAGAACGTGTACCGGCCCGCGGTGTCGGTCGACGTGGAACGGGTCAACGTGCTCGTCCGCAGCGTCACCGGGATGCCGGGCGCCACGGCGCCGGTCGTGCGCCGCACCAGGCCGGAGACGCCGCCGGTCGCGGCGACGAGCAGGTCCTGATTCCTCGTCTCTCCGTCTGCGATCACCGCCAGGCCGGTCGTCGTCAGCGGAGTGCCTTGCGGCTCGGGCAACGTGACGACGAGGTTGTACGTGCCGCCGGGCAGACCGGTGGCGCCGAAGCCGCCATCCACGCCAATCGCGACGGTCAGTGAATTCGCAAGACCCGCCGTGCCGAAGCCGCCTCCCGTGAGCTGCACCGTGCCGCCGCTCGCGACGGCGCCGCTCGCGCGGCGTACGATGCCGGTGAGCTGACCGCTGTTCGTGAACACGATGTCGGTGGTCGCGCCTGTTGTCCCTTCGTCGAACGTGCCGCTCGCGGTCGGCGACCGCAGCAACGTCTGCGGATGCGTGCCGCGCAGCGAGTACGCGTCCATCGGGATCGGCGCCGAACTGCCCTCTCTGATGTTCGACTCGAACGAGAACTGACCGCTGCCGTTCGCGTTGACCGTGAACGTCCGCGTGAACAGCGGGTGGTCGCTGTGGAACGACACCTGCGTACCGGGCAGCGTCGTGTGCCCGTCGCCGGCGAGCACCTGACCAAAGACACGTCCGGTCAATGCGGGAAGCGGCGCGAGCGTGCTGCCTCCGGCGAGCGGCAGCACGAAGTTCCGCACGAGCATCAGCTCCTGCAGATTCGACGCGGTCGTCTGAAGCGCAACCGCGCCGGTCGCCGTACTCGACGCGGTGTTCGCGAAATTGGCCTCGTGGCCTGCGGGAGACGCGTCGGCCAGATTCTTGATCGTCGGACACGGCGCGCCGACCGGCTGATTCAGCGAGCAGTACTGCGTCGCCGGCACGTCGAGCGCGGCCAGGCGCACCTGATTCGCGAGATCGGACGCCGACGTCGCCGCCGTGCGCAGCTCGGAGGCTGTCGGCTCGGTCTCGCCCGCGAGACTCTGCACGCCCGCCAGCAGCGCGTTGACGTTGCCTGCGAGCGTCGAAACCGCGCTCGCCGTGTTCGCGAACGTGTTGGGCGCGCCGCCAAACGCGAGGAGCAGATCCTGCGCCTGCGTCGACAGCAGATCGGTCAGCGCCTTCAGCCGCTGCACGCTCGTGAGGAGATCGGGCAGCGTCCCGTCGACGATCGCCTCGGGCGGCACCTGCACGAGACGCGTCGCCGCGGCCTGTGCGGCGCTTCGCAGTGTTTCCTCGCTGACGAGATGCATCAGCGCGAGCGTCTCGCCCGGCTGCAGCGTCAGGTTGTTCCACTCGTTGGTGAACTGACCGTACGCCGGCTGCAGCGCGAACGACGCCGCGGCGGCGGGCGACGGCGCGGACGGCCCGTCGAAGACGTGCGCCACGCTCGGCAGACTGTTGGTCACGAACGGATCGAAATCCTCGTCGTCGTCGAACACCACCCAGTGGTCGCCGTTGACACCGGCGTCGAGCGTCGCGTCGCCGCTCGAGGTGCTGACGACGCGCGGCTCGCGATTGAAGCGGAATCCATTCTGCACCTTCGAGATGTAGCGCGAGAAACTCGTGAGACGGACGCCGAAGGTGACCGGCTGATCGCTGGTGTTGGTGAATGCTTCGAGGTACCGCGCGAAGTAGCCGGTGAGCGGCACGTAGATCTTCCGCGTCACGTTCAAGGGGCCGATGACTTGCGCAATGCCGATCTGCCGCCCCTGGTTCGACGACGTGCCGAGGCTCTGTCCGTCGAACCGCGTCGTCGTACTGCCGACGATGACGTCGAGCAGCGCGCCGCCGCGATTGCTGGCGCCGTCGCCGAGGAAGAACTGGCGCGTGCCGTCCTGGAGCGAGCCGTTCTCCCGCAGGTTGTACTCGAAGTTGTTGGCGTCGTGCAGCGTCGTGACCGTCGGGACGAGGTTCGCAGACAGATTGATGTCCGCCTGGACGGCCTGACCGTCCGCGGTGATCTGACCCTGCGTCGATCCAAAGAGCTGCAGGCTGCCGCTGCGTACGCTGGCGCTCACCGAGAACGAGCCGATCGGAACGCCGGGCACGCTGTATCGGCCAAGCGTATCCGTCAGCGCCTGCGCGGAGCGCGGCCCCTTCAGGAACACGGCGACGTTCGGCACGGGCGCTGCATCGGGATTCGTCACGACGCCGCTCACCGTGCCGATGCCGACCATCTGGAGATTGCGCGTGATCTGCTGCGCTTCGGTGTCCAGCACCATGCCGCTCACGCGCGCGCGAAGATTCCCGAACTGGTCGATCGCATCGAGCGTGTACGTGCCGGTCGGGACGATGTCGAACCTGAACGCGCCGAGCGCCGAGCTCGTCGTGTTGCGGAAGACGGCGCCGCTCAACTGCACGCGCACGTTCGCGACCGGTGTCGTGCCGTTCGATCCCAAGACGACGCCGGTGATCGTGCCGGACGCGCGCAGACGGACGGTCGTCGTGGTGGTCGCGCCGAGCACGGCGGTGCCGCTCGCCGTTCCTGACAGTTGCGTCGCCGGATTGAACGCCGACACGTTGTACCCGCCCACGAACACGCGCGGGAAGCTGATGCTGCCGTCCGCGGCGGTGACGCTCTGTTGAGTGCTGCCGAAGGCCGCGTGCACCGTCACCTGCGCGCCGGCGACGAGATCGTTCGCGCCGTTGCGCACGATCACGACGACCGGCGCCTGACCGTTCAACGTCACGTTGGCCGTCGTCGTCTGGTTCGCGTTGATCGTGGCCGACGTGTCGCCCCGATCGCCGGTCGCGATGTCGAGCGCGGTAATCGACAGCCCGCCAGTCGGCACGAACGTGAACTGATATCGGCCCAGCGCATCGGCCGTTGTCACACGGCCGTTCGAAAGCTGCACGCGCGCGCCGGCCAGCGGTGAAGGCGACGTCCCCGCGCGGAAGACCGTGCCGGTCAACGTGCCGGTGGCCGCGAGCGTGATGTCGATCGTGATCGTCTGGCCGTCGCTCTGCAACGTGCCACTGCCCTGACCGCCGAGGCCGGTCAGCGGCGACGAGGCGGTGACTCTCGCCGCCCCGATGAACACGTCGAAGAACGAATACCTGCCGAGCGCATCGGTCGTCACCGTGCGTGAGCCGCCGAACACCGAGCCGTCGCTGAAGGTGACCGTCGCATTCGCGACCGGCGTGTTGGCGCCGTCCTTCACGGTTCCCACGACGTTGCCGCGCGCGAGAAACGCGACGTCGGCGGCCGCGGTCTGACCGGTGACCGTCAGCGATCCGCTCGTACGTCCGCGGTTGCCGGCGCTGTCGGTCGCTTCCGCGTTGAACGCGGCCAGCGGGACGAAGTCGAAGATGTAGCGCCCCAGCGGATCGGTCGACGCCGTGGCAATCATCGCGCCCGACAGCGCGACGTTCACTCCCGCGCCCACCGGCGTCGAACCGTCCCGCTGGAACACCGTGCCCCCGATCGAGCCGAACGCGCCCAGTCGGAGGTTGAGCGTGAGCGGCTGATCCTGCACGACGACGGCGGAGATCCGTCCGCGCAGGAACGTGCGCGGATCGTTCGCCGTCAACACGACGCTGCCCGGTTGAACGTTTCCAATCCGATATCGTCCGGTGGCGTCGGTTGTCGTCGATCGTCGATCGAGCCCCATCGTCAGCGTCACGGCGGCGCCGGCGACCGCGCGGTTCGACGGATCCGTGATCAGCCCGGTCACGACGCCGGCGCTCGCCGACACCTGAATCGTCCGGACGTCGGTCGTCCCGCCGGCCGACGGCGTCGTCGCGATGGATGTGCCGTCGAGCAGTTGGTTGTTTCGCACGATCCGCGCGAGTACGACGATGTCGCCGAGCGTCGCCGGTACGTCGACGATGCTGAACCCGCCGGTCTGATCGGTCTGCGCCGTGAAGAGGCTGAAGGCGAGCACCGATGCCTGGCTGACCGGCGATCCGGTTCCGTCGACCACGCGCCCCACGACCGTCGTCGTCGCCGTCGCGACACGCGGATCGAGTCCGAGCTGGACCTCGATGCCGTCGGGAATGCGATCGGCGTCCGTGTCCGCATTCAACGGGCTCGTGCCGAGCTTCACTTCCTGGCCGTCGCTCAGTCCGTCGCCATCGCTGTCGGCCACGAGCGGGTTCGTGCCGCGCGTGACTTCGTCGCCGTCGCTCAAGCCGTCGCCGTCGGTGTCGGCCGCACGCGGATTCGTCCCGAGCTTGAACTCCTGCAGGTTCGTCAGGCCGTCATTGTCGGCGTCCTGCGATGCGTCGTTGGGATCGTTCGGATTCAGCCCGTTCGCGCGTTCCCACTCATCGGTCGCGCCGTCGAGGTCGGCGTCGTTCGGGACCGACACGGTCACCACGGCCGAGCCGAGCACACCTTCGTTGCGCGCGGAGATGATCACTTGTCCGGGACCGACGGCGGTCACGAGTCCCTCGCTCGACACGGTGGCGATTCGCGCGTTGCTGGTGGCGTAGAACGTTCCCGTCGACGCGCCGGTGAGGTCGCGGGCCGTGCCGTTTGGCAACGTGCCGCGAACCGAGAGCTGCTCGGTCTGGCCGCGCGACGTCAGGAACGAGGTCAGCGCGATGACCTCGATGCGCACCGGAATCGGCTGGTTCGGATCGAACGTGAGTTTCCCGATCGCGTTGTGCCCGTTGGGCACGAGCGTCTGAAAGCCGGAGATGAAGGTGGTGACGGTCCCGTCATCCTCCTTGCAGACGATGCGCACGCGATAGCTGCCTTGATCGACCGGCACATCCGGAATCGCGAAGGTGCCGTTCGCGTTGACCTGCACCGTGCGATTCATGATGCTCGCCGTGCAGTTCGAGCCGAGCTTCTGCGCCGCGGTCGGCGACGAACCGGCCAACAACATCACCAGGGCCACCAGGGCCACCAGCGCCACGTCCATCAACGACGCGCCGCGAACTCTTGTTGTCGTCACCATCGACTCCCGCTCTCAGCGGACCGTGATCGACACTCGGTCTTTCCCACTGTCGTAGAACTGGAAGATCGGATCGGCGGAGAGATCCAGCGTCGTCACCCACCGTCCCGCCTCTTCTTTCGACACCCAATGCGATCTGTACGCGGGCTGTCCCGACGCCGCCATTTCGTACACGAGCATGACGTAGGGTCCGAGCGGCCCCGTCTGGATGCGCTCGATCAGCCTGACTTGCTGTCCGCGATACGCGCGGTCCCAGATCGCGCGCCAGTCGGCGGGCGTCCGTTTCACCTGTGCGCTGCGCTCGATCTGAAATTTCTGCGAGGCCTTGTCCCACGTGGACAACCACCAGTCGTAATCGCCTGACTGCATCGCCGACAGTTGCGCCGCGAACGCCTGCTCGGGCGTCGCCTCGGACGCCTGGTCGCGCGTGACGCGCTGCACCACAATCGCCGGCTTGTAGACGAGGCGGCGGTAGTTGTAGACGCGCTCGAAGATCAACTGTTTGTCTTCGGCGGGCGTCGTCGGAAAAATGGGCGGCGGCACGCTGGTCGCCGGTTTCTTGTTGTCCGGCTCCGGCAGCGGCGGCATCTCCGGGGTCGGCGGTATCGGCTTGGGAGGCGTCGTCGGCTGCGCGCCTGGTTGACCTCGTCCCGCCGGCGGCGGCTGCCGTCGCGCGTCGCGCTCTGGCGAGCCTCGCCGTAGCATGGCGAAGGCGGGCTGCGGATTCGCCGATTGACCGGCGACGCCCGCGACCGAGATCAACGCCACCAGGCCGATCGCCGCTGCCGTGACAGACTGCACCATTGCTCGTTTCATTCGTGTCCCCTAGAACGTCGGCAGCGGATTCTTCGTGCCGCCGACGAGCGGAATCGCCCCGAACACCTGCTTCTCCACACCGAACGCGATCAATCCGTTGGCGAATTCGACCGTGAAGCTGCACACGCCCGGCTGGATGAACGCGCCGACCTGGTATTCCTTGCAGCTGACGTTTGCCTCGAACTGCAGACCGGATCGACACTGGCCGCTCACGGCGAGCACCTTCGAGTCGATCACCTCGAGTCCCAGACCCAGCGCGAAGGTGCCGCCGGCCGAGATGATTCCCTTCCAGCAGATGCCTTCGTCCGCGCACAAATCGTTTTCGCCTTCGAGGGTTGCCTTGCCGAAGAGGCCGAGCGTCACGAACACGCCGATCTGCGCGCCCTTGAACGGAAACGAGAGGCCGGGCACGAAGAGCTTCGAGCTCTTCAGATCGGCAGCGAACCCCCACCGGACTTTTTTGACGGGAACGTCTTTCTGCTGCTTCTCCTCACAGCAGATGTTTTTCTGCTCGGCGGTCTCTTCGTAACTGATCTTGAGTTCCTTCGCGCCGAACAGACTGCCGATCTTGGTGAACACGCCTTCGACGGCGCCGAGCTTCGCCTTGAACGTGAACCGCGGACCTTCCTTGTCCGGGATCTTTTCGCCGAAACAGAGGACGCCGCCCGGGCCGCACTTGTCAGGGTCGGTGCAGAAGATGCCGTCGTCGCACGGCGCGTACGGGTCGCTGAAGTCCGACGGCAGGCAGATGCCGTTGGAGCATTCGCCATCCTTCAGGCAACTGTTCGCGCCCGGCTCGCCTCCGCATTTTCCGCCCTCGTTGGCCGGCGCGTTGTCGCACGCGCAGGGCGGATCCTTCACGCTGTCCGACGTGCAGACGTTCTTGTCGTCGCATTGCAGCGTGCAGTTCTTCGGCGGCGGCGGCGGCTGCGGCGCGCCCCATCCCGACTTGGTGACGCCGAAGCCGGGATCGGACACGAGCACCGATCCATCCGGACTGATCCGCCCGGGTCCGGTCGACACGAACTGCTCGAGGTCGTGATCGAACTGGAAGATCTCGAGGACCGTGCCCGGCGCGAGTCCGTCGGTGTTCGGCAGCTGCACGCGAATCGGCGGATCGAAATGCACGCCCGCCGGCTGCAGCGTCCACACGAGGCGCGGCGCCGATCCGTTGGGCGGCGGCATCGGCACTTTGTCCGCGTGCACCTGACTGAGCATCATCTGCACCGGCTCGTGCCGGCCGTCCGGCATCGTCGTCGAATGCGGCGCAATCGTGAACGCGACGCCGGGCACGCCGTCCATCGTGAGGACGACGTCTTCGTCGCCGCCCGCGAGCTTCGCGTTGGCGGTGTCGAGCGGCGGAATGTAAATCGGCATCCCGACCGTGTTGTCGATGCCGGCGACGGTGTTCAGGACGAACGCCAGGAACGGGAATCGCTCGGGCCGCGTCGTCGTGCTGCCGTCGACGATGAGCGTGATGGTGCCCACCGGGGCGCCGGCGATCGTGAATCGCCCCGCCGCGTCGCTCCGCGCCTGCAGCGTGCTGCCGACGATCGTCGCCGTCGCGTTGGGAATCGGCGTCTCGGTGTTGTCGAGCACGACGCCGCTGACCCGCGTTTCCGCTCGCGCGCCCGGCACGAGACCGCTGGCCTGGAACGTGACGCGCTGATTGCCGGCGAGCGTTTCGGGATCGCCGCCGAAGCCCGCGGCGACGACCTGGTTGTTCGCGCCTTCGGTCTCGCCGAGCGTCAGTTCCGCGGTCGCTTTACCGTCGCCGTTGGTCGCGATCGACAACTGGGAGAGCGAGAGCGAGACGTCGCCGAGCCGGCCGCCGCCCTGCAGCACCTTGAAGTCGATCGGCACGTCGGCGACCGGATTGCCGCCCGCATCGAAGACGATGACGACGAACGGGAGCGGGAGCGGCTGGGATACGGCTCCGCGCTGATCGGTCCCCGACACGATGTTGATTTGCGCCGGCGGTCCGACGGTGGCCGACTCGGCGAAGATGATCGTGCCGGCGAATCCGACCGCGCTTGCGGAAATCTGATTGTTGCCGACGCCGCTGCGCGAGCCGAGCGTGAAGGTGGACGCTGCGTTTCCCTGCTCGTCGCTCATCACGACGCGCTGCTGCACCTGCTCGTCGCCGTTGGTCAGCGTGCCTTCGCTCTTGACGACCCGGAACGTGACGGCGCGATTCGCGACCGGCGCGCCGGCCGCGTCGAGCAGACGCACCACCAGCGGCTCTGGGAGCGTCGTGCTGATTGGTGCGGTCTGATGATCGCCCGAGACGATTTCAATCCGCTGCTGCTGCAGGCTGTCCTGCAGCGTGACCTGAATTCGAGTCTGCGACTGGTTGCCCGCTCTGTCCGTCGCGACGGCGGTCAGCGTGTTCTGTCCGCGCGCCAGCAGCAGCTCCGGCACGACGAAGCTGCGGTTCGACACCTGCGCGTCGAGGCCGTTGACCTGAACGGTGACCTGCTCGGAATTCACCGTGCCGGGCACGATGTCGTTCACCACGCCGCTCACCGAGATCTGACCGTTGGTGAGCGTCGCCGATGCCGGCGGGTTGTCGATGCGGATGATCGGCGGCGTGGTGTCGAGCGTGACGGTCAGGTTGGTCGACGAAACGCCGCCGCGAGCGTTCGTCGCCGTCGCCGTCAGAAGATTGTGGCCTTCTTTGAGCGGCACGTTTTGCGTCGTCCACGTCCCGCCTGACACGCCAGCCGGCACGCCATTCGGCGCGTCGGGCGACGTCACGACGATCGTGGCGTTCGGGTCGTCGACCGTGCCGCTGACGGTGATCGGCGTCTGCTGACCGTTGAAAACGGTGAGCGCTGCAGGCGAGGTGAACGCGATCGCCGGTCCCGGCACGGTGACCGCGACGTCGATCGCGTCGCGGCCCGTGTTGCCCGCAACGTCGGTGACGACGACAGCGACCTCGTTGTCGCCCTCCTGCAGGGCCACGTTGCACGAGAACGTGTTCGTCGAAAACGTCGCCGGCGCGCCGTTGCACGTGACGGTCGCGATTCCCGAGAGCGTGTCCGCGACGGTTCCAGATACGTCGACGCTCGAACCGATGACGGTCACGCCATCGGCTGGAGACGTGATGTGGACGGTTGGCGCGGTCGTGTCCAGCCTGACGATCGCATCGACGCTGGCCGCGTTGTCTGCGCGGTCGGTGACGGTCGCCGTGACTGGCTGATTCGCAACGTCGGTCGAGAACACCTGATCCGGCGGACACGGCGCGGTCAAGCCCGATCCGTTTTCCGTACACGTGAAATGCACGGTCACCGCGCTGCGGTTCCATCCATTCACCGCCGGTGGATTCAGATCGGCCGTGATTTGCGGCCTGGTTCGATCGATGTTGAACGGATCGCTGGTGACCGTCGCCGAGATGCCGAACGGATCGGTCACCGTTCCGGTCGCGGTCAGACCTGATCCGTCGTTCTCGAACCCCTGGTCGGCCGGACAGCCGGCAAGCGGAGCGCCGCCTTCCGAACATTCGAAATGTGCCGTGACGGGCGTGTTGTGCCAGCCGTTCGCGTTCGGCGGCGGACTCAGCGTGACGGTGATGACCGGCGTCGCGCGCGGCCGCAACATGATTTCGACCGCGGCGAAGTTCCATTCATCCCTGGTCGGCGCCGTGTCGCGGAGTTGAATCGGCGTGTCCGCGCTCGTGATCGGATTCGTCCACGCCTGCACCCAGAACGTGTCTCCGGCGCGGCCTCGGCGCCCGCCTCTCCGATCGTTTTCGTCGGAGCGGTCATCGTCATCCGCATCCGGCGACCCGCGCGCTCCAGATCGCCCCCGGTCTTCGCGTTCGTCTCGTCTCGACTCGGGCTCGACCCACTGGTGGACGATCGCCTGATTGGGCCCGACGGTCCTCGCAATCGCGCGATCCCCGTCATTGCCGACGCCGTAGACCGCCGATCCCGCGAGCCCCGTCGTCACGAGCGAGACCGTCGGGGCGCCGGTTCGGGCGCTCGCCGCGGCCGAGGCGCCCACGCCGATCGCGCGTTCGAACGCGGCGAGCGTCAGGCTCTGATGAAACCCGCCAACCGCCGGCGTCGACGTGACGGTCGCACCGGCGAGCGGCGTCGGCGCGGTAGCCGTCCAGATTTCCGAGGTGCCCGTCTGCGTGTTGGCGCGGCGCACGAGGGTCCACGACAACCCGGCGCCCGACACGGTCACCGATTGGCCGGACGCGGGTCCATCCGAGGCGGCGAACGCGACGAGCACGGTATTGCGTTGCGTCGTCGCGAAGGGCGGCGTCGTCACGGCGCCGAGGCCGTCGGCGAAAACGTTCGGGGCGATCGCGGCGCCCGTCGGCGTGACAATCTGCGTCCCCGCCAGAATTTCCACAGCGGCGAGATTCCATCGATCGGCGGTCGGCGCCGTGTCGGCAACCTGCACAGCGGTGCCCGCATCGGCGATCGCGCTCGCGCCAGCCTGCACCCAGAAGGTGGCTTTATCTTTCTTGTCGACGACCTGATTGACCACCGTCTGACCGGCGGCGACGGTCCGCGCGATCGCCTTGTCCGGATCGTTTCCGACGCCGAACACGAGCGACCCCGCCTGTGTTGTCATCAGGAGCGCGCCGGGCGGGCCGTTCGCCGCGCTCGCGCTCGCCGACGCGCCGATGCCCACGGCACCCGCGAACGTGACGACGGTCAACGCCTGGCGGTAGCCGGCAGTGCTCTGCGTCGAGGTGATGGTGGCGTTGGCCAGAGGCGACGAGGCGGTCGCCATCCAGATTTCGGAGCTGCCCACCTGCGCGTTCGCGCGGCGAACCAGGCTCCACGCAAGACCCGCGCCGCTCACGCTCAGCGTCTGGCCGCGCGACCTGGGACCATCGGACGTGGCAAACGCGAGGACCAGCTCCCCTGCCGATGCCGTGCTGAACGCCTGTGTGCTGATCGTTCCCTCGCCCTTCGCCGAGACGATCTGCTCGACGGCGATCGCTGCGCGCGCGATCGTCGGCAGGGCCAGGACTGCAGCGAGAACGATAGATACGAGCGTGGCCGCTCGGTACCGCCTGCTAGCTTTCATCGATCCCGCTCCAGATCATGAGTCGCTCGCTGTGAGGTCGTGATCGTCAGTCGCGCGATCTCCTATACGACAGCGCGAGGCAATTTCCCGGATGGAGCGATCGTCGATCGTGAATCGTGTGCCGTCGGAACAACACTGATGACGACTCGCGGGCGAATCTTAATGTCGGCGCGCGCCGCGAATGTCTGGGGAAACTCTGGGAATTCTGTTGTTTCGATTGCGAAAGCGAACGCGATCGATGCGATCGCGTTGCCTGGCCGCTGTCGTGGTTTCTCAGGCGGTTGGTTGGCCGTTCCCGAAGAACTGATAGCCGAACGATTTGGAGCGGTCGGCGACGTGCGTGATCCACGCGGGCGTGGCGCGATCCCTGATGGCGACGTACGCGACGACTTCGGCCATCACCAGCACCGGGCGTTGACGCTGCGGCGGTCGCGGGAGATAACCGGCCGGCGGACCCGCGAACCAGTCCGGGCCTTCCGCTGCGCCGCTGTGCGCCATCAGTGGCATCTTGCCGGTCTCGGGATCGGGGCGGCCGAGATGCTTGAAGCCGGCCGCGCCCGGCATCGGCGTTCCTCTCGCAAGGAATCGATCCGCGATCTGAATCGCGGCGTCTTCCCACGCGGGTTGTTTGACGCCCTGCGCCTCGAAGAGCTCCTGGTGGATCTCGCCTTCCTGCGCGACGGGACATTGAAAGAGGAAGATGTCGAACTCGGGACCGCAGGTGCGCCGTCCGCCGGCCTTCTGGAACCAGCACTCGATTTCGCCGCCGAAGGGATCGTCGGGCTCCACCGGCGCGTGGCTGCTGAACGCGGCCCGCCCCTGCGACAGGTGTGCGGCGATGACGGCGTCAGGCCCGAGCTCGTCGCGCATGATCAGATTGCCCTCGTTGAACTGCGCCGACGCCCAGCCGCCGCGAACTGACTCCCACGCGCAGACGAACACGCAATGAGCCGTCAGATTTGCGGCGACGATGGCGCGGCAGATCCGCCGCATCCGTTCGGCATCGTAGCTGCCCCGATCCCCGGATGTCAGGAACAGCACGGGGATCAGCCCGTCGCGGCGCAGGCGCCAGAGAATCGCCATGAGCTCGTCGAGCCGCCCGTCGGCGAAGTCGATCGTCGGGAAGAAATCGCCGTAGCCGGTGGTCACGCTGACGAAGACGTGCGTGTTGCCCGCCGCCTTCAACCGCGCAATCCAGTCGTCCTGATCGTCGGCAGGAATGCTGGCCAGCGTGCTGGTGAACATCACGCGGCCGTGGCGATCCTTCAGGTTGCAGAAATCAGCCTTGACGGCGAGGAGCTCCGCGCGCGGCGGCGCGGGCACTTCTCCACCTTCGAGGATCGTCGGCTCGAACGTCTCGAAGCCTTTCATCTCGGCGCGGTTCGCCACGAGCACGTGCCCGGACAGTGCGCCCTGCTCCCAGGGCAGCGCCAGATCGCAGCAGAGGAATCCGGTATGAAAGCGATAGCCGACGCCGCCGTCGCGGACCACCTTGGTGCATTCTTCGAACGCGCCAATCGCGTGGGTCAAGGCTTCCGGCACACCCGCGGCGTCTTCGGGGCGCACGCGATTGCAGACGATCGATCCATCCGGCTGCGCGGAGAAGTATCGCCGCCGCTGATGATCGTCGAGCACGTACAGGGCGACTTTGCCGCCGCCGAGCGTTTGCTCGTGGATCAACTCCCACGGACCCGGCGAGTCGGGCGGCGTTCTGGCGTGGATGAGACCGACATTGTCCTCGCCGGCCGTTTCGACGGCGACCAGCTTGCCATTGACGGCGCGAAGCGTCAGCGTGCGATCCTTCGTGCGATCCTGTACGCGAGCCATAGATCACCTGTGAAGCAAAGATGAGCGATGAAGAAGGTGGGGAAACACGGAAACTCACACGACGGGCGTCTCACGGCGAGGCTCGCGATGAATTCCTCGTGCAGCGCCATGACGGTGCGCCCCCCGTATTAGTGCGGGAGCACGCGAGATCGTATCAGCGCGGTCTGAGGTGCCGTCGCACCGAACGGGCTATTCGTAGTAGTCCGGCGCCTTCCTGAGCTTTCCGTTCGCGATGGAGTCGTGCTGAATCCAGAGCTGCGCGCCCATCCTCTTCAGAAACGCCTCGACCGCGATCCTCGTGGTCCGCGTTTGCTCCGGATTGAATTCGAAGGTGGGGACGCGGTTCAATGTGCGCTCCTCCGGATAGTGATAGAGATCGCCGGACAGCACCACTCCTCCGGTCCTTGCTAATTTCACGTACAGGATCTGGTGACCGGGTGTGTGGCCGGCAGCCAGCTTGATGACGACCGTGGCGTCGCCGAAGACGTCATGCTCATCGCGACTGATGACGAGTGTCTTGCTGTTGCGAAGGGCCGCGTACGCGGATGGCTGCGTCAGGTCGGGAGGCTTCGGCGAGAACATCGCCTCCCGCTCGACCTGCCGCACGAGCCATGTCGCGCGTGCGAACGCGTTGGCGTTGGCCGTGTGATCCCAGTGGTAGTGCGAGAGCGCGAGATACGTGATATCAGCCGGCGGATAACCCGCGTCGGACAATTGTCCGCTCAGCGGCTTGATCATCGTGACATCGCGTTGCTGTGATTCCGAGAGCACCAGATGATGCGTCACGGGCGCGCCGGTCGGTTTCCAGGCGGTGTCGGACACCGCTCCCGTGTCCCACAGCAAGGTTCCCTTCGGATGCGCGATCAGAAAGCACGGCACGGACATGCGGTTGGTGGCGACCTCGTCCGGCGTCAACTCGAATCGTCTCGCATCCATGTTCTCGAGCGTGCCGCAGTCGAGCACGAAGAGCCTCACGGACCGCGGCAGTTCAGCGCGACGCGAGGGCGAAGTCGTCTGTCCCAACGCCAGAACGGCCACGATCCACGCCGCACTGATCCCCTTCATAGCCATGTCCCGGGTTCGCGAATCGCCTCAGCGAGATCGTTCAGGAACGCGGCGCCGCGCGCGCCGTCGACCACCCGGTGATCGCAGGACAGCGTGAGCGTCACCATCGGACGGATGGCGGGCTTGCCGTCGACGGCGACGACCCGGTCGGCAATCGCGCCGACGGCGAGAATCGCGGCCTGCGGCGGCACGATGATCGCCGTGAAGGCGTCGACGTGATACATGCCCAGGTTGCTGATGGTGAACGTCGCGCCGGCGATGTCCGGCGGTTGAAGCCTCCCGGCCCGCGCACGATCGGTCAGCTCCCTGCGGCGCGCCGCAATGTCGTTCAACGCCGCGGAGTCGGCCCGATGAATCACGCCGGTGACAACGGCGTCGCTGACGGCGATGGCGATCGCGACATTGATGTCGGCGTTGGGACGCACACCGCCTTCGACCCAGCTCGCATTCATCTGCGGATGCTTCTTCAACGCGCGCGCGGCCAGCGCGACGAGGCGATCGGTGTGCGTCGCACCAGCGGACTTCTCATGCGCGGCCACCAGCGCGCTCGCGTCCACCTCGCGCGTGAGGAAGAAATGCGGAACGGTCGTCCAGCTCTGAGTCGTCCGCTCGGCCATCAATCTTGCGGCCGTCGACATTGCGGATTGCGGATTGCGGATTGCGGATTTATTGGTGATTGCTCGAGTTGCGATTGTCTGATTCGCGATTGCTGATTCGATATCGCTCGCCAGAATTTCTCCGCCGGGGCCGGATCCCTTGATCGTAGCGAGTTCGATGCCGCGTTCCTGGGCGAGCCGGCGGGCTTTGGGGGAGATTCTGATCTCCGTGGGGCCGACACGCGGGTCGGCCCCTACACCGACGACTGACGGCCCGACCCTCGGATTGGATGTAGGGGCGGACCCATGTGTCCGCCCCGTTTGCGCGTTGATCTGTTCCGCAGGCACCGCTTCGCCCGGCTGGACGAGCCAGGCGATGGTCTGGCCGACGGGAACGACGGCGCCTTCCTTCGCCCTGACACCGGCCAGCACGCCGTCGCCGGGCGCCTCGATTTCGACGACCGCCTTGTCGGTCTCGATCTCGAGGAGCGGCTCGCCTTTTCTAACGGCCTCACCTTCTTGCTTCCGCCACGCGAGCAGCTTGCCGGTCTCCTGCGCCATCTCGAGCGCAGGCATCACGACGCTCACCGCCATTAACCGGGGACTCCGACCTTCTCGCTCTTCGCGCTCGCGGCGATCAGATCGATCACCTCGCGATTGGGCGGCGCTTCGGTTTCTCTCGCCGTCGACAGCGGACCCTTGACGGTCATGTACTGCGCGCCGGCGACGAGCAGCTCTTCGGCGGGGAATCGCGTGATGACCTCGTGTCCGGTCGGCGTGACGACAATCTCTTCCTCGATGCGCGCGGCGCTCCAGCCGTCGCTCGAGGGCCAGAACGTTTCGAGCGCGAACACCATGCCCGGCTTGATCTCGTGTGGGTGATCGAGCGAGACGAGCCGGCTGATCACCGGCTTCTCCCAGATCGCGAGACCGATGCCGTGGCCGAACTGCAGGGCGAACGCCGCCTCTTCGTTCGGGAATCCGAAATCGCTCGCCTTCGGCCAGACGGCTGCGACCTCGGCGGTCGATCGTCCGGGACGAATCAGCTCAATCGATGCGTCGAGGTAGTCGCGGCATCGCTTGTAGGCGTCGATGAGCGCCGCCGATGCGTGCCCTATCGCGAAGCATCTGTAGTAGCAGGTGCGGTAGCCCATGTACGAGTGGAGGATGTCGTAGTAGACCGGATCGCCGGGCCGGAGCACGCGATCGGAGAAGACGTGCGGATGCGGACTGCAGCGCTCGCCCGAAATCGCGTTCACCCCCTCGACGTACTCGGACCCGAGATCGTAGAGCACCTTGCTGACGAGGCCGACGGCCTCGTTCTCGCGCATGCCCGGCTTCATCGCGAGGTACAGCTCGTGGTACGCGGCGTCGACCATCATCGCCGAGTGCGTCAGCAGCGAGATCTCGTCCTCGGTCTTGATCTCGCGCGCGTCGCTCATGATCTGCTGGCCGTCGACGACGGTGAGGCCCTCGCGCTGCAAGGCGAAGAGAATGGGCGGCTCGACGACGTCGACGCCGACCGGTTCCTTCAGCAAGCCCCGTTCCTCGAGCTCGATGCGGATCTTGCGGGCGACGTCCTCGGCGCGTCCCATTTCCGGCGTCATCGCGCCGCGCAGCAGCGAGATGCCGGCGCGCGATCGATCACCGAGCCACGGGCAATTGAGCTGGTGATGCTTCGCGGCCGACCCGAAGTCCCAGAGGATCGGCTCGCCGCCCTGCGGCAGCAGCGTGAAGCGGCTGATCTTGTCCTGCGCCCAGGTGCCGATGTGCGTCGCCGTGACGTAGCGCACGTTGTTCATGTCGAAGCAGAGCAGCGCGCCCATGTTCGACTGCTCGAGCAGCCCCTTCACGCGCGCCAGGCGCTCGCGCCGCAGGCGATCGAAATCGATCCGCTTTTCCCAGTCGACGCCCATCGTGCCGTAGGTGCGGATTGCCACGTTTGCAGCCTCCCGTCATTGCGGATTGCGGATTGCGGATTGCGGATTTATTTTCGATTGATCATTGTTTGGTTGGGCGATTCATTCGGGGTTTCCGATCTCTCTGTCGAGAGAATCGATCCAAAAACCCCTGATGAATCGCCAAATCAACAATGCTCAATCAAGAATAAATCCGCAATCCGCAATCCTCAATCCGCAATGTTCATTAACTTTCTAACGGCGTCGAAGACGCTGCGCTCAGTTGGCACGGTAGCATCTTCGAGCGGCGGTGAAAATGGAATCGGGACGTGCATCGCGCCGAGGCGCGTGACCGGGGCGTCGAGGTTGTAGAACGCGCCGTGCGCGATGACGGCGGCCAGTTCGGCGGCGACGCCGTAGCGGCCGTAGCCCTCGTCCATCACGATCGCGCGCGACGTCTTCTTCACCGACTCGACGATCGTCTTCTCGTCGAGCGGCCATGTCGTTCGTGGATCGACCACTTCGGCGCTGACGCCGATCGCCTCGAGCAGCGCCGCCGCGCCGAGCGCCACCTGCACCATGCTGCTGGTCGCGACGATCGTGATGTCGCTGCCTTCGCGCTTGACGTCGGCGACGCCGAGCGGAATCGTGTACTCCCCGGACGGCACCGGGCCCTTCAGCCTGTACTGCATCTTGTCTTCGAAGAAGACCACCGGGTTGTCGTCGCGGATCGCCGTCTTCATCAATCCCTTTGCATCGGACGGCGTCGACGGAACGACCACTTTCAGTCCTGGAATGTGGCTCGGCCAGGCGTGGAGCGACTGCGAGTGCTGCGCCGCCGACCGGCGCGTCGCGCCGAGCGTCGCGCGGACCACGAGCGGCACTCGCCACTTGCCGCCGGACATGTAGTGGATCTTCGCCGCCTGGTTGGCGAGCTGGTCCATCACGAGCGTGAGAAAGTCGCCGAACATGATGTCGACGATGGGGCGCAGCCCGGTCATCGCCGCGCCGACGCCGAGACCGGTGAATCCCGCTTCCGAGATCGGCGTGTCGATGACGCGCTGAGGTCCGAACTCCTGCACGAGGCCTGTCAGCACCTTGAATGCCGTGCCCGCTTCCGCCACGTCCTCGCCGAACAGGACCACGCGGTCGTCGCGCCGCATCTCCTCCGCGATCGCTTCCTTGACCGCTTCGCCAAACGTCAGCTCACGGACATTCAACGCAGAACCCGCAGAACCCGCAGAATATTCTTTTCGCGCCGCCGCCGTATTGACGTTTTCTGCGGTTTCAGCGGTTTCTGCGTTGATTGTCGTGGGAACGGTCTCAGGCATACACATCCTCGGTCACTTCACCGGGTGATGGATACGGCGCGTCGATCGCCCACTGCATCGCGGCGTCCATCTGCGCGGTCAGCTCGCCCGCGATTCGATCGAGCTCGGCGCGGTCCGCGATCATCTGCCCTGTCAGCGGCGTCAGGTGCGCGCCGAGGATCGCGATCGGATCGCGCTCCGAGCTCCAGCGCTGCTCCTCCTGCTTCGCCCGGTAGTAGTCGCGGCTGATGTCGCCGACGTGGTGCCCGCGGAACCGGTACGTGTTGCAGAGCAGGAATGCAGGGCCGCCGCCCTTCCGCGCGCGATCGACGAGGGCGGCGGCCGTGTCGTACACGGCGCGGACGTCCTGACCGTCGACGCTCGCGACGGCGAGCCCGAACGCCGCCGGCCGCGCGGCGATCTCGCCCGCCGTCGTCTCCGAAAAGTGCGTGTACTCGTTGTACTGATTGTTTTCGCAGACGTAGAGAATCGGCAGCGTCCAGAGCTGCGCCAGGTTCATCGACTCGTACAAGACCCCCTGGCCGAGCGCGCCTTCGCCGAAGAAGCAGACGACCACGCGGCCGAGCTTGAGATACTTCGACGAGAACGCCGCGCCGGTCGCGAGCGCCGCGCTGCCGCCGACGATCGCGTTCGCGCCGAGGTTGCCGGTGTCGGGATCGGCGATGTGCATCGACCCGCCCTTGCCCTTGCAGTAGCCCGCCTTCTTCCCC
>DASYQZ010000225.1:0-7125 GCA_036004865.1 Vicinamibacterales bacterium
AAGCGGCGGCTCGAGCTGATGGTCGAAGCCTTCAACGTGACGAACCGTGTGAATTTCAATTCGTACACGGGCAGCATCCAGTCGCAGTTTTTCGGCAGGCCGCAGTCGGCGGACAATCCGCGTCAGGTGCAGTTGGGAGTCCGGTTCGATTTCTGATGAACGCCGCGCCGAGCGCCGGATCGCGAGCGGGCGATGTCTATGCGAACCGCTGATCGTCCGCCGACGGCCCGTAGATCGCCGGGACGGTGCGATCGTTGAGCCGCAGATACACGGTCAGCTGCCCGCGATGATGGGCGAGATGATTCAGCGTGTCGCGAAGCACGATGTGCCGCGGAGTCTCCATCACGACTTTTCCACCCGCCAGCAGCCGCCACTTCGTGGTCATGAGGAAGTCGTCGTTCGTCTTGGATAGCGATTCGCGTGCCTTCGTGACGTGTTTCTCGAGCGTCTCCAGGAGTGCGTCGGTCGCGGGCTGTTGATACTGACCGCGCCCCGCCGGCGGGTTGATGTCGAGCTCGTCCTGCTCGATGATGAGCGTCACCCACGACGGCATCGACGCGACCAGACCCGCGAGCCGTCCAAGCGGCATCGATTTCGGGTGAGGTTTCCAGTCGTCGCGTCCGAGCGGCACCTGTTCGAGCGCCCGCCGGGTGCGGGGCGCTTCACGATCGAGCTCGGCGAGGAAGAGTTGTGTGAGCGTCATCCATCGGATCTTGCCACGTTGGCGACCTCGGAAAACGAGGAAAGGAAAAATCGTCGAGGTCGGGCGTCACGGCGCGTTAGGATTACTCGTCCATTTTCCACGCGCATGAAAAAAGGAAGGTGACGAATGGCACGTGCGGCGATTCTCACGCTGGGACTTTTCCTCACGGCGTTCGCAGGAATTCAGCCGTCGCACACCGCATCGGCCCAGGCTGGCGGCGCGTGGACGACGCTCTTCGATGGAAAAACGCTGAAGGGATGGAACGTCGTCGGCGACGCCAACTGGAGTGTGGCCGACGGGGTCATTCAGGCCGACAAAGGCACCGGCTTCCTGGTGACGCCTGCGCCCTATCGCGACTTTCAGATCACGCTGGAATTCTGGGTCACCGACGATGCGAACAGCGGCGTGTTCCTGCGCTGCTCCGATCCGAAGACGATCTCGGCAACCAACGCCTACGAGGTGAACATCTTCGACAAGCGGCCCGACCAGAGCTATCGCACCGGCGGCATCGTCGACGTGGCGAAGCCGTCGAGCGTCATTCTGACCGGCGGCAAGTGGAACACGTACGACATCTCGGCGAAGGGTCCGAAGATGACCGTGATCCTCAACGGCGTCAAGGTCGTCGACGGCGTGGAAGACACGAAGCACGCGGACGGCCCGATCGCGCTGCAGTACGGCGCCGGCACGGTCAAGTTCCGGAACGTGCGCGTTCGACGGATATGAAAAGCTGGCAGCCCTAAAGGGCTGCGCTACTCTCGCGCGCCGACCGATCGCAGGTAAGCGGCCACGGCGTCGTGTCCGCCTCTCAGCGCCATGCTGAGAGGCGTTCGCCATTCGCCGCCCGACTGCCGGAAGCCGGAATCGGCCCAGACGCGCACGTTCACGTTCGCGTCGCGCGCGACGAGCAGCTTCACCACGTCGACGTGTCCCGCGCCGCTCGCCTGGATGAGCGCATTCTCGTCGTCCGGTGCGACCAGGTCGATGCTGGCGCCGCGGCTGAGGAGCAGTTCGATGACATCCGCGTGCCCCTCGCGCGCGGCCATGATGAGCGGGCTGCCGTCGCCCCTCACGATCATGTTGGGATCGGCGCCGCGATCGAGCAGGAGACGAACTGCGGCCAGCTCGCCTTTGCGCGCGGCTCCAATCAGCGGACTGCCGTCGCCGTCGATCGCGGCATTCACGTTCGCGCCGGCGGTGAGCAGCGCCGAGATCTCGTCGACGTCTCCGTCTTCCGCGGCTTCATACAGGGCGCGGTCGACTGCCGCGACGCGGCGCCGCTGCCGCTGCTGCGTCTGTTCCGCGCCGTCTCTGCCGGGAGAAGACGTCGCGGACGACGTGGACGTCACAGACGCGGAGATGCCGACGGCGCGCAGCGGCGCGATCGCCACCGCGAGCACGATGGCCGCGAGAATCCCGGCGGCCGCCGTCACGATGCCAACGCGGCCCCGCGACTGCGTGCTGTCCAGGATCGCCGAGACGCGCATCGACAAATCGCTGCGGTTCGCCATCGCCAGCACCGGCTGATCCGGAGCGCCCGACAACCGCCGTGCGAGCTGCACGAGTTGCGCGGCATACTCGGTCTGCTCCTCGTGCTGCAGCACCGCATCGTCGCAGGCGCGCTCGGCTTCGAGATACAAGCGCCGCAGCGCGATCCACATGAGCGGATGGAACCAGAGCGCCGCACACGTGACGCGCGCCATGAGGTGGACGATCCAATCGCTGCGCCTCACGTGCTCCAGTTCGTGGACGAGCGCGCGGCGGAGATCGGCGTTGCTCCAGTCGCACGCATCTGACGGCAGCAGCACCATCGCGTTCCGCCAGCCGCACGTCGCCGGTGCCACGAGATCCCGGTGAAGGACGACAAGGACGACGTCGACGCGGCGGCCGAGACCGGCGGCCGCGGCCAGTGCGGCGACAACCGGGCGCGATTCCGGCCACGGCAGACTTCGGCGGCGCAGCTGGCTGAAACGCCACGCGGCGATGCCGAGACGCAGCAGGAACAGCGCCGCTCCGGCGGCCCATACGATCCGGATCGGAGTCGAGGCGGTGAGCCAGGCCGGCAAGAGTCGGCGATCACGTACCTCGGCGGGACTCGTGACGACGCCGGCCGCCGTCGCGGCGGATCCGGTTGCCCGCGGCGCCTCGGAGCGCGAGTCGGCCGGGCGCTCGGCCACAGAAACTGGAACGCCGATCGCGACGTTCGGCACGACCGTCATGGCGACAGGAAGGATCAGCAGTCCGGCAAACGTCGACGCGAGGATCAGGTGGCGCGTCGATGCGCGTGCGCGCCGGGCGGACCATACCGCGACGAGGCCCAGCGCGACGGCGATCGTGGCCTTGACGATGATCGACAACTCGATCGAGCCGCCGACGAACAGAATCAATGGCGAAAAGATCTGCATCATGGCCGCTTCTTCTCTTTGCGAACCCGTTCGATCTCGGCGCTGAGCGCATCGAGCTCGGTGTCGGACCAGCGCTCCTGCTTGAGAAGCGCCGCCGCCGTCTCACTCGGCGATCCACTGAAGAACACCCGCACCATGTTGTGAAGGGCGTCGCGCCGCGCGGTCGTGCGCGGCGTGGTCGGCGCGTAGACGTATCGGAGCCCTTCCTCGCGGTGCCGCACGTAGCCCTTCGTCTCCAGCTTGGCGAGCATCGCCCGCACCGCGGAATAGCTGGGCGGGTCCGCGAGGCGCGCGCGGATGTCTTCCACCGAAGCGTGGCCATCGGAGGCGTAGAGCACGTCCATGATTTCGCGTTCACGCCGGGGCAGCTTCTCGGGGCGCCGGATGGGCATCGGCCGCAGTCCTCCTGTGATGTGTGCTACGGCAGGAGCATACTGCTACGTTCGTAGCATGTCAAGCGACATGTCCCCGGGGGCTTCCGCGCTACACTGGCGCGCCATGAAGGAGCTTCCGACGCTCGACATTCGGAACCGCCGGGAGTGGCGCGCGTGGCTCGGAAAGCATCACGCGTCGAGCCCCGGGATCTGGCTCGTGTTCCACAAGGGCCACACGGGCGTGAAGTCGATTCCGTACGAGGATTCCGTGCGCGAGGCGCTCTGCTTCGGGTGGATCGACAGCCTGATCAAACGCCTCGACGACGATCGCTACGCCCTCAAGTTCACGCCCCGCAAGCCGACGAGCAAGTGGTCGGACCTCAATCGCAAACGCTGGGCGGATCTGAAAGCGGCCCGCCTCCTCACGGAGGCCGGACTCGCGGCGGCGCCCACCGGCAACCGCTACGCGGCGAAGCCGGCCATTCCCGATCTGCCGGCCTACATCGCGACCGCGCTGAAGGCGAACCCGAAAGCCTGGCGCGTCTTTCAGGATCTGGCGCCGACGTACCGCCGTCACTTCGTCGTGTGGATTCACATCGCGAAGCGGCCGGAAACGCGGGAGAAGCGGATCCGCGAATCGATCGCGCTCCTGGCTGCCGGCAGGAAACTAGGCTTGAAATAGGCGCGCCACCGCCACTCGCCTGCGATAAGAAAGTTCACAACGCAGGTTGCCGCGTGCTTACGACGCTTTGTCGGAATGCCGTTCGCAGGACGTCATGATGGTCGCGCTGACCTTACGCGCGAAGTAACGCCTTTCTGCTGCCGTAAGACGGTCGAGCTGTTCTCGGATCGTTTGGCGCCGACGCGTGATCCGCTTGTCGCTGGCAGATGCAAAAGATCGCCCGTCCGACGCTGAGTCACCGTTCACAAATGGTCCAGGTCCGGGGCTACCCTACAATCTGTCTTCATGACGGAACCGGTCGTCTCCGGCGCCGCGGTCGCACCATCGCGCGATCGGATGACTGCGGCGGGCTGGCGCATCGTCCTGCTCGCGAGTCTCGGCGGCACGCTGGAGTTCTACGACTTCGTCATCTTCGGCATCTTCGCCAAGGACATCGCCGACGCGATCTTTCCCAGCACGTCGCCGATCGTGTCGCTGATGGCCTCGTTTGCCGCGTTCGCCACCGGCTACCTCGCGCGCCCGGTCGGCGGCATCGTCCTCAGCCACTACGGCGATCGGTACGGCAGACGCCGGGTGTTCCTCTGGTCGGTGTTCGTGATGTCGGGCGCCACGTTCGGCATGGGCCTCGTGCCTTCGTACGCGCAGTGGGGTGTCGCCGCGAGCGCGCTCATGGTGCTGCTGCGGCTGATTCAGGGATTCTGTCTCGGCGGAGAGCTGCCGGGCGCGCTCACCTATGTCGTCGAAACGGCGCCGCGCATGGCGCCGCTCGTCTGCGGCGTCGTCTTCGCGTGCGTGACGATGGGCGTGGCGGTCGCGACGGGTGTGAGCCTGACGGTTCGCGCGCTGCTGGATCCGGCAAGCGTGCCGCTCTACGGCTGGCGCATCGCGTTCATCCTCGGCGGTCTCGGCGGCGTGCTGACGTTCATCCTCCGCCGATCGCTCGAGGAGTCGCCGGAGTTTGCGCGCATGCGCGCGCTCGCGCTGCGTCGGCCCTTTCGCGAGCTGCTGCGCACGCACAGCAGGCACGTCCTGGTCGGTTGCATTCTGCTGGCCGGAACCGCCTGCTTCACCGGTCTGTTCTTCTCACATCTGCCGGCGTACCTGTCCGCGGTGCTTCGGTACGATCCGCGGCAGGCCGTGCTCTCGCAGACGATGGGTGTCACGGCTCATGCCGCGGGAATTTTTGTCATCGGGTGGATAGGCGACCGCGTGGCCCCGCGTTTGTTACTGCGAGTGGGCGCGGTACTGCTGCTGCTGTTCGCGTATCCGTTTTATCAGGCGCTCGCGACCCATGCGGTGAACTTGACGCTGCTGCTCGTGATCGCCGGACTGTGCGGCGGGTTCCTCAACGGCTCGTTTGCGGTCCTGCTGACAGATCTCTTTCCCACGCGCATCCGCTTTTCCGGCGTGGCGCTGGTGTTCAACATCAGCTTCACGATCTTCAGCGGCATGTCGCCGCTCGTGGCCACGACGCTGATCCGCGAAACCGGCGCGGCGACGGCGCCGGCCGCGTTGATCGCTGGATGCGCGCTGCTCGCCCTGGCCGGCAGTTTCAAGGTGGTGCGATACGGCGGCAACGTGCTCGGACGAGGGTAGCGCGCACATGCTGTGAAAGCCGGTGTGTCGTGGACTGCGATTGCGGCTTACGCTGAGGCGCACGAAACGCGTCATGCCACACGGCAGCGACCGAGCGTGAGGAGGAGCACAATGCGTCTCTTTGCCCTTGCTCTTGCGATCGCGGTGGCGACGGCCGGCGTATGGTCAGCCAGCGCCCGCGAGTCGCACAACAAATCCCGCTGGAGGATGATCGGCCACGACATCCGGAACTCCCGCAGCCAGCCCCTCGAAGAAGAGATCGGCGCGAAGAACGTCGCGCGCCTCCAGACGAAATGGGTGTTCACGACGCTCGGCGATGTCTCGGCGACGCCCGCCGTGAGCCGTGGCGTCGCCACCAGCGAAGACGAGGACGACGACCATCGTGAACACGATCGCGGCCACGGACACCGAGGCGAGGGACGGGCCGTGTTCTTCCCCGACTGGGGCGGGATGCTCTGGAAGCTCGACGCCGAGACCGGCGCCGTGTTGTGGTCCAACGCGATGTCGACCTACAACGGCATTGCCGGCTCGATCTCACGCACGAGCCCCGTGCTCGCGCACGGGATGGCGCTGACGATCGCGAATGGCGTCCTGTACGCCGGATCGATGCAGCACGTCGGCGAACAGCTGTACGCGCTCGACGCCGCCAGCGGGACGATCCTCTGGAGATTCATCGCAGGCGGTTCAGTCGTCTCCGGACCGGCGGTAGTCGACGGAACGGTCTACTGGGGCACGGGCTACGCGCGCACGGGCGGTGTCGGGAACAACAAGTTCTACGCCTTCAGCATCGACGGGAAATAGATCGCGTCCGTGGGCGTCCTCCTCACGCCGATCATCGTCAAGCAGACGCTCTCGCTCGACGATCTCCGCGGCGCGCGGCTGGCGGTCGACGCTCACGGCGAGCTGTATCAGTTTCTCGCGCTCATCCGGCTTCGCGACGGCACGCCGCTCCGCGATTCGACCGGGCGGATCACGTCTCACCTCGCCGGGCTCTTCTATCGGACGACGCGGCTCATCGCCGACTACGGATTGAAGCTCGTGTTCGTGTTCGATGGCGCGCCGCCGGCGCTGAAGATGGCCGAGCTCGACGCGCGCCGCGCGGTCCGGGAGCGGTACGAGCACGAGCATGCGCAGGCGCTGGCGGCCGGCGATCTTCCGTCGGCGTACTCGAAGGCGACGATGACGTCGCGGCTGACGCGCGAGATGGCGGGCGAAGCGCGCGAGCTGCTGCGGCTGCTCGGCATCCCGATCGTGCAGGCGCCGTCGGAAGCCGAAGCGCAGGCGGCGCACATGGCGCGCGCGGGAGCTGTCTGGGCTGCGGCGACGAAGGACTACGATTCGCTCCTCTTCGGCGCCCCGCGCGTCGTC
>DASYQZ010000226.1:0-8641 GCA_036004865.1 Vicinamibacterales bacterium
GTTCCGCGAATCGCACCTGTCTGTGCGGATGCCGGCCCCGTGAGACAAGCGACAAGGGCCACCATCAGGCTTGTCCGGGCAGTGTCCATGAAGCCTTTTACTTTTTCCACTGGCGGCGCAACCTGCGGCACGAAAGATCGAGGACGAGCCCTAGGCAAAGAGCGCCTGCGGCCATGCCTCGCGGTCCGCCGCGAGGCATCAGCGACAGCTCGCGCTGGGGGTGCCCGCCTCCGCCAAGGCTACGGCGGGTCCACCGTAGCTCGCGCGAATTGGATGCGAGCGGAGGTGGAGGGCCCCAGCGCCAGTGAAAAAAAGAAGACAGGTTAATCTGCACGTCAACGGACCCGGTCGATGACAACACTGCCGCCCTTCATGACCCAGACGACGTGGTTGATGAGGATGTTAACGTCGGCGAGCGGGTCGCCGTCGACGGCGACGATGTCGGCGAAGTAGCCGGGGGCGATGGCGCCGAGATCGCGCTCGTGTCCCAGGAGCGCGGCGGGAATCGTCGTCGCCGAGGCGAGCGCTTGCGCCGGCGTCATCCCCGCCTTGACGAACCAGCCGAGCTCTCGCGTGTTCTGACCGAACATGCTGTAGACGGCGTCGGATCCCATCGCGATCTTCACGCCGGCTTTGACGGCGCGCCGCGCCGATTCGAGGTTTTTCTCGATGTAGGCCTGCAGCGGCGGAATCGTCTCCGGCGCGAAGCCGTATTCGTCTCTGGCGTCGACGTAATAGCGATTGTGATCGATCGTCGGCACCCAGACCGTGCCGCGCCTGACCATCTCGGCGATCGTCTCGTCGTCCAGATCGATCCCGTGTTCGACCGAGTCGGCGCCGGCGCGCACGGCGTCCTTCACGCCCGATGGTCCGTACGAGTGAATCGCGACGCGATGACCCTTCGCATGCGCGGCGTCGACGACAGCTTTCATCGCCTCGAACGGCACCGTCTGCGTTGTCTCGACGCTCTGGAAGCTGCCGCGCGAGCCGAAGACCTTGATCCAGTCCGACCCGGCCGCGATTCGCGCCTCGGCCTGTTCGCGGAAGACGTTCGGATCCGGCGGCCCGCCGCGTCCGGCCGAGAGGCCCTGGCCGGCGACGAACATGCGCGGTCCGATCATCTTGCCCATGTTGATCAGATCGCGCATCGCGTAGTCGACCTCGTTGGACGCCCCGAGATCGCGAATCGTCGTCACCCCGGTCTCGAGCGTGCGCCGTGCATTCTCGGCCGCGAGCACCGTCGTGACGCCCGCCGGTCTGCGCGGCTGACCGAGCGGCCGCGTCCCCGGCGCGCGATCCCAGTAGTAGGTCATGTGGGTGTGGACGTCGATCAGTCCCGGGACGATCGTGTAGCGGCCGAGATCGATCACGTCGGCGCCCGCCGGCGGCGCGCCGGCGCCCACGGACGTGATGCGATCGTTGTCAATCACGATCACGGCGTTCGTGACGACTGTGCCGGACGCATCGACGACGCGACCCGCCTTGATCGCTTTTGTCTCAGCGAGCCCAGGGATTGACGCACTCACCATCACGGCTGTCGCGAAGGCCTTCAGTCCTGCAGAGTAGCTTGTCATCTTTTTTGCACTGGCGGCGGGGCCCTCCACCTCCGCTCGCATCCAATTCGCGCGAGCTACGGTGGACCCGCCGTAGGCTTGGCGGAGGCGGGCACCCCCGCCGCGAACTGACGCTGATGCCGCGCGGTAGACCGCGCGGCATAGCCGCAGGCGCTAGCTGTCCACATATTGCGCTCTCGCTTCTTGGAACTGCTCCGCAATCTCTTTCGCTAACCGCTTTGGCGCGATCACGCGCGCGAACGGGCCGAAGCTGAGGATCCAGCTCTGGAGCGCGCGGTCGAGACACACGTCGAGCGCCATCTGCAGGCCGCCACCCTCCGCGTCGCGAAGCTGCTGCGACGGATGCCACTCGCGGGCGCGCACGTAGTCGGCGACCGCGGGCTGGAACTCGATCTCGACGCGCTCGGGGGACCCCGAGTGGACCCCGAGCGAATGCGGGAATGCGGTGTCTGGAAGATCCTCTATCGGTGTGAAGCGCTCCTCGAGGAGCGAGATCTCGTGCAGCCGCTCTACGGCGAATGTCCGGACTTCGCTGTACTCCGGCACGTACGCGAGCAGATAGAGTCCGCCCTGCGCGTAGGCGAGGCGGTACGGGTGCACCAGATACGTCTTCGTCCGGTCGCTCGACTTCGAGTAATAAACGATGTTGGCCTGGCGATGGTAGAGCGTCGCCTCGAGCGCGCGCGCAATCAGCGGAGCCTGCCGCGGCGCATCGCTGCCGGGCGCGCGCCGCCGCAGCGGATCAGGCTTGGTCGCGATGACGCGCGGAAGCTGATCGAGAAACGCCCGCATGTGCGGCGTCAGCACGTCCGACAGCTTGTCGAACGCGCGCTCGACATCGTCTTTGAACGGCGTGCCCGCGAGCGATTCGACGAGCGTGCGGCTGAAATACAGCGCGCACAGCTCGGACACCGTGAGCCCCGCGGCGAGGCCCTTGAACGCCTGACCGTTGACGCGCCACCGCGTCCTCCCGTCGTCGGCTGATTTGTCGTCGTAGAGCGGAAAGCCGGCTTCTTCGAGCGCCTGCAGATCGCGCCGGATCGTCCTCGTCGTCACGCCGCAGAGCGCCGCGAGCTCGTCAATCGTCACCCCCGACCCGCGCGCCTGCTCGATCTCGCGCAGGATCGTCCACTGCCGGATGACCTCGGCGTTTCGGGGCACCTCGCGATTCTACTGCCGGACGCGATGATCGCAGCGTGAACGTGAGAGGCGAGTTTCGTGAGTTTTCCGTGGGCGCGATGGCAGCGTGACAAGAGAGGACGTGGAGTTTCGTGATTTCGTGTTTTCGTGGTTGCATTTGCGTGGGTGCAATTGCAGCGCGACATGAGAGTCGTATAATCCCGAAGCTCTCATTCCTTTGCGAGGTTGTAATGCGCCGACGCCACACGTTAGTCACGCTCCTTGCGCTGCTGTCGATCACCATGCATGCCGACCAGAAAGCGTTGCTCGGACGCTGGAATCTCTCCGGCACGCCGCCGAACACCGATCGTGTCTACTGGCTCGAAGTGAAGGACGAGAACGGCAAGCTCTCGGCGATGTTTCTGAATCGGGGCGGCAGTCCCGTGCCCATCAGCGACGTGCGGATGGAGGGGGACGAGCTGGTGTTGCAGATGCAGGGGCGCGGCAATACCGCCGGGCCGAAGATTCGAATCAAGGCCGACGGAGTCAAAGCCACCGGCACGATCACCACGGATACCGGGACGGTCGGCGTCACCGGCGCCCGGCCCCCGCGCTGGGAGACCGCGAACGCGAACGGCAGCCACACCTACGGCGCGCCCGTCGTGCTGTTCGACGGCAAATCGCTGAACGCCTTCGGCGTTCAGAACGTGGGGCGGCCGATGGGCTGGTCGATCGAAGACGGCGTGATGACGAACGTCGAGCACGCCAACAATCTCGTGTCGAAGGAGAAATTCAAGGACTTCAAAATCCAGGCGGAGTACAAGCTCGGCCCGAACAGCAACAGCGGGATTTACCTGCGCGGCCGCTACGAGCTGCAGGTGCTGGACGACTATGGCAAGCCGGCTGACGTGCACGGGCACATGTCCATCTACGCGTGGAAACCGCCGCGCGTCAACGCCAGCAAGCCGCAGGGCGAATGGCAGACGATGGAAGCCGTGGTCGTGGGAAATCGGGTGACGGTGACGCTCAACGGTCAGCGCGTGCACGACAACGCGGTGCTCGAGGCGATTACAGGCGGCGCGCTCGACGCGAACGAGACCGAGCCGGGGCCGATCATGATCCAGGGTGATCACGAACGCGTGTGGTTCAGGAACGTGACGGTGACGCCCATCACGAAGGCGGGACGCTGAAACACGACACGCACGAAAACCCTTTCAGGTGTTCGTGCGCCTCGTGATGTTCGTCGAACGAGAAGACTATTCGAGCGAGATGCGGCGGAGCAGGTTGAAGTCCGACAGCATCATGCCCGCGCCGAGCACGACCGACGACAGCGGATCCTCGGCGAGCTGCACCGGCAGACCCGTCTCTTCGCGCAGCCGCTTGTCGAGGTTCTTCAGCAGCGCGCCGCCGCCGGTGAGGATGATCCCGCGATCGAAGATGTCGGCCGACAGCTCTGGCGGAATGCGCTCGAGCGCGTCGTGCACCGCCTGAACGATCGCGCGCACCGGCTCGATGAGCGCCTTGCGGATTTCCTCATCGTCCATCGTGACGGTCTTCGGCCGTCCCTCGGTGATGTGCCGTCCCTTGACCTCCATCGTCATCTTGCTCTCGAGTGGGAACGCGGAGCCGATCTCCATCTTGATCGACTCGGCCGTGCGCTCGCCGATCAGGAGGTTGTGGGCCTTGCGCGCGTGCTGGATGATCGCATCGTCCAATTCGTTGCCCGCCACGCGGACCGACTTGCCGTAGACGACGCCCGCGAGCGAGATGACCGCGATGTCGGTCGTGCCGCCGCCGATGTCCACCACCATGTTGCCCGACGCCTCGGTAATCGGCATGCCCGCGCCGATCGCCGCCGCCATCGCTTCCTCCACCAGGTACACTTCGCTCGCCTTGGCGCGCATCGCGCTGTCCTTGACGGCGCGGCGCTCGACCTGCGTGATCTCCGACGGGACGCCGATGATGACGCGCGGGCGTAGCCAGCCGCTGCGCTTGTGCGCCTTGCGGATGAAGTGCGTCAGCATTTTCTCGGCGGCTTCGAAGTCGGCGATGACGCCGTCCTTCATCGGCCGGATGGCGGTGATGTTGCCCGGGGTGCGGCCGAGCATTTCCTTGGCTTCGGTCCCTACCGCTTCGATACGGCCGTTCACTTTGTTGAGCGCGACGATCGACGGCTCGCTGACGACGATGCCTCTTCCGCGCGCGAAGACACAGGTGTTCGCTGTGCCGAGATCGATGGCGAGGTCGTGCGAGAAGCGGGAGAGCATGGCAGCAATCACAGACCGACTCCTTAATGGCTGAGCGTTGAAAAACCGTTCACTTGTAGAAAGGTCACTGGCCCAAAGGCAAGGGCGATGCCGCGCCGCGATGTGCAGGCATCACAAAAACATTCGGTAAACATACAGTTACGTAACGGCCCGGCTTCACGGCCGCTTACAGGTCTGTCGATCGAGGACGAAAGTTGATCGCGCGGTCCAATCACTCCACGCGCAGCGCGACGAGCGGATCGACGCGGGTCGCGCGCCAGGCGTGCCTTGACGCTTCGCCTCCAGGGTGCTCGGAGGCTGCGCCTCTAGGGTGCTTGGCGCGTTCGCTTCGGAGGTGCCTGGCGTTGGGCACGTCTTACGGCGGCTTGGCGCTGTTTCTGGAGCATCACGTTTGTCGTCGCTTTCAGCGCGGCGCGGGCCAGGTTCATGAGTCGGGTATACCCTTTGGGCTCCAGATACCCGCGATCGCGACCGTCGATCAAATGATTCTGGGTCTCCATGAGCGACGCGCGAGCCCATTTCAGGTACTGCGCGAACTCACCGGGTGTGAACCGTCCGAATCCTTCGGCGACATTTCGTGGCGCTGAGGCGCTCGCGTCGCGGATCTGATCGCAGCGCCAAGCACCCTACGACGCCAGCGCCAAGCACCCTACGACGCCAGCGCAATCTCCGTCGACGTTGCGCGTGCTACGCGCGTTTGAACAACGTTTTGCGGCGCCCCGGCGCCAGTGAAAAAAAGTAGTAGAGTCAATCGGCATGTTGGTCCGCATCGTTTCGAGCGCCATTCTGACCGCGGCGCTCTCCTCGCTCGCGTGCAATCGCAGCCAATCCGCGGCCGGTCCGCCGGCCATGCCGCCGACGCCGGTGGCGCTCGCGCCGGCGAAGCCGACCGCCATCGAAGACACGACCGAGTACGTCGCGACGTTGAAGTCGCTCCGCTCGACCGCCATCCAGCCGCAGATCGACGGGCAGGTGACGCAAATCTTCGTGAAATCAGGCGACCGCGTCCGCGACGGCGCGTCGCTGTTCCAGATCGATCCGCGCCGGCAGCAGGCGGCCGTGGCGAGCCAGCAGGCGGAGGTGAGCGCGAAGGAAGCGAGCGTCGCGTTCGCGCGCCAGCAACAACAACGATCGAGCGAGCTCCACAAAGCCGGCGCGATCAGCCGGCAGGAGCTCGAAGCGGCGGAGACGGCGCTGCGCACCGCGGAGGCGGATCTCAAGGCGCTGCAGGCGCAGGTGCAGCAGCAGCAGGTGCAGCTCCGCTACTACACCGTCACCGCGCCGACCGCGGGGATCATCGGCGACGTGCCGGTGCGCGTCGGCAATCTGGTGACGCCGCAGAGCGCGCTGACAACGATCGATCAGAACGAGCTGCTGGAGATCCACGTGAACGTTCCGATCGAACGGGCAGGCGAGCTGAAGAACGGTCTGCCGATTCGTGTGCTGACCAGCGACGGTCAGCAGACGCTGACGACGACGGCGGTCAGCTTCGTGTCGCCGCACGTCGACAATGAGACGCAGTCGATCCTCGTGAAGGGCATCGTGCGGAATCCAGATGAGGCGATGCGGTCGTCGCAGTTCGTCCGCGCGCGCATCATCTGGAAGACGGCCGAGGGTCTCGTCGTGCCGGTCACCGCGGTGCTGCGCATCAACGGTCAGTTCTTCGCGTTCGTCGCGCAGGACGAGGGCGGGAAGCTGATCGCGAAACAACGCGCCATCAAAGTGGGACCGATTTCCGGCGACGCCTATCCGGTGCTCGAGGGCATCAAGCCCGGCGACCGCGTCGTGACGTCGGGCGCGCAGAAGCTGGCCGACGGAGCCCCAATACAACCCACGTCATCGTAGGGGCGGACCCGCGTGTCCGCCCCGCGGCGACATGTCGCCCCGGGCCGACACATGGGTCGGCCCCTACGGCGATGGCGATATCGTCAGATGCTCTGATCATGTTCGTTGATAGATTCATCAGCCGGCCGATCCTCGCGAGCGTGTGCTCGCTGGTGATCATCCTCGCCGGCGTCATCGTCATCCCGACGCTGCCGATCGCGCAGTTCCCCGAGCTCGCCCCGCCGCAGGTGCAGGTGATCGCGTTCTACAACGGCGCCAACGCGCAGGCGGTCGAGACGGCGGTGACGATTCCGCTCGAGCAGGCGATCAACGGCGTCCAGGGGATGCAGTACATCACCTCGACGAGCGGCAACGACGGCACGTGCGCGATCACGGTCACCTTCGATCCCACGCGCAATCTCGACGTCGCGGCCGTCGACGTGCAGAACCGGATCTCGCAGGCCGAAGGACTGCTGCCGAACGAGGTGAAGCAGGTCGGCATCTCGGTGACGAAGGTGTCGAACAACTTCGTCCTCGCCGCGGCGGCGTTCGCCGAGCACGGCGAGTACGACCCGCTGTTCGTCAGCAACTACCTCGACCGCTTCGTCCGCGACGAGCTGAAGCGCGTCCAGGGCGTCGGCGACGTGATCGTGTTCGGCATCGGCCGCTACGCGATGCGCCTCTGGCTGGATCCCGACAGGCTCGCCGGCAGAAACGTCACGGCCGACGAAGTGGTGCAGGCGCTGCGCGAACAGAACATGCAAGTCGCCGCGGGTCAGGTCGGCGCACCGCCGGTGCGCGCGGGCCAGACGTTCCAGATCAGCGTGCGCGCCGAGGGACGGCTGACCGATCCGTCGCAGTTCGAGAACATCATCCTCAAACGATCGTCCGGCGGCGCGCTGGTGCGTGTGAAGGACGTCGGCCGCACCGAGCTCGGCGCCGAGAGCTATTCGACCGCGCTGCGCTACCAGCAGCGCGACGCGGTCGGCTTCGGCGTGCTGCTGCTCCCGACGGCGAACGCGCTGCAGGTGTTCCGCGACGTCACCGCCGAGATCGACCGGTTGTCGAAGCGGTTTCCGCCGGGACTGAAGATCGAAGTGGCGTTCGACACGACGACCGTCGTCGCCGAATCGATCCGCGAAGTCGTGACGACGCTCCTCGAAGCCATCGCGCTCGTCGTGCTCGTCATGTTCCTGTTCCTGCAGAACTGGCGCACGACGCTGATTCCGGCCATTACGATTCCGGTGTCGCTCATCGGCACGTTCGCCTTCGTGAAACTCTTCGGCTTCTCGATCAACACGCTGACGCTCTTCGGCATCACGCTCGCGACCGGCCTGGTCGTGGACGATGCCATCGTCGTCATCGAGAACATCGAACGCCACATTCACGAGTTCCATCGATCGGCGAGCGAGGCGGCGTCAACGGCGATGAGCGAGGTGACGAGTGCCGTCATCGCGACCGCGCTCGTCCTGGCGGCGGTGTTCGTCCCGGTCGCGTTCTTTCCGGGCACGACGGGGCGCTTGTATCAGCAGTTCGCCATGACCATCGCCGTCTCGATGGCCATCTCGGCCTTCAACGCGTTGACGCTGACGCCGGCGCTCTCGGCGCTGCTCCTCGGCAAGGTGGAGAAACCGAAAGGCGCGTTCTTTCGCGTCGTGAATCGTGTGATTGACGGCGGCACGTCAGGTCTCGTGCGGATGCTGCGCCGGTTGATTCGCGTGCGCGCGCTCGTCGCGCTCGTGTTCGTCGCGCTGCTCGGCGCGACGTACTGGGTCTACTCGCGCGTGCCCTCGGGATTCGTGCCGGAGGCGGATCAGGGCTACCTGATGATCATCGTGCAGGCGCCGCAGGGCGCGT
>DASYQZ010000227.1:0-2545 GCA_036004865.1 Vicinamibacterales bacterium
GCGCTCGCGCTGGTGCTGCTCGTGTCGTCCGGGCTCATGGTCCGCAGCGTGCAGAAGCTGCGCGACCGGGATCACGGGTTCGACGCCTCGTCTGCGCTGACCTTTCGCATTGGCTTGCCGGATCGCACGTACGCCAATCGCGCGTCGGCTGTCGCGGCGCATCACGCCATCCTCGATCGACTGTCGGCGCTGCCGGGCGTCACGGCTGTGTCCGCCGCGTCTTCGCTCCCGCTTGCGGACCGATGGTTCGGCAACACGATGATCGTGCAGGGTCGTGTCGAGCGGGACGATGCGGTCTGGCCGATCGTGTCGTTCCGCGCGATCGCCGGCGGCTACGTCGAGGCGATGGGCATGCGGCTCATTCGCGGTCGCACCATCGATCGAAGCGATGTCGAACGGCGTGAGCTCAACGTTGTCGTCAACCAGGCGCTCGTCGACGCCTTCTTCCCGACCCAGGACCCGATCGACCAGCGAATCGCGTCGAACAAACCGCCGGTGCGTGCCGGAGATCGATCGAATCTCGAATGGCTCCGCATCGTCGGCGTCGTCTCGAACACGCCGACCAGGACGCTCGCGGAGGCCAGGCGCGTGCCCACGGTGTACATGCCGATGTCGATCGCCGCTGGGCCCGACATTCCGCCGATTGCGCTGGTCGGGCCGAACGTCACGGCGATGAGTTACGTCGTGCGCTCCGCGACGCCGCCGCTCGGACTCATTTCCGCCGTGCGGCGCGCCGTCGATGCGGTCGACGTGAACCTCGCGCTCGCGGAAGTGCGCACGCTGCAGGACACGCTCGATCGCGCCGCGGCGCAAATGGCATTCACGATGGCGCTGCTCGCGATCGCCGCCGGCGTCACGCTGATGCTCGGCGTGATCGGCATCTACGGCGTCATGTCGTACATCGTCAGTCAGCGCACTGGTGAGATCGGTGTGCGCCTCGCGCTCGGCGCGGAACCGCGGAGCGTCGCGCGCATGATCGTCTGGCAAGGCGGACTCGTCGCGCTCGCTGGTATCACGGCCGGGCTTGCCACGGCGCTGGCCGGCAGCCGGCTGATCGAGTCGCTGCTTTACGACGTGGGCCCGCGCGATCCCGGCGTCTTCGCGACCGCGACGCTCGTGCTGCTGGGTGTCGCGCTCGTCGCGTGCTGGCTGCCGGCGCGCCGCGCCGCCCGCCTCAATCCGCTCGAGGCGTTACGGGCCGAATAGTAGGGGCGGACCCATGTGTCCGGGGCCGATCCGGAAGCAGAACAACCGGATTCGGTCGTTCGTCTACGAGGAACATGCCTGAAACGGGAACGAAGCGCACTTTCTGGGCCGTGGTCTGGCTCGAGCGCCTTTGGCAGGACGTGCGGTACGGCTGCCGCACGCTCGCCGCCAGCCCTGGCTTCGCCAGCATCGCGGTGCTGTCACTGGCGATCGGCATCGGCGCCAACTGCGCCATCTTCAGCTTTGCCGATGCTCTGCTGTTGCGGCCGCTGCCGGTCGCGCGGCCGGGCGAAGTGCTCACGGTGGGATCGACGGCTTCGGTCGAGGCGTTCGGCGCCAGCTCTCTGGTCTCCTCGTACCGCGATTACGCCGACATCCGTGATCGCAGCAAGAGCTTCGAGGGACTGGCGGCCTTCACGTATGTCACCGTTGGTTTCGCGAGCGATCCGAAGGATGCACCCAAACTGAAGATGGGCGCGCTGGTCAGCGCGAACCTCTTCGCGCTGATGGGCGTCGAGCCCACGATCGGACGCGGGTTCCGCGCTGAAGAAGATCAGGTGCCCGGACGCGACGGCGTGGTCGTGCTCGGCCGGAGGATGTGGGAGCAGGAATTCCAATCCGATCCCGCCGTGCTTGGCCGCCGCGTGCGGTTGAACGGCCACGAGCTCACCGTGATCGGCGTGGCGCCGCCGGAATTCACCGGCCTGGACCAGTTCGTCCGCGCGGATTTCTTCGCGCCGCTGATGATGTCGCCGCGTCTCCTCAGCGATCCGAAGACCGCTTCGCTCGAAGCGCGCGACGCGCGGAATCTGCGCCTCAAGGCACGGCTCAAACCAGGCGTCAGTCAGGCTGCAGCGCAGGCGGAGCTGACGACCATCGCCGCGGATCTGGAGCGAGCCTATCCGGACACGAACAAGAACCGCCGTCTCGCCGTGCAGACGGAGCTTCAGGCCCGCATCGCGGAGGATCCACCGGACGCGACGTTGATCGCGATGCTCTCGACGCTCGCGTTCGCCGTGCTGTTCGTCGCGTGCGCCAACGTCGCGGGACTGTTGACCAGCCGTGCGCCGGTGCGCGCGCGTGAGATGGCGCTGCGCCTCGCCATCGGCGCCGGCCGCGCACGGCTCGTGCGGCAGTTGGTGACCGAAAGCCTGATCCTCGCGGCGGCGGGCGGCGTCGTCGGGCTCGGCATCGGCTACGCCGGGATCACGCTCTTCCGGCAGATCGAGATTCCAACGGATTTGCCCATCGCGCTCACCTTCCAGATGGATCGACGCGCGCTGGCGTTCAGCTTCGCCGTCGCCGTCGCGAGCGCGGTGCTCTTCGGTCTCGTGCCGGC
>DASYQZ010000228.1:0-21721 GCA_036004865.1 Vicinamibacterales bacterium
CGGCGCGATTGGCGACATGCTGCGCGTCACGCCCACTCCCGAGTCCTACGCGCTCGCCGCGCGGCTGTGGACCATGTTCGGAAACCGACAGCAGGCCGATGCCGTCCGCGCGGAAGCGCGACGCGCGTTCGCGGACGCCCCCCGCGGGCTCAAGTCCGGCGCCCGCGCCGCGCGACACTAGACGCTCACTCCTGCTCGGCGGGATCGTCGCGGCGACGGCGGCGATCGTCATCGCGGCGTGGATCCTTCGACGCGGCAGCGCCCAGGCCGACCTTCGATCCATCCCCGGTCAGAACGTTCTGCTGATTACCATCGACACGCTGCGCGCCGATGCGCTGGGATCGTATGGTGGTCAGGCGGCGACGCCTGCGCTCGATCGCCTGGCCCGCGACGGCGTGCGGTTCGACTTCGCGCACGCGCACGCCGTGCTCACGCTGCCGTCGCACGCGAGCATTCTCACCGGCGAGTATCCGTTCCGCCACGGCCTGCGCGACAACAGCGGCTACCGTCTGCCCTCCGGCGCGCGGACGATCGCCACACTGCTGACACGCGCGGGCTACGCGACCGGCGCGTTCGTGAGCGCCTTTCCCGTCCATTCGCGATTCGGCCTGAACCAGGGCTTCGACGTGTACGACGATCGGTTCGGCGAGACGCGCGCGCCAACGGAGTTCGTCATGCCGGAGCGGGCGGCGTCCGCGTCCGTCCCGCTCGCGCGCGACTGGATCGCCGCGCGCACGAAGCAACCCAACAAGCAGTCTTGGTTTGCCTGGGTTCACGTCTTCGATCCTCACGCGCCCTATCATCCGCCGGCGCCGTTCGACGCGCAGTACGCCGGACGGCCGTACGACGGCGAGGTCGCGGCCACCGACGCCGCGCTCTCGCCGCTCATCGACGATGTGCGCACCGCCGATCGGCCGACGCTCGTGATCGTGACCGGGGATCATGGTGAAGCACTCGGCGATCACGGCGAGGAGACGCACGGCGTGTTTGCGTACGAATCGACGCTGCGCGTTCCGCTGATAGTCGCCGAACTTGGCGGCGACGGAAGAACACCAAGCGCGCAAAGACCGCAAAGGAATCTCACCGGGCCGGGTGAAATCTCGCCTGCCGCCGCGCGGCACGTCGACATTTTGCCGACGATCCTCGATGCGATCGGTCAGCCGGTTCCGTCCGATCTGCCGGGACGTTCATTGCTCGCAGCGGCCGAGCGGCGCGCGGCTTCGTCCAGCCGTCCGTCGTACTTCGAGTCGATGTCGGCGATGTTGAACCGCGGGTGGGCGCCGCTGACCGGGATCGTCGCCGATCGCGAGAAGTACATCGACGTGCCGATTCCGGAGCGCTACGACGTCGCCGCCGACGGCGCCGAACAGACGAACCTCGCGGGGAAATCGCCCGAGCGCGATCGCACGCTCGCCGCCGCGCTGAACGCCTTCGGCGCGCCGCTTCCGGGCCAGCGCCGAGTCGAGGACGCGGACGCGCTCGCGCGCCTGCGCGCGCTCGGCTACGTCAGCGGCAGCGCGCCGGCGAAAACGCGCTACACCGACGCCGACGATCCCAAACGGCTCATCGCGCTCGACCAGGCCATTCATCGCGGTGTCGCGCTGTATGTCGCACGCCGCTTCGGCGAGGCGGTGCAGGTCTATCAGGATGTGATCAAACAGCGGCCCGACATGTCGATCGCGTACCGCCATCTCGCGTTCGTCGCGTGGGAGAGCGGCGACGTCGGCGCAGCGGTTGGCGTGCTGCAGCAGGCGCTCCGCGCCGGCGTGGTGCACGGCGAGCTGACGACGCAGCTCGGGACGTACCTGGCGGAGAGCGGCCATGCCGATGAGGCGGTGCGCCTGCTCGAGCCGGTCGCCACGGGGGCCGCGCCGGATCTCGACGCGTTGAACGCGCTCGGCATCGCGTACGCGCGCATGGGGCGAACGAATGAAGCGCGGCGCCTATTCCTACGCATGCTGTCGATCAATGCCGAGAGCGGAATGGCGATCGAAAACCTCGCGACGCTCGATCTGGAGCGCGGCGACTTCGGCAGCGCCGGCCTTCGCTTCGAGCGCGCGGTTCGTCTCGATCCCGGTTCGTCGCAGGCGCACGCGGGCCTCGGCGTCGTCGCCATGAAGCGCGGCGATCGCCGAACGGCGGTCGACGCGTGGAAGAAGGCGGTCGAGCTCGATCCGACCAACTACGACGCGCTCTACAACCTCGCCACCACGCTCGCGGGCGACCGCGAATCCGCCGCGGCGCGGCCCTATCTCGAGCAATTCGTGCGCGCGGCGCCGCCCGCGCTCTACGCGAAAGAAATTCGCGACGTCACCGCGCTTCTCCAACACATCAACCGCTGAGCTCGCCCTTCGACAAGGACAAGATCGTAGGGGCGGACCTGCGTGTCCGCCCCGCGGCGCGCTCAGGCGCTACCGTAACACGGCCTCGCCGGCGGCGATCGCCCCGACGGGATGAGATCTCCACGCGCGGAGCGCGCGATCGGGCGTCGGCGCGTCGAACCGATCGTTTGAGGGGGTCACTCCGAGGTGATGCTCGAATAGGGCGTCTTGGGGCACGTTTATTACGACGGAGAGTGGCAGCCCCGTAACGTCGTACGTACGGACTGAGCGACGTATTCGACAACGATAGTCCAACAAATCGACACGTGACCCGACCTGCGCTGTCAAAAGCACCCCGACGGCGAAGCCTTCAGGGTCCGATGGATGGAGTCTGCAGGAGCCGAGCGGCTCCGCCCTGCGCCAGTTCTGTCTTAGTAAAAGAAGCGCACGCCGAGACGCGCGATGCGCGGGTTGAGCATTTCCAACGGTTGACCGAAGGCCGTCGAGCGCGCGTCATATTGCCCGCCGAGGACCGTCGCGTTGTTGAACAGGTTGAACACATCGAAGTCGATCGCGATGTTCGCGTTCGTGAACCTGAACAGCTTTTCCACTCGGACATCGAGCAACTTGACGGAGGCGAGCCGGAATTGGTCCGGCGCATTGACGAGCAACACGGTCTTCGTCGGCACGAGCGAATCCGCCGCCGGCACGCGACTACGAAAGAAGGGCTCGCCGTAACCCTCGCGCACGACGACGTTGGCTGCGAAGTTGACGTTGGCCGGACCCTGATAAACGCCGCTGGCTGTGATCTGATACTTCGGCGCCAGCATGTAGATGCCCGTCTTGCCGCTGCCCGCGGCGGGCGCAACGATCGGCCCACCGTCCGTCAGCGGCCCAGACTCGGTGAAGCTGGCGAACTGATCCGATGCGGTCGGCGTTCGCGTCGGATCGAGAATCGACCTCGACGGATCGTCGAAGTATTCGTTCCATACTGCCGAGGCGAACCCCACGCGGCTCATCCAGCGGCGCGACATCCTCTTCGCCACGTTCGCCTCGAACGCGAGATAGCGCCTGTGGTATCCATCGCGGGTGCGCGCCTCCCGCCCGATTTGCGTCGTGGTGATCCCGAACACCGGCACCGCGACCGATCCGACCTCCGGAAACGTTCCGGTGAACACGCCCGTCTGCCGGTAATCGGCAGGCCGGGCGCCAATCGGCGGATGCCACAGGACGTTGTCCGTGTAGCGGTACGTCACGCTGGCGTTTGCAGCCAAGTGCGCAACGAATTCATGGTCGACGCCGACGAGGATCTCGCGCGTGCGTGGCGCGCGGATCGCACCGATGCGATTCGCCGTCACGAACACGCCGGGACGCGAGAGATCGATGTTCGACGATCCCTTGACGCCGGCGGCGAATTCGATTTCGTTCAAGTCGGCGACGCCGTTGCCGTTGTTGTCGACAGCGTTGTAGTAAACGTAGGTTTGCGGTTGAATCGGCGAGATGAACGACGCCGCGTTGGCCGGCAACTGCGATGCAAACATCGCGTAGCTCCCGCGAACGACCGTCTTGCGCGCCTCGCCGAGCGCATAGGTAACGCCGATGCGCGGCGTGGTGTCCCTGAACGCGTAGGCATCGTCGACAGGCTTGGCGGTGACGGCGGGCAGCAACGGAAAATTCGACACCGCCGGCACGAACGTCTCGGACAGCGACGAGGTCTGACGGTCGTGCCGCACGCCGACGATGAGCGTCATGCGACCCGCGGAGATCGTGTCGGTGACGAACCCGTTCATGTAACGGCCAACCGCATTCAGCGCGTAGTCGTGTTGCGCCACCGCCTGTAAACGAGGGTACCGGTTCCAATACGTGATGATGCGATTGCCCGGCACGAGCGTCAACGACGACACCGGCGTCCTGCGCCAGGAATATCCGAACTTCAGCTCGTGCCTGCCGATGAAGTAGTTCGCGTCGCCGCCCGCATAGCGCTGCGGTCTGTCGGTCTTCTGGAGAAAGTACGTGTTGTGCCAGGTGAGCGAGTCGTCCTGGAACATGTTCTTGTCGAGACCGCCAATTGGCACCAGGTCGCTGCGGGCCGCGATGTACGCGACACGTCCGGACGCGACGAAGTTACGGACGACGAGGTCGGCCTCGCCCTTGTAGTAGTCGATCGGACTGTCTTCGTTCCACGCCGTCTCGATCGGCCGCGTCGGACTGACATCGCGCCCGTTCTTGATCCGGCTGCCTTGAAGAAATGCAAAGCTACCCCTGAGGCCCGGCCGCAGTTGACCATCCATCTTGACGGCGTTGTTCTTGAGCGTCGTCTCATCGAGCTGGCTGGTGAGCGTCAACTGGCGCACATTCGTCCTGGCCAGCGAGAACCATCCCCACCAGTAATCCCGCAGAATCGGACCACCCAGCTCGACGCCGTAGTCGGTCAGCCGATCGATCCGGTTTCCTTTTGTTCCAGCGCCGCCGAGTGTCGCCACCAGATCGGCGGGAATGTTCGAGCTCTGGAGCCGTTCGTTCTCGAGATAGAACCGCGCGTTCCAGTGCGGCGTGTTCGCGCCCTTCTTGAGCATCAGATTGAGCTGCACGCCGGGCGTGGGGTTCTGCGCGTCGGCGCCGCCGCTGGTGATGGCGATCGCCTTGAACATGTCGAAGTCGTAGTGGGTCGGGCTCGATCCGGTCGAGGCCATGTCGGTGATGGGCACGCCGTCGAGGTTCCAGGTGTTGTCGCTGAACGGCGCGCCCTTGCCGATGTACAGCGATTGCTGCCCCGACTCGGAGCCGCCGACGTTGACGCGATCGACGTAAATCGTCGGAACCGTCTGCAGGATCACCCATGGATCGCGTGCGGTCGGAATGTTCTGCAGCTCTTCGAGCGGAATCTGCGTCGTCGTGGTCTCGCGGCTGAGATCGATGACGGACGTCGCCGCAACGACCGTGACGGTTTCCGCGGTGCCCGCCGCCGTGAGCCTGATGGTGAGCGGCGTCGCGGCGCCGGCGGCGACTTCCACCTGTGAATTCGTGTAGGGATTGAAGCCCGGCAGCGACGCTTTGAGCGTGTACGTCCCGACAGGAAGATTGAGGAAGTGCGCCTGTCCCTCAGCGTCCGCAATCTGTAGTTGTGCGATGGGGCCGGCGAGCTCCACGGTGACACCGGGAACGCGTCCGCCGCTCGCGTCCTCGATCGTGACGTCGATGCGGCCGGTGAACACCTGCGCTGCCGCCCCGCGCGCGACGATGATCAACGCCGCCAGCGCGATCAACCCACAACGCAGGATGCCGCTCATGACGTTCATGACGTTTATTACGGGGCCGATGGTGCCAGAAAACAGATGAGGCGTCTACAGAGGCCGCGCGCGTGCGTGCTACGATCGACGAGCATTGTCCGCGGACTCCGTCGTTCATCGCATTCGTTCAATTCTCACTCTTGGCGTCATCGGTTTGACCGTCCTTGCGGCCGCGTGCGGACGCTTCAAGGCACCGGGCGCGCCGGCGGGCGATGGACCGATCGTGTTGATTTCTATCGACACGCTCCGCGCCGATCACCTGCCGGCGTACGGCTACACGAAAGTCCGCACGCCCGCGATCGATGCGCTCGCTGCGGACGGCATCGTCTTCGAGCGGGCGTACTCACACGCCCCGCAGACGCTGCCCGCGCACGTCTCGCTGTTCTCGGGGCGGCTGCCGTTCGACACCGGCGTGCGCGACAACGCCGGATTCGTCGTCAATCCCGACGAACGGCTGTTGGCGACGATGCTCGAGGAGCGCGGCTACGCTACCGGCGGCATCGTGTCGGCGTACGTGCTGCGGAAGGAAACCGGCATCAACAAGGGGTTCGGTTTCTTCGACAGCACGATGCCGGCGAGCTCGCCCGAGCTCGGCATCGGTCAGGTGCAGCGTGACGGCGCGGAGTCGGAAGCCATCGCCGAGCGGTGGCTCGACCAGAAGCGGTCGCCGTCCGTGTTTCTGTTCCTGCATCTCTACGAGCCGCACAAGCCGTACACACCGCCGCCTCGATTCTCCGAATACCTGCCGTACGACGGCGAAATCGCGTACAGCGATGAGATCGTCGGCCGCCTCGTGCGATTTCTGAAGGCGCGCGGGCTCTATGATCGATCGACGATCGTGCTCCTCTCGGATCACGGCGAGGGGCTGGGAGACCATGGCGAGCAGGAACATGGCTTGTTCCTATACGACGAAGCCATACGCGTCCCCCTGATCATCAAGCAGCCGGAGAATGCCGGCGCCGGCCGGCGCGTCCGTGTCGCGGTGCAACACGTCGATCTGGTGCCGACCCTGCTCGAGCGCGTCCATGCACCGCTGCCGGCCGGACTGCGAGGACGATCGCTTTGTCCGTTGCTCGACAGCTCCGGTCGAATTCCCGAACAGGCGATTTACTCCGAGGCCCTGTACGGACGCTATCATTTCGGGTGGAGCGAGCTGACCGCGCTCACCGACGCGCGGTACCGTTACATCAAGGCGCCGCGCGAGGAGCTCTACGATCTGGTGGGCGATCCGCACGAGCGCACCAACATCGCCGCCGACCGCGCGCAGACGCGCCAGGCGCTGCGCAGCGCGCTCGATCGCCTCGTGGCGGGGAGCGACGTCCGTGCGCCGGCGGCGGTGGCGGCCGATGCGCGCGAGCGGCTCCAGGCGCTCGGCTATGTGGGCGCACAGACCGACGTCTCGACGGCGAGCGGCGACACGCTGCCGGATCCGAAAGACAAGATCGCGGTGCTCGAAGACTACCGTCGATCGGCCGATCTGACCGGCGAGCACAGATTCGCCGAAGCGATCGAGCTGCTTCAGAAGATTGCCGCCGCCAATCCAGGCATGGCCGATGTCTGGCAGAACCTGGCGAACGTCCTGACGCGCGCCGGACGTCCTGAAGAAGCCGTGGAGGCGTTCAAGCGATCCGCGGCCCTCACGCCTCGCGACATCAGCGCCCGAGTCGCGGCCGCCTCGACGTTGTTCCGTCTCGGCAAGGTCGACGACGCCGCGCAGCAGGCCAGGCTCGCCGCCAAGCAGGCGTCGACGTTGAAGGACCCGCGCGCACGGGCGACCGCGCACGAAGTGCTCGCCAAAATCGCGATCGCCCGCAAAGACGACCGAGAGGCGAGACGCGAAGCCGCGCTCGCGCACGACGCGGATCCGTCGATGCCGCTGCCGACCTACATCGAAGGACTCATCCGCTACAACCAAGGCAAGTTCGCCGATGCGATCCCGTTCTTTCGCGAGGCCGAGCGCCAGTTGGCCGGCACGACCATGCAGCTCACGGAGCTGCACTACTACACCGCTGACGCGCTCGCACAGCTCCAGCGATACGCCGAAGCCGAAGAGGAATTCAAGGCCGAGATCCGGCTCTTCCCGCAAGAGTTGCGCGCGCGCGCCGGCCTCGCGGTGTTGTACCGCGCCAGCCGCCGCGACACCGACGCGGAGCGAACGATCGCCGCGATGCTGACGTCCACGCCGACGCCCGAAGCGTATGCACTCGCCACCCGGCTCTGGAAGATCTTCGGCGAGCCGACGCGGGCCGAGGCGCTGCGGAGCGCGGCGCGGCGACAGTTCCAAGGTGATCCGACGTTGAAGCGGCTCGACCGGTAGCCGGCCCGCCGCATTCCATGGCCAGGACGCGCCCGCCACGACCGGCGCCACCGGCGTCCGCCTCCAGGCGCGACGGCACGCGAATCGCGCTCGTGGTGTCGATCGTCGCCGCCGTCGTGCTCGTCGGACTTCTGGCCTTCGTCCCGCGCATGCGCGGCTCGCGCACCGCTCACCTCACCACCGCCGCAGACCAGAACGTGTTGCTCGTCACCATCGACACGCTTCGCGGCGACGTGCTGTCGTGCGACGGCGGTCGCGCGCGCACGCCGAATCTGGATCGGCTGGCGGAGGAAGGCGTCCGTTTCACGTTCGCGCATGCGCACACCGTGATGACCCTGCCGTCGCATGCGTCGATCCTGACCGGTGAATTTCCATTCGTGCACGGCGTTCGCGACAACAGCGGGTATCGCCTTCCCAGAACGACGGCGACCTTGGCGACGCGTCTCAAGGCGCTCGGGTTTGCAACGGGCGCGTTCGTCGGCGCGTTTCCCGTATCGGCCCGGTTCGGCTTGTCGAATGGGTTCGACGTCTACGACGATCGGTTCGGCGAGGCGCACGAGGCGTCCGACTTCGCGATCGCCGAGCGCCGCGCCGACGCGGTCGTCGCGCCGGCCGAAGATTGGATCGGTCGCCAGCGCGACCGCTGGTTCGTCTGGGTGCACGTCTATGATCCCCATGCGCCGTACCGGCCGCCGGCGCCGTTTGCCGACGAGTATCCCGGCGATCCGTACCCCGGCGAGGTCGCCTTCACCGACACCGCGCTCGGCCCGCTGCTCCAGCGGGTGCGCGCCTCGTCTCGCCCGACATTGGTCATCGTCACCGGCGACCACGGCGAGGCGCTCGGCGACCACGGGGAACAGACGCACGGCTTGTTTGCGTACGAGGCGACGCTGCATATCCCGCTGATCGTGGCGCAGCTCCACCCTGGAGCCGCTGTCGGGGGCGGCGTGGTTTCGCCGGCTCCCGTGCGTCACATCGACATCGTGCCGACGGTGTTGGCGGCGCTCGGCGCCGCGATGCCAGTCGATCTGCCCGGTCGATCCCTGATCGCCGCGGCAAACGGCGCGTCCGACATCGAGGGCGACGGTATCGCGTCGTACTTCGAATCGATGTCGACGTCGCTCAATCGAGGCTGGGCGCCGCTGCGCGGTCTGCTGATGGGCCGAGAGAAGTACATCGACCTGCCGATCCCGGAGCTGTATGACCTCGCCAGCGATCCACAGGAGCAGGCGAATCTCGCACGCTCGCGCCCGGAGCGGTCACGTGTGCTTTCGGCGCGTCTCGAGGCGTTTCGCGCGGTGCTGCCCGGGCAACGCGCCACCGAAGATCCTGAAACGGCTGGAAGACTCCGCGCGCTGGGCTATGTGTCGGGCCAAGCGCCATCGCGCGTTCGCTACACCGAGCGCGACGACCCCAAACAGCTCGTCGATTTGGATCAGGCGATGCACCGCGCGATCGAGCTCGTCGAGGCGCAGCGCTTCGGCGAGGCGCTGCCGGCGTACGTCGAGATCATCGAGCGGCGTCCCGACATGCCGATTGCCTCGCTCCACCTCGCGTATCTGTACTGGAAGCTTGGACGGCCGGGTGAAGCGATCTCGACGCTGAAATCTGCGTGGCAATCGGGTCTGCGGACGGACGAAATCCGGACGCAGCTCGGCATTTACCTCGCCGAGACGGGCAACGCGCGCGAAGCCGTTCCGCTGCTGGCGCCGATCGAACGCAAGGCTCAGCCGGACATCGATGCGCTGAACGCGCTCGGGATCGCGCATGCACGCGCCGGCGAGGCGGCGCGCGCGCTCCAGATCTTTTCGCGCGTCCTCGACATTCATCCCTCGAACGCACTCGCGCTGCAGAACATCGGTGCCGTCCATCTGCAGCGCGGCGACCTCGCAGCGGCGCGCGACGCATTCACGCGTGCGCTGGCGGCGGACCCGAAATCCGCAGGCGCACACACAGGGCTGGGAGCCGCCGAGCTGAAGTCGGGACGCCGACGTGAGGCCATCGACCAGTGGCGCCGCGCCGTCGAGCTCGATGCCGGCAATTACGACGCCCTGTACGATCTTGCGACCGAGCTCGTCAACGACGGTCGCATGGACGAGGCGAGGCCGTATCTCGAGCGCTTCGCGCGAGAGGCGCCGGCCGCCTTCTATCAACCCGACATCGAGCGAATCCGTGCCCTGCTGGCGCGTCGCCGCTGATGGTAAGATTCGGCTCGCTCCAGGAAACATTCATGAGGTGGCCGATCAGGCTCGCGGTCTCGGTTCTCGCGACCACCGCCTTGCACGCACAGACATCGCCGCGGCCCTCGTTGTTCAAGAGTGGCGTCGAGCTGGTCCGTCTCGACGTCCGCATTACCGACGACGATGGCCGGCCGATCACTGACATCGCTCCGAGCGAGCTGCAGATCTCCGAGGACGGTCGAGTCCGCCCGATTCTGCAGTTCCAGCACATCGAAGAGCCGCGAGGGCGGACCTACGCCGAAGCGGCACAACGGACCATCGCCAGTGAAGTCTCGACCAACCGCGGCGCGCCGCGCGGCCACCTGTACGTCCTCGTGTTCGACTCGCACCACATCACGGCGGGCAACGAGATGCGCGCACGCAGCGCCGCGCAGGCATTCTTGCGGGCGCGCCTCAGGCCGGAAGACCGCGTGGCCATTTATGCCCTGCCGGGTCCGGGCGCATCGCTTTATTTCTCCGGCAACACCGAGAAAGCCGTCGCCGCACTCGACAAAGTCACCGGATCGCTCACCCGCGTCGGCCTCGGCGTGCTCGGGTCGATGAGCGTGTACGAGGCATATCAAATCGCGCGCGGCGACGATCTGATGCTGTCGCGCATCGTCGGCGGCTACTCGAATGCCGCCGCGCTGCGCGACGTGACGAGCGACGTGGCGCGCGCCAGCGGCGACGACCCCCGAGTGTTCCGACAATTGGTTCGAGAAGACGCAGGCCGGATCGTCCGCAAGGCGGACGAGGATGCGCGACAGTTTCTGTTGCGGCTCGCCGATCTGCTCCACACGCTGAAACTGTACGAAGGACGCAAGGCCGTCCTGCTCTTCTCGGAAGGTTTCTTCACCGATCACGTGACGCGCGAGCTGGACGAAGTGGCCGCCGCTGCGGCGCAGTCCTACAGCGTCGTGTACAGTCTCGACCTGAATTCGCGAATGAACGAGCCGGCTGCCGGTGCGCCGACCGGCGGCGATCAGTTTCAGGAGATTCAAAGCCGCATCGAGCCGCTCGGCGCGCTGGCGCAGGGCACCGACGGCGAGCTCGTCACCGACGCGAACCAGCGCCTCGCCAGCACGCTTCAGCGCATCGGGGACACCTCGCAGGACTATTACCTCGTCGGCTTCGAGCCGGCTGCCGGCGCCCGCAACAAGCCGAATACCTATCGACACGTTCACGTGGCGGTCAAACGGCCGGGTGCGCACGTGAGCACGCGCACCGGTTACTCGCTGTCGGCCGACAAACCGCTCGATCGCCGGCTGGCGATCGACGCAGCGCTCGCGGCGCCGTATCCGCTGCAGGGGATTCCGATCGACTACACGACGTACGTGCTGGCCAGCGAGACGCCCGGATACGCAAACGTGGTGTTGAGCCTGTCCGCCGAGCTGCCGGTCTCGCGAGAGGGTCACGGATCGGCCGACGTCGTGTTCGCGGCCAAACGGGTCGACGACGGCCGCATCGTGGCGAGCGGAACCGACACGATTCGCTTGCCCCGGGCGACGAGCGCGGGAGCGGCGACCGGCATGGCGACCTACCTCGTGCAGTTCGGCGTCCCGCCGGGCGACTGTCTGATGCGCGTGGTCGTGCGCGAACCGGGCGGAGGCGTCGGCAGCGCCGACCGGCGATTCGAGGTGCGCTCGTTCGGCGGTCGAGGTCTGACCGCGGGTGATCTCATTCTCAACTCGACCCGTAGCGCCGGCAGGCTGCCGGTGCATGCCACGGCGTACGCGGCCGATGTCTTGAGTGGCGTTGTCGAGCTTTATGGGCGCAGCGCGGCCGACGTCGATCGCGCGAGTGTGGCGCTGACCCTCGCGGCTGTGGGCGCGGACGCCCCGGTGTCGTCGACAATCGCGAGCCTCACCCCGGTGAAACCAGCGGCGATCGGCGTCAGCCAGACGGCAGACGTCATGCTCTCTCTCGACGACGTGGCGCCGGGCCCGTACGTCGTGACGGCGCGAGTGAAAGACTCGAACGGCGAGACGGTCGCCGAGCTGCGGCGCGACGTCGAGGTTCGTCCAGGCGGCGCGCCGGCCGTCGCGGCGGGAGACGCCGACGCGGCGCAATCGTCGATCGATCCGCGAGAAGTTCTGCGCGGCGACGTGACCCGGGCGTTCGTCGCGACCTTGCGCCAGCAAACACCCGAGCTCTCGAAAGCCGCCGACGCGGCAATAGCCGGCGACTGGGAAGCCGTGGAGCGAGCAGTTCCTCTCGAGCGGACATCGCCTGCCGCGATCGCGGTTCGCGGTCTCGTGCTGTTCGCGCGCGGAGAATACGAGAAGGCGCTGGAGGCGCTCACTGCCGCGCGCGATCGCGATCCCCAGAACGCCCGCGTGGCGTTCCTGATTGGCTGGGCGGCTCGCGCCCTCGATCGGCATCGCGACGCGGTGACGGCGTGGCGAAACGCCGCGTATTTGGATCCGTCGCTCGTGCCAGCGCATCTCGCACTGGCGGATCTGTATCTCGAATTGTCGCAGCCGGCACTCGCCGCGCAGGCGCTTCGCGCCGGCCTGGCGGCCGTGCCCGATTCGCCCGAACTCGCCGATAAACTGTCGCGCGTGCCGCGGCCATAGCGCGCGACGCGGAGCCGCCCTATGGTGCTGCTGTTGATTTGGTTCCTCTTGGCGCAGGCATCTGCGCCCAACGCCGCCGACGCGCCGCGCGTCGCGCTGTCGCCAGTCCGCACCGTGCTGGAAATCGAGAGCGGGAAGCTCAAAGGCGAGCCGTGGCGGCTCGCGTGGTCGCCCGACGGCACACAGCTGTACCTGCAGACGATCGAGCGCGACAAGGCGGGCAATCCGAGTGGCGCTCGTCATTTCCTGGTGACGCTCGATTCGGCGAAGCTGAACGGGACTGACGGCGAGCCGGCGTGGGCAGCCGATTACTGGCGTTGGAAGTCGGCGCAGGCGCCGCCCGGCACGCCCGGCGATCGGATTGCGGTCGACCATCGCACCGAAACGATCAGGAGCGTCGCCGCGCCGATGGGCGGCGCGCTCGCGCGCGGCGGCGCGGCCGATCCGAGTGCCGGCACCACCATCGGTGACGCCGTCGGCGCCGCCCTGCAGGCGCAGACCGCCAGCATCTACACCCTGCGATGGCACGGCGAGGTGCTCGGCGAGTGGACCAACACGCCGGTCATCCCTGGATTGACTTTCGGATGGGCGCCGGCGGATCGAATGGCGCTCGCTTTCTCGAACAAAGACGGACGTCTCGTGCTGCTCGACGTGCGCGGGGGCAAGAAAATCGTCCCCGACACGCGGCAATCGCTGCTGCCCGCCTGGTCGAACGACGGCTTGCGAATCGCGTACCTCGAGAAACCAGACAAGAAGAAGTACACGCTGAATCTCGTCGACGTCGTCAGGTAGCGGAGCCCGTCAACCCCGACATGACCGCGATGCTCCCGCAGCGATGGGCAATCGGCGCGACGATTGGTGTCGCGGCCGCCGTGGCCGCGGCCGAACAGCCTGTCCCGAGATTCCGCGCCCTCGCGGATCTCGTCGAAGTCGACGCCGTTGTCGAAGACGCCGACGGCCGGTTCGTCAGCGATCTCGCGATCGGCGATTTCGAGGTGCTGGAAGACGGAAAGCCGCAGCCACTCGCGACGTTCTATCTGCGCGTCGCCGAGGGCCGCCGCTACGCCGCGTTTGTGCCAGTCGTTCCGCGGGCGTCCGCCGGCGCCGCTCGGCCGCGCGCCGTGTTCGTCCTGCTGTTCGACGACGAGCATCTGACGCCGGCCGGGTTCACGCGCGTGCAGACCGCCGCCGAGCAGTTCTTGAACGATCACTTCGAGCGCGGCGATCTGGGTGGCGTTGTCGTCAACGGCGCGATGGCTGGAAACCGGCTCACCAGCGAGCGTGAGGAGCTCGTCGACGCCGTCCACAAGGCAAAACCGCGAACGACTCAAAACGCGCGGCGCATGGAGATGCGAGACTGGCCGCGCCTCCTGAATGAGTACGAGGCGATCCGCATCGCCGCGGGTGATCGCGACGCCGTCGAGGCGGCGGTCACGCGCGGCTGCACCGACGATCCCGACAAGTGCCGCGGTCCTGGACTCTGCGACACGTGTGGCCGCGACTATGTCGATGGTGTCGTGCGGACGAAAGCGCGACAGGTAGCGATAGAGGCAAGGAGCGCCGCCGAACGCACGCTCGACACGCTGACCCGATTGTTCGCCGGTCTCGAGCGCCTCGATGGGCACAAGAGCGTCATCCTCCTGTCGGAAGGTTTTGTCGCGGAAGATTCGTGGCCGCTCGTGCGCCAGGTGATCGCGCTGGCTGCCCGCGCACACGCGCGCATCTACTCGCTCGACGCGCGCGGGCTGAATGCGCGGACCTCTGACGGCGCCACCGAAGCGTTCACGCGCAGCACAGCGGATCAGTACGCTGCGCTGCTCGGCGGTGTCGACGTGCAGTCCGACGCGCCGAACATGCTCGGCGTCGAGACCGGCGGGTTCGTCGTGCGCAATGCGAACACGTTCGGCGCCGGCCTGGCGCGAATCGCGCGCGACGCGAGCACCTTCTACGTGCTCGGCTACAAGCCGGTGAACGAGGTGCTGGACGGTTCGTACCGGAAGATCGACGTGAAGGTGAAGCGGCCAGGGCTGCGCGTCCGTGCTCGGCGCGGCTACATCGCGGACGCGCGCGCAACCGTCGCGGCGCCGGTCAACGCGGCCTCGCGCGCGCCCGCCGACGACGGCATGCGCGAGCCGCCGCGCGAGCTCTTGAAGCGATCGGAGTCGATCGTCGCTCTGCCCTCGCCGCCCGCCGAGGCGGCGACCGGTACTCTGGCTGTCGACGCGGGAGCGCCGGCAACCCGCAGCTCTGCGTATCGCCTGCGACCCGGTGGAACACGGTCGGTCGAACGGCTCATGGGAACCGCAACGGTTGGCGCGAGCTCCGAGACACTGGCCTCGAGCGACGTCGCCGCGCGCGCGGCGGAGGGATGGTCGGCGTATCAGCGAGGCGACGTCGAAGGCGCACGGCAAGCGCTCGCGCAAGCCGCACGTGACGTGGCGGCTCCGCCCTGGATCCATTACGCGCTCGGCCAGGCGGAGTACGCGCTTGGCCAATACGAACCAGCCGCGCACGAGTGGGAATCGGTTCGCCAGGCCGTTCCGGAGTTCGAGCCCGCGTACTTCGATCTGGCCGATGCGTATCTGCAGTCGAAGGATTTCGGACAGGCGCTCGCGGTCCTGCGCGCGGCCCAGAAGCGGTGGCCGTCCGACACTGAGCTGCTGAACGCGATTGGCGTCATTCAAGTCGCGCGCGGCGCGCTCGACGATGCGGTGGCGACGTTCGGAAAGGCCATCGACGCGAACACGACGGACGGCCTGGCGATGTTCAACCTGGCGAAGACGCTCGAGCTCCGCTACTTCCGGTCACGCCGCTACTCCGCCTTGGCGCGCGCGTATGTCGGCACCGATCGAGATCTGAAGCGCGCACGCGAGATGTATCGGCAGTATCTCGAGATCGGCGGTCCCTTCGAGAGCTCCGCGCGCGACGGTCTGCAGCGGCTCGAGTGGGCGGCTGCCGCGCGCGACCGGTGAGCCGCCGCGAGAACATCACGACGTCGGGAAGAGTCGCGTTTCGGCGCGGGCGCGGCCGTCGGTCGCCTGCGAGAAGAACGGCTCCCACGCCCGGCGAATACGGTCAATCTTCGCGACGGCGGCAGGGTCCGCCGTGCGGCCCCTCCCCACGACGAACAGAAACGCTTGCCGATGCACCTTCGGTGACTCGGCGGCCGACGGCTGGCGCGGGCCCAGAACGTCGACCACGTCGTTCATCAGGACATCGCGCCGCGTCCCGTTGAACGTGACGCCGATCCGCGGCGCGGATCTCGCCTGCGCGAACGGCTGTGTGTTCAGCGGGTTCTCCACGTACCAGAACGGCGGCACGTCGAAGTCGCGTACCAGCCCCATCGCGTACTGATCGAGCAGGCTGTATTTCTCGACGGCGCCGATCGTCCTGAAGGATCCGCCGCCGAGATCCTGAATCCGGTTGCCCTCCATCACCGACGCCTCGGAGTTGAAGAAGAAGCTCCAATGCGCCTTGTCGCGGCCGAGCAGCGCCTCCGACGTCTGCCGATTGTGGTCGCGGAAGCGGAGGAATGCGAGCCAGCGATGTCCGACCTCCTGCCCGACGACGCTGAGCGTATTGTTCTCACCGAGAAACTTCACGGTCGGATCCTCGGGGAACTTGCCGATGTCGTCCATCTGCACCATGCTGCGCAGCCGGCCGGCGCTGCCGAACTCGCGCGATGTGTCGTAGACGTCCACGCCGATGCCGCGGACCTCGTTCGCGACCGTCACCTCGAACGAGAACGCGCTGAACGTCAGCGTCAAATCGGTGAAGACGACGAGCTGATCGTACGCGTCGGGATGCGACTCGTAGAACTTGCGCGCGGTCGAGACGAGGTCGAGGTCCGGCCGCTGCGCGAACCGCTCCCCCAGCGCGGCGGATCCGCCGTCCATCGGAGCGGTCGTCGTCGTGCTGAGATCGAGGGGTCGGAAGGCACCCGTGTGTCCCGGCGACATTCCGACGATGCCGTCCATCGCCGTCCAGGGCGGCGAGTCGGAGTATGTCATCTCGACGGTGCCGTTCGGGAGGAGCGACGTCTGCATCGTTGCCTGGCGCGTCGATCCGAAGACCCGCACCCCGCACCACGTAGCCGTGAACGCCGTCGCGCCGGCACTGACGAACACCGAGCCTCCGGTCGATGGATCGAGATCGGACAGGAACGGCGCGACGCGTGGCGGCCCGGTCAGGAGCCGCGCGATGTTGCGGTCGGAGCTGGAGCTGTCGGCTTCACCGAATGTGACGTTGCCGTCCGAATTCACGAACGCGTCGGTCTGGGATCTCCCGTAGAACGTGAATGCGAACGGCAGCGTCCGGCCGGCGCTATCGTCGTCGCCCAGCGTGACGCGATCGCCGAGCGTGGTGCGGAACGCGGGATCGATGCGCACAACGTCGTAGCCGCTTGACGCATTGGGCACGAACCGCAGTCCGGTCAGGCGAATATCAAAGATGTTCACGCCCGCAACGAGATCGCCTTCATCCTGGATGACGGCGATGTCGCCGATGTCGGTGGCGGTTGCCTGCGGCGTGAGCGCCGACGGCCCGAACAGGCCGGGACCTCGCGCGCGGTGTCCCCACAACACGTCGAAGATCGTGCCGCGCGGATCGGGATCGCGCAGCCCGCCGTCCGTCTTCTCGTCCGGTACGACCGATGTCGGCACGTCCAGCGGCTGGAGCGTCGAGGTGGGGCACGGATTGATCGGCGCCGCCGGCGTCGGCGATGGCGCCGGCGTCGTGCCGCCGCCGGTTCCCGAACCGCACGCGACGGCGATTCCGCCAAGCGTCGCCGCGGCGATCACGGCTGCAAGGTACCTCGACATAAAAAACCCCGGAGCCTGCTTCACGCAAGCTCCGGGGTCCAGTGTAGCCGAGCGAGCCCGGGCGTCGCGATTCCGCGCAGCGGAACCTAGAAGGTCAGACGCACTCCCAGCCGCATGATACGCGGGTTCATGATCTCGAGGATCTGATTGGGTCCGGTCGCGCCGGGCGCCGCGTTGATGTCGTACTGCCGGCCGAGCACGGTCGCGCTGTTCCCGATGTTGAAGATGTCAAGGTCCAGCATGATGCTCGTGCGGTTGAACTTGAACGCCTTCTCCACGCGGGCGTCGAGGCTGCTGACGGCGTCGAGCCTGAACGTGTCCACGCTCTTGACGACCATCACGTCCTTTGTGCCGTTGACCGGATCGTTCGTTTCGGTGCTGCCCGCGAAGAACGGCTGCGCGAAGCCCTGCCGCAAGAGCCAGTTCGCGCCGAAGTTGATGCCCCACGGTCCCTGGACGAGACCGTTGGCGATGAACTGGTACTTCGGGTTCACCAGGTACAACCCGCTCTTTCCGCTGCCGGTGGACCGAACCATCACCGGACCACCGTTCTCGAGCGTGTTCGGATCGCAGCACGCGAGCAGCGAGACTGTGGGTGTCGGGTCTTGAATGGCCACGTTGGGATCGTCGAAGTACTCGCGGTGGTCGTTCGTGGAGAACCCGAAACGTCCCATCCATCGGTTCGCCATTCGCTTCGTCGCCGACGCCTCGAACCCCCAATACCGCTGGTGATAGCTCGGCCGGTTGGTCCTGAACCTGCCGCTGCCGACAGGAGCCTTGTCCTCTCTCAGCGCGTAAACGTTCTGACTGAACGAGCCGACCGGCGAGATATTGCCAGTCAGGACCTGGTCGACGACGTAGTCGTTCCGCGTGACGCCGATGAGCGGATTCCAGATCAGATCGTTGAAGCGCCGGTACGTGAAGGTGCCGCTCAGGCCGAAGTTCGGCATCAGCTCGTGATCGACACCGGCGAGGAACTCGTGCGTCTTCGGAGCCTTCAGATCAGGATCGACCTTGTTGTACGAAATCGGCGCCGACGGATTGGCAGGATTGAACCCGTAGGTGAAGAAGAGGCTTGTGAACTCGTTCGGCTCGGCGATGTTGTTGCCGTTTCGATCGGTCGCAAAGTACACCGCGTACGCGTACGAGGCGGCCGAGGCGAATCCGCCGCTGGCCGACCCGAGCTGCGAGCTGAACATCGAGTAGCTCGCTCGCAGCAGCGACTTGCCCGCGCTGTCGAGCTTGTACGTAATCCCGGCGCGCGGCGACACCAACTGGTACTTCACGGCGTCGTCGATCGCCGGCGCGGTCAGCGCGGGAACGAGATTCGGCACCGCTCCGTTTGCCGGCTGCGCCGTCACGAGCGCGTCGCTCACGTTGCGGTCCCAGCGCAGCGCCAGGTTCACCGTGAGCCGATCCATCGAGATCGTGTCACCGACGTATGCGTTCGCATAGCGGCCCTGGTTGTTCGATCGGTTCGGACGCGTCACAAATGCCAGCATCGCGCCGTTGGTCGGATACGTGCTTCGCGCGAGCGTATAGATATTGTTGCCTGGCCAGGTGGTCTGCGACAGCACCTGCGCCTTGCGCCACCCGAACCCGAATTTCACCTCGTGTCGGCCGCGGAAGACGTTCGCGTCGGCCAGCACGGTATCGGTCGGCCGATCGGAGCTGTAGTCCAGGTATGAGCCGTGCCACACGCGGCTCACGTCACGAAAGGCCTGCGTGGTCAAGCCGCCGCGTGGCGCCAGTTGAAAGCCTGACGGCATGTGCGCGCCGCGCGCCGCGACGAACAGATTCTGACCGATGACGAAATTCACCTGCCCCTTGTAGATCGTCGTCGGACCGTCCTGATCCCATGTCGTCTCGTCTGGGCGCGTCGGCCCGGCGCTGCGTCCCTGCTTCGTCTTGTTCCCGCGGAACGCGGTGAACTCGGGACGGATCGCCGAGGTCGGCTGCGCGGTGACCTTGATGCTGAAGTCCTGCAGCTGGGTCGCATCCTTGACGCCGTTCAACGTGATGTTTCTCACGTTGGTCTGGCCGAACGAGCCCCAGGCCCAGAGCTTGTCCTTCATGATGGGACCGCCGACCTCGAACCCACGATCTTTGTAGGTGTCGGTCCGGTTGCCGCAGTGCTCCGTGTAGCCGCTGTTCTTGCAGGCGTCGGTCGATCCACCGATGGCCTTGGCCAGCGTCGAATCCAAGTTGTTGCCCTGGAGATCCTCGTTCTCGAAGAAGAAGCGCGCCGATCCGTGCGGCGTGTTCGTGCCGGACTTCAGCACGAAATTGAGTTGCACGCCCGGCGTGGCGCTCTGCGCGTCGGCGCCCCCGGTCGTGATCTGCATTTCCTGGAACATGTCGAAGTCGTAATAGGTCGGCGTCGAGCCGGTCGCCGCCATGTCGGTGATTGGGATCCCGTCGATGTTCCAGGTGTTGTCGCCTCCGACGGCGCCTTTGGCGAAGTAGTTCGACTGCTGGCCCGATTCCGAGCCGCCGACGTTCACACGGTCGACGACGATCGTCGGCACGGTCTGCATCACGACCCACGGATCGCGCGCCGTCGGGATGTTCTGCAGCTCCTCCAACGTGACGTTGGTCGATGTCGTCTGCTTTTTGATGTCGATGATTGGCGTCGCCCCGACGACATTCACCGTCTCCGCCGTGCCCGCCACGGCCAGCCTGACACTGACCGGTGTCGCGGCGCCCGCCGCGACGACGACGCTGGCGTTGCTGTAGGGATTGAATCCCGAGAGGCTGGCCTTCACCGTGTACGTGCCGACGGTGAGATTCAGGAAGTGCGCCTGGCCTTGAGAATCGGTGATCTGTGACTGATTCACCGGGCCACTGAGGTCCACGTTGACGCCGGGCAGCCGTCCACCGGTTGCGTCCTCAACCGTGACATCGATGCGGCCGGTGAAGACCTGTGCCGATGCCGTCGTGACGAAACCGAAGGTCAGAACGACCGCCACGAGCAACGTGGCGAGCTTACCGATCTTACAGTCCATGCTTCCGCTCCTCCTCTGAGAGCTGAATCAAACAGCAAGCCGCGAGCTGCCTTCGAAAACTCCCAACTATACCAGACGGGATAGGCGAGCGTGAATTTGCGCGTATCGGATTGGATACGTATCGCATCCCGATCGGCACGAGAACTCCAGATAGGCAACAAAACTTTGAAGCCCAGATTGCCATGATAGCTGCGACCGGGCGCTGTCAACCGCCTTTCGAGCGTCCGTTGGCATCTCCTCGACGAGGCGATCCAAAAGCTGCGATCCCGTCCCGAAAACGCTGAGGCTCGCAGCAGCGAACCTCAGCGTTCCTCATGCCCGAGGTAGGAACGTTAGAACCGGAAGCCGAACGCGACGCGGAACGTCCGTCCGCCGTCGACGCCGGCGATCGCCGTCGGGAAGTCGCTGTGCGAATCGGCGGTTCCGAACGCCGCGCCCTTCAGGAATCCGGTGCGGAGACCCAGCGAGTCGACCGGCGACGCGGGATCCGGACGCACGGTGCGATTCCATGCGACGAGCTTCAGGTTGTCGAACAGGTTGAACACGTCGAACTTCACCCACGGCCGCAGCGAGCCGAACACGGGGATGTTGTAGTTGATCGACGTGTCGACGAGGCCGTAGCCCTTGAACGCTCGGAGCCCCGCGTGGAAAAGTACACCGTCTGGCTCGTCGGCGCATCCGGATATCCCGCGCTTCGGAGCAGCGCACGCTGGATGCTCGTCAGAGGCTGATTGGTCCACATTCGCATCTTACCCACCGAAATCCGGTGTCAATCCTGTTTCGAGCGGCGCTTTGAGGATTCTTCGATAAGACGATCCAAATTCAGATACGTGGGAGCGATGATCTTTGCGGTTTTGAAATGTTGCAGCGCGTCGTCGAACTGGCCCGCGCGTGCGGCGAGGACGCCGAGGAGCACATGTGGCCGCGCATCGCGCGGATCGAGCGCGATGGCGACGTGAAGTTCCTTTACACCTTCTTCGCTTCGGCCACGCGAAGCTTCGAGCCAGCCAAGCGTCGTGTGATCAGCGGCAACGTCGTTGAACGTGCGCAGACTCTCCGCCCATTCGTCCTGCGCGCGCGCGAGCGCTTTTCCGGGCGCGCCGTCGAGCTGTGTGATGCCGAACGCCGTCAACGCTTCAGCCGCGCTGACGCGGACGAGTCGGGCGCTGTCGG
>DASYQZ010000229.1:0-7567 GCA_036004865.1 Vicinamibacterales bacterium
CAGACGCCGATCGACGGCCAGCACTTCGACGTCCACCGCTTCGCAGAGCTGGGCGGCGCGGACGTGCTCGCGCTCTTCGCCGACAGCACCAACGTCGACCGGCGGGGCTTCACCGGATCGGAGGTCGATGTCGTCGAAGCGTTCGAGGAAATCTTCACGAGCGCCACCGGCAAGCTGATCGTCGCGGCGTTCGCCTCCAGCGTCTACCGGATGCAGATTCTCGTCGACCTCGCGGCGCACTTCGATCGCAAGGTCGCGTTCATCGGACGCGGCATGATGCGGAACTCGGAGATCGCGCAGCGGCTCGGCTACCTGAAGATTCCGACCGGTGTGCAGATCCGCGACTCGGACATCCAGGCGTATCCCGCTCAGGACGTCTTGTGTCTGGCGACCGGGTCGCAGGGTGAGCCGATGTCCGCGCTGTCGCGGATCGCGATCGACGACCACCGCTACGTGAAGGTCGGTCCCGACGACACGGTGGTGCTGTCTGCGCGCTCGATCCCCGGCAACGAGAAGGCGATCGGCCGCGTGATCAACCATCTGTCGCGCCGCGGCACCGACGTCATCTACGAGGGCATCAAGCACGTCCACGTGTCGGGGCACGGCAGCGAGGAAGAGCTGAAGCTGATGCTCTCGCTCGTGCGCCCACGCTACTTCATTCCGATCCACGGCGAGTACAGGCAACTATCGCAGCACGCCCGCGTGGCCAAGCGCGTGTTCGCCGGCCGCGACCCGAAGCCCGAAACGCTCCTGGTCGAGAACGGCGACGTCGTCGTTTTCGACGACGCCGGTGCGCGGATCGCCGGCAAGGCGCCGGTCGGCCGCGTGCTGATCGACGGTACGCGGACCGGCGAAGTCGGCGACGAAGTGCTGCGCGACCGGCGTCATCTCGCCGAAGACGGGCTGGTGGTGTCGGTGGTCGCGATCAACAAACAGACCGGCATGCTCGAAGGCACGCCCGACATCATCACGCGCGGGTTCGTGATGGAAGACAGCCCGGCGCTGCTCTCCGACGCCGCGCGCGCGATGACCGAAGTCGTCGAGCGGGCGAGCATCGAGGAGCGCACCGATCAGGGGCTGATCAAGGAAAAGCTGCGCGTCGAGCTGCGCCGCTTCCTCCGCAAACGTTCGGGGCGGCGGCCGTTCGTGCTCCCCGTCATCATGGAGATCTGAAGACGTGAGTGGATCGACCGCATCGCGCCGCGTGAGCGAGTTCCTGGGCGTGGCGCTCTTCGCCGCCGCGCTGATCTGGATCATTTCGCTCGCGAGCTACGAGCCGACCGACCCCGTGTGGTTCTTCAGCACCGGATCGCACGCGGCCCCCGTCAACTTCGCCGGCCGTGTCGGCGCGTTCGTCGCCGAGCTGTCGTTTCAGCTCTTCGGATATGCCTCGTACCTGATTCCCGCGGTGCTCGTCGTCGTCGGATGGAATTACTTCTGGTGCCGATCGCTGGATGCCGCCGCCACGAAGGCCACCGGCGCCTGCCTGCTGTTTGCGTGCATCAGCGCGTTTCTCAGCCTCGTCCTCGGCACGCTCGACGTTTCGGGCAAACCGTTCCGCGCCGGCGGCTACGCGGGCGAGTTCCTCGCGCGGCAGTTGTCCGAGTACCTCAACAAGACCGGCTCGCTGATCGTCATCCTGACGCTGATCTTTCTGGCGATCATCATGTCGACGCAGTTTTCGTTCGGCCGGTTTTTCGCCGTGATCGTCGACGCGGTTCGCGACGGCGTCACGCGAGCGGTCGACGCGCTCCACGAGTGGCGCGAGGAGCGCCGCCGCGAGAAGCAGCGCCGCGACGTCATCGCCAAACACACGAAGAAAGCCGCAGCCACATCTGCGAACGCTTCGGCGGACAAGCCGGCGATCGCCGAAACGTCGGCCATCAAGCCGACATCCCCCGACGCGCCATCGGTCGCGCGAAAACGGCCGACCGCCGTCGTGGAAGACGATGACGACGAAGCAGACGAACCGGCGCCGGCGAAGGCGCCGATGTTCGGCGGCCTGCGATCCTTCGCGCCGCCGAAGCCACCGAAGATCGCGCCGCCGCTGCCGCTTCCGGATCCCGAGCCGACCTCGAAGGCGCCGGCCGAGCGGCGCAAGGGCGAGTACACGCTGCCGCCGGTCGCCCTGCTCGACGCGCCGAAGACCGAGCGCAAGATCGACGAGCGCGAGCTGATGGACAGCGCGCGGCTGCTCGAGGAAAAGTGCCGCGAGTTCGCGGTCGAAGGCGCGGTCGTCCAAATCCATCCGGGACCCGTGGTGACGACCTACGAGTTCAAGCCGAACGCCGGCGTCAAATACTCGAAGATCGTCAGCCTCGAGGACGACCTGTGCCTGGCGATGCAGTCCGAGTCGGTCCTGATCGATCGCATTTCGGGCAAGTCGACCGTCGGCATCCAGATTCCGAATCACATCCGCGAGCAGATCTCGCTGCGCGAGCTGCTCGAGTCGGACATCTACCGCCGATCGACCTCGAAGCTCTCGCTCGCGCTCGGCAAAACGATTCACGGCGAGCCGTTCGTGGCGGACCTCACGACGATGCCGCATCTCCTGATCGCGGGATCGACCGGCGCGGGCAAGTCGGTCGCGATCAACGGCATGCTGACCAGCATCCTGTACCGGGCGACGCCGGACGACGTGCGATTGATCATGATCGATCCGAAGCGGCTGGAGCTCGGGATGTACGACGACATCCCGCATCTGCTGACGCCGGTGGTCGTCGATCCCAAGCAGGCGGCGAACGCGCTGCGATGGGCGGTGCACGAGATGGAAGAGCGCTACAAGACGCTCGCGGCCGAAGGGGTGCGCAACATCGAGCAGTACAACCGGAACATCCAGCAGGCCATCGTCGAAAAACAAACGCCGCCTGACGGCGAGCCCTACAAGGCGCTGCCGTTCATCGTCGTCATCATCGATGAGCTCGCCGATCTGATGATGGTCGCGAGCAACGAAGTCGAGGAATCGATCGCACGGCTCGCGCAGATGGCGCGCGCGGTCGGCATCCATCTGGTGCTCGCGACGCAGCGGCCGTCGGTCGACGTCATCACCGGTCTCATCAAGGCCAATCTCCCGTCGCGCATCTCGTTCCGCGTGTCGTCGAAGATCGACTCGCGCACGATTCTCGACGGCAACGGCGCGGAGCAGCTCCTCGGCAAGGGCGACATGCTGTTTCTGCCGCCCGCCTCGTCGCGGTTCATCCGCCTGCACGGTCCGTACATCTCCGAACAGGAAACGGCCCGACTGGCGAGCTATCTCCGCAAGCAGGGAAAGCCGACCTACGACGAATCGATCACCGCGGAAGAAAAAACAGCGGCCGACGGTGCGCTGGAACTGGACAAGGACGATCTCTACGACGAGGCGGCGCGCATCGTCGTCACCAGCGGCCAGGCTTCTATTTCTTACTTGCAGCGGCGACTTCGAATCGGGTTCAGCCGGGCGGCGCGGCTCGTCGACATGATGGAAATGGAAGGGCTCGTGTCACCGGCCGCCGGCGGCAAGCCGCGCGAGGTCCTCGTGGACAAGGGGTACTTCGACGAGGTCGACGCACAACTCAGGTAAGCCATATGGTGAATCGCACCGTCATGTGGAACACAAAGCTCGCGAAGCACGCAAAGAGAAGGTCCCTTTGCGGTCTTTGCGGTCTTTGCGTTCTTCTTCTCGCAGCGACGGCGTCCGCCGCCCCACAAGTGCGGACCAGGTACACGGACGCGTTGACACGCGAGGAGGAAGTTCGTGTTCTGCTGAACGGGCCGGCCGCCACGCCCGCCGTCCTGACTGATGTGCGCGCCGTGATCAGCGCTTATGAAGCGGTCGTGAAGCGGTATCCAGCGAGCGGCTACAGCGACAACGCGTTGTGGCAGGGCGGACGGCTGGCGCTGGACGCGTTCGCGAAATTCAATCAGCCACAGGACAAAGCCACCGGCGTCCGTTTGCTTCGCAGGCTCGCCGCGATTTACGTCACGAGCACGCTCGCGAAACAAGTGCCCGAACAGCTCGCGCGAGTCGGCGATGCGGCGGAGAGTGGCGGGAGCGTGTCAAGCGAGGCGGCAGGCCCCCTCGCCGTCATCAAAGACATTCGACGGACCGTGCTGCCCGACGCCGTGCGCGTGACGATCGAGCTCGACGCCGAAGTTGCCTTTCATGAGGAACGGATCGCCGATCCGTGGCGCGTGTTCGTCGATCTGCCGGGTACGCGCGCCGCTGCGTCGCTCGTCGACCAGACGATTCGCTTCGACGGCGACGGCGACATCGTCCGGCAGATCAGAATCGGCCGGCATCCGAATCACACGACCCGCGTCGTCCTCGATGCCGCGGGCGTCACGAGCTACAGCGTCTACCCGCTCTACAGTCCGTTCCGGCTCGTGATCGATTGCGTCCGTCCCACCCTTCGCTCGGAGGCTTCGACACCGAGCTTCGGCGTGGCAAGCCGCGGCGTCCGCCCGGAGGCGTCGGCACCGACCTTTGCCGCGGCTGGCCCTGCCGCCATTCCGGCGGTCGCTGTCCCACCGAATCCGCCGCCGTCTGTTGCCGCCGCCATCAATCCGGCACCGAAGATTCCCGAGCTCGCTGCTGTCGCGCCGATCGGACCGACGACGCCGGCGGCGCCTCCCGCGAAGAACATGAATGGCGGATTCTCCATCGCGCGTCAGCTCGGCCTCGGCGTGTCGCGTATCGTGATCGATCCGGGCCACGGTGGTCACGATCCCGGAGCCAAGGGCAAAGGGGTCACCGAAGCAGAGCTCGTGCTCGACGTCGCGCTGCGTCTGGAAAAGCTTCTGCAGAAGGTGGCGGGCGTCGAGGTGATTCTGACGCGCCGCACCGACGATTTCATCCCGCTGCAGGAGCGCACGGCGATTGCGAATCGCGAAGGCGCGGATCTGTTTCTCTCAATCCATGCGAACGCGAGCGCCAATGCGACGGCGCGCGGCATCGAGACCTACTTCCTGAACTTCGCCAACAACCTGAGCGCCGCGGCGGTCGCGGCGCGGGAGAACGCCGCGTCGGGTCAGGCGATGGGCTCGCTGCCCGATCTGGTGAAGGCCATCGCGCTCCACAACAAGCTCGACGAATCGAAGGATTTCGCCGCGCAGGTGCAGAAGGCGATGATCGAGCGTCTGCGTCCGGCGAACAAGACGCTCAAGGATCTGGGAGTGAAGCAGGCGCCGTTCGTCGTCCTCATCGGCGCCGCGATGCCGAGCGTGCTGGCGGAGATTTCATTCGTGACCAACGCGCAGGAGGCGAAGCTGCTCAAGGGCACGCCGTATCGGCAGCGGATCGCCGACGCGCTCTTCAACGCGATCCGGAAGTACCAGAGCTCGCTGAAGACCACGACGACCGTGGCGCTTCAGTGAAGCGGATTTCGCGATCGCATCCAGAACAACACGCCGGCCATCAGCGCGCCCATCAGCACCGCGGCGAGGACGATAGCCCCTGTCAGGCCGAGCGATCCGAGGAGGACGTCGGCGAGCCCGGTGGGATCGTGCGGCGGCTCGACGATCTTGACGATGATCGGGTTCTGCTGCAGGTTCAAAACTTCTCGAACGCGAGCTCCGCGAGCGTGCGAACGGCGACGCCGCTCGGACCTTTCGGCAGAAACGGCTTCGCATCATCGACCCACGCGGTGCCGGCGATGTCCAGGTGCGCCCATGGCACGCTGTCGGTGAATTCCTTCAGGAACAACGCCGCCGTGATTGAACCGGCGGGCCGCCCGCCGGTGTTCATCATGTCGGCGATCTCGCTCTTCAACTGCTCTCGATAATCGTCGTACAGCGGCATCGGCCACGCACGATCGCCCGCGCGGTCCGCCACTTTGCGCACTCGCTCCACCCACTCGTCGGGCGTTCCGAACAACCCGGACGTCGTCTTCCCCAACGCGACGACGACGGCGCCCGTCAGCGTCGCCACATCGACGAGATGCGTCGCGCCGAGCTGCCGCGCGTACCACAGGCCGTCGCCGAGAATCAGCCGTCCCTCGGCGTCGGTGTTGATCACCTCGACGGTCTTCCCGGCCGCGCTCGTCAGGATGTCACCCGGCTTGATCGCGCGTCCGCCCGGCATGTTCTCGGTTGTCGGCACGACGCCGATGACGCGCATCGGGGCCTGAAGCAGCGCGATGGCGCGCATCGCGCACGCGACGGCCGCGCCGCCCGCCATGTCGTCCTTCATCCGCTCCATGCCCTCGGCCGGCTTGATCGAGATGCCGCCGGTGTCGAACGTGATCCCTTTGCCCACGAGACCGAGCACCGGCTTCTCCGGCGCGCCGGGCGGATCGTAGCGGAACACGATGACGCGCGGCGGCTCGCTGCTGCCGCGCGCGACGCCCAGCAGCAGCCCCATGCCGAGCTCGGCGATCTTGTGCTCGTCGAGAATCTCGACGCGGACGCCCGCCTCGCTCGCAATCGCGGCCGCGCGCTTCGCGAACTCGCGCGGCGTGAGCGTGTTCCCCGGCTCGTTCGCGAGGTCGCGCGCCAGGTTGCTCGACTCGCCCAGAATCCGTCCGCGCGCGACCGCTTCGTTGACCCGCGACAGCACGTCGGGCGTGCTCGAGGGCGCCGCGATCGTCCACGTGGACTGGGGCGGAGGCGCCGGCTCGGCGGTCTTGTAGCTGCCGGCGTTGAACTCGGCGAGCGTGAGTCCCTCGGCGGCAGCTTGCGCCAGCTCGGTGAGATCGCCCTGGCCGCGCAGGACGAATGCGACACGCGGGACGCGTTTCTGGCGCGCCGCGAGGCCGGCGGTCACGGCGACCTTCCGAATGACGTCGCGGCCGCATTCCGCCCGGCGCCCGGCGCCAATCACCGCGATGCGCCGCGGCTTCCAGCCACGCTCGGTCGTGGGCGTGACGAACAGTTCATACGCCTTGGCCTGGAATTCCTTGGCCGCCAGCGCGCGCGCCAGCTCGCCGCCGCTGGCTTTGTCGAGCCCGGGGACCGCGTCGGGCGCATCGTCCTCGAACCAGGGCACAACGACAAGATCGGTCTCGACGCTGGCGAGCGACTCGCGGGTCGAGTTGATGGAGGGGGAAGTCGGAGCCGTTGGCATCCCGATATTATCGCTGAAGGCGCTTGCCGGCGCTCGGATCGGGCGGTACAATCCCGTTCAGCCAGCTCCCCAGACGAGGGCCTTTGTCATGAACCGCATGCGTCGTTTTGCGTCGGTCGGCGCGACGTGTCTTCTAACCGCGGCAGCGGTCGCCGCCGCGCCACAGGACAAGGCGGCCAAAGACAAGGACACCGATTCGCGGCGACCGAAGATCACGCTGAAGGCGCAGCCGACGATCAGCATGGCGCCGTCGCGGGTGGTGTTGACGGCAGAGCTCGTCGGCGGCGCCAACGACTTCGAAGAGTATTACTGCCCGACCGTCGAATGGAGCTGGGGCGACGGCACGCAGTCCGAGTCGACGACCGATTGCCAGCCGTACGAGCCGGGCAAGAGCGAGATCAAACGACGCTTCACGGTCGAGCACATTTTCCGCACCGGCGCTTACAAGGTGATGTTCCGGTTGAAGCGAGGCAGCAGGGCGCTTGCGGCGGCGACCGTCAGCATCCAGGTGCGGCCCGGCCTTCGCGA
>DASYQZ010000230.1:0-3859 GCA_036004865.1 Vicinamibacterales bacterium
GCCGGGCAGTTCGACGAGTCGGTTGAAACCTGCCGCGCCGGTCTCGCCGTTCATCCTGGTTATCTTTCCGCGCGCGTCACGCTCGGACGCGCGCTCCTCGAGCTGAATCAACTCGAGGAAGCTCAACGCGAGCTCGAGCACGTCCTTCGAAACGCACCCGAGAACCTCGCTGCCATCCGTGGTCTGGGCGAGATTCACCATCGCCGCGGCGAGCTGGCGGAAGCGCTCGCGCAATATCGCGCCGCGCTCGCGCTCGCGCGCAACGATCCCGACCTCGAAGAGACCGTCGCGCAGCTCGCGCGGCAGGTCGAGCCGCCGAAGCCGGCGATCCCGACCGACGGTCTGTCGTTCGATCAGATGCAGAGCGAGCTGCTGAAGCTTGCGCCTCCGCCGCCAGCAGTCCCTGCGGCTACGGCGGCACAAGTCGCGCCTCCGCCGCCAGCAGTTCCCGAGGCGACGTCGGAACCCGCGGCTCTGCCGGAGCCGGCGTCACAGCTCGCTGACGCGACGGACGCGTCCGAGCCGCCGCCAACGCCGACGCCGATGGTCGACTCGGTTGATTTCGCTGACTCGGCTGACGCGGCTGACTTTGCTGACTCTCCTGACTCTCCTGACTCTCCTGATTCTCCTCACAGGGAAACGCTTGCGCCGCCTGTACAAGAGCCGGTAGCATCGGGTGCAGATTTCGAGCACGCGACGCGCACCGTGGCCGCGCTGGAGCAGTGGCTCGACGCCATCCATGTCGCACGCGCCGACCGGCGCTCTTGAGCGCCGCCATCAGGCCATTCGAAAGGAAGCGGCGGCGCGCGGGGTAGAGGCGCTGGTCGTCACGTCACTTCCGAATGTCCTGTATCTCACCAACTTCACCGGCAGTGCGGCCATCGCGGTCGTCACCGCGGACCGTCTGCATTTCCTGACTGACTTCCGCTACGTCACGTCCGTCAACGATTCTCGCGGTACGGCGTACGCGTGCCCGAATCTCGAGTTCTCGATCGTCGAAGGGTCGTACGACGCCGCGCTCGCGCAGGTGCTCGCTCGCCTGTCCGTGGAACGAATCGGTTTCGAGGCGGCGCACCTGACCGTCAGCCGTCATCAGTGGCTCGCGGCGGCGCTCGCGCGCGACGCGCCGTCGCGGACGCTCGTGGCGACCGAAGGGATTGTCGAACGCGCACGCGTGCGCAAGGACGAGTACGAAATGGCGACGCTGCGCGAGGCGGCGCGGCGCCTGTCGCTCGTCGCGAGCGGGATGATCGGCGACGTTCGGCGCGGACTGACGGAGCGCGACGTCGCGCGCGCGATTGACGCGCGCATCCTGAACGCGGGGTTCAGCAAGCCGGCGTTTGATACGATTGCGGCGTCAGGTCCGAACGCCGCACTGCCGCACGCGAGGCCCGGCGAGCGAAGATTGACCGAAGGTGACCTCGTCGTGCTGGACTTCGGCGGCGTCTACGACTCATACTGCGTCGACCTGACCCGGACCGTATCCGTCGGTCCCGCGAGCGAACGGACTCGCGAGGTCTATGACGCCGTTCGCCAGGCGCACGATCGGGCAATTGCCGCGGTGGCTCCAGGCCGGTCGAGGTTCGACATCGATACGGCGGCGCGCGACACGCTCGGCGCATTCGGTCTCGCCGAGGCGTTCGGTCACGGAACCGGACACGGACTCGGGATCGAGATTCACGAAGATCCGCGGATCTCGCGGCGCCGGCCCGAACTTGACGTCAGCGCCAGCCCTGTCCCTGTCGACGATGAGGCGATCGTCGCCGGCATGGTCTTCACGATCGAGCCCGGGGCGTACCTGCCAGGCTGGGGCGGCGTTCGCATCGAAGACGACGTGCTCGTGACCGAGCACGGTGTGGAGGTTCTCACCGACGTGACGACGGACCTCATCGAGATTTGAAGATCTGAAGATCTGAGGATCTTAAAGATTTGGACCTCGAACAACTCAAGCAGCTCCTGGATCTCGTTCGCGAGCACGAGCTCTCGGAGTTCGAGATCGAGCACGATGGGCTGCGGGTCAAGATTCGCAAAAACGTCAACGGGGCGCCCGACGTCTCGCTGCCCACGATTCCTGCCGTGCCGCCTGCCGCCAACGCGGGCACCGCACACACGGCCGCCGTTCCCGCGTCGACAACTGCATCCGGCCAGCCGGTCGCGCCCGCCGACGTGGCGGCCGAGGCGGAGGCGGAAATCGAGCTGGCGGTCGTCAAGTCGCCAATCGTCGGCACGTTCTATCGATCGCCGGAGCCGGGCACGGCCGCCTTCGTCGACATCGGATCCACGGTGAAGAAGGGACAGGTGCTCTGCATCATCGAGGCGATGAAGCTGATGAACGAGATCGACTCCGAGTACGACGGCGAGGTCGTGAACATCTACGTCGAGAACGGACAGCCGGTGCAGTACGCGGAGCGGCTGTTCGCGATCCGAACAAGGTAGATGTTCAAAAAAATCCTGATTGCGAATCGCGGGGAAGTCGCGCTGCGCATCATCTTCGCGTGCCGCGAGCTCGGCATCAAGACCGTCGCCGTGTACTCCGAGGCCGACGAGAACTCGCTGCACGTCCGATTCGCCGACGAGGATGTCCGCATCGGGCCGGCGCGCAGCGCCGACAGTTATCTGAACGTGCCCGCCGTCATCAGCGCCGCCGAGATTACGGGCGCCGACGCCATCCATCCCGGCTACGGATTTCTCTCCGAGAGCGCGTACCTCGCCGAAGTGTGCGAGGCGTGTCACATCAAGTTCATCGGCCCCGATCCGCAGGTGATTCGGCTGATGGGCGACAAGGCGCGCGCGCGCCGCGTGATGAAGAAGGCGGGCGTGCCCGTGCTGCCGGGCAGCGACGGCCCGATCGAGAGCGAGGACAAGGCGCAGAAGCTCGCGAAGGACATCGGCTATCCGATCATCGTCAAGGCGACCGCCGGCGGCGGCGGCCGCGGGATGCGCGTCGTCCGCGCGCCCGGCGAGCTCCCGCACGCGGTCAAGACCGCGCAGCGCGAGGCCGAAGCCGCGTTCGGCGTCGGCGACGTCTACCTCGAGAAGTACGTCGAATCGCCGCGCCACATCGAATTCCAGATCCTCGGCGATCACAACGGATCGGTCGTCCACCTCGGCGAGCGCGAGTGCTCGATTCAGCGGCGTCATCAGAAACTGATCGAGGAGTCGCCGTCGCCGGGGCTGAGCGAGAAGATGCGGCGCAAGATGGGCAGCATCGTCATCGACGCGGCCAAGGCGGTGCAGTACACCAACGCGGGCACTTTCGAGTTCCTGATGGATCCCGACGGCCGCTTCTATTTCATGGAAGCGAATACGCGTCTGCAGGTCGAGCACCCGGTCACCGAAATGGTCACCGGTCTCGACATCGTCAAGGAGCAGATTCGGATTGCCGCGGGCGAGAAGCTCGGGTTCAAGCAGAGCGAGGTCACGTTCACCGGCCACTCGATCGAGTGCCGGGTCAACGCCGAGGATCCCGAGACGTTCGTGCCGTCGCCCGGTGTCATCCGCGTGTTCAGCGTGCCGGGCGGACCCGGGGTCCGCCTCGAAACGTGCGCGCACTCGGAATGCACGATCTCGCCGTACTACGATTCGATGATCGCCAAGGTCATCGTCCACGGCCGCGACCGCGCCGAGGCAATCGCGCGGATGAAGCGGACGCTGGAGATGACCGTCATCGAGGGGATCAAGACCACCATTCCGCTGCACATCCGCATTCTCAGCGATCCCGATTTCGTCGCCGGCAAGTTGAGCACCGCGTTCATGGAACGTTTCCTCGCGCGGCCGAACACGGGCGGCAGGCTGGCCGAGGCAGTCTAAAGTCGCAAGTCTGAAGTCACCAGTCTCGAGACTCAACGCGATCGTCGAT
>DASYQZ010000231.1:0-53509 GCA_036004865.1 Vicinamibacterales bacterium
GGCCAAGCGCCGCGAGGTCGTCGTGGACTTCCGGAAGTACATGGACGGCTCGCCGACCAAGAAGGGCGACGTCATCTATCTCGTCAACCTCAAGCAGATGACCAACGGGCGCAAGCCGAACGACGGGACCATGACGCTCGAGGACGGGACGATCGTTCCGGATCCGCTGTTCGACCCGAACTATCGCGTTCCGTTGATCAAGATCGTCATCGGCGACGACGCGGTGGACAACAGCCTCGTCCCGAAGAAGCTGCGACCGGTGAACGCGCTCGACCCACGGATGCTGAGCGGCTTGACGCAGCGGTACTTCGAGCTGCAGCGCAGCGGCACGTTCGGCGGCGAGATTCAGTGGCTGATCAATGGCTTGCCGTTCGACCCGACGACGCCGCTCGCGTATCCGCAACGCGGCGTTCCGGAGATTTGGACGATTGCCAACGGCGGTGGCGGGTGGGTCCATCCGCTGCACCTCCACATGGAGGAGCACCGCGTCTTGTCGCGCAATGGCGTCCCCACGCCGTTCAACATGAACCACCCCGACGACGACTCGCGCGAGGACGTGATCGCGTTGGGCCCAGGTGAATCGGTGGACATCTATCGCAATTTCCGGACGTTCACCGGTCCGTACGTGTCGCACTGCCACAACCTCGCGCACGAGGACCACGCCATGATGTTCGGCTGGCAGATCGTGCCGTAGCTCCGCGCGCAGAACCGGGCGTCCTCGGCGACGAGGGCGCCCGGATCGTTTGTGATGGCTCGACTTGACGGAGGGATGCTCGCCATGAAAAACGCCGCGTATTCCATCGTGCTCTTCGCGTCGATCGCCGCGGCGTTCGTGGCCGGCTCGTGGTCGCGCGAGCGTACAACCGCCGATGCCGCGGCGCCGCGCGCATCGAACATTCTCTATTACGTGGACCCGATGCACCCGGGCTACAAGTCCGACAAGCCAGGCATCGCACCGGATTGCGGCATGCAACTCGAGCCCGTTTACGACAAAGGCCCTGCGCAGGCCGGGCCGCCGCCTGCCGGCGCTCTCGCCGTCAGCCGCGTGCAACAGCAGCGGCTTGGCATCCGTGTCAGCCGCGTGGAGGAACAGTCCGGCGTGCGCGCGGTTCGCCTGTTCGGCCGGGTCGCCGCGGATGAAACACGCATTTACAGAATCAATGTCGGCGTCGATGGTTTCATCCGGCAGCTCTCGGACGCGACGACCGGTAGCCACGTCGACAAGGACGAGTGGCTCGCGACGTTTTCCTCTCCGGAAGCCCGCCAGCCGATTCAGGCGTACCTCGTCAGCCTCGACGTCCTCGATCGCGCGGAAAAAGCCGGGGACAATTCCACGCAGCTCGGTCTGGCCCGTGCCGGCGAGCAACAGACGATGGACCGTCTGCTGACGCTCGGGATGTCGGCCGTGCAGCTCGCGGAGATCCAGAAGGTCCGTCAGGTTCCACCGAACATCAACGTCACCGCCCCCGGCGCCGGGTTCATCGTGGCGCGCAACGTCTCGACCGGCCAGAAAATCGAGAAGGGCACCGAGCTGTATCGCATCGCGGATCTGAGCAAAGTCTGGATTCACGCGAGCGCGTTCGGGATCGATGGTGACGGTATTCGTCCCGGCATGTACGCCACGGTCGTGCTGCCCGGCCGCAACCGATCGGTTCGCGCGCGGGTCAGCGACATCCTGCCGCAATTCGATGCCGTCAGTCAGTCGCTGCAAATCCGGCTCGAGACCGACAATCCGGTCTTCGTGCTTCGACCCGACATGTTCGTCGACGTGGAGCTGCACAGGCCGGATCCGCCGGCGGTCACGGTTCCAGCAGATGCCATCGTTGACACGGGGCTGCTGAAGATCGTCTTCGTCGAAGTCGGTGACGATCTGTTCGAACCTCGCCAGGTCGAGACTGGATGGCGATCCAGCGGCCGAGTCGCCATCGGCAAAGGGCTGCGACCCGGCGAGCGCATCGCGGTGTCCGGGACGTTTCTCCTCGATTCGGAACGGCGCATGCGGCTGACGCCAGCCGAGATCGGAACGGGACAATGATCAACCGCATCATCGATTTTTCGGCGCGCAACCGCGTCCTCGTCGTCGCGATCGCGATCGCGGCGGCGATGGGGGGCTGGTGGTCCATGCGGCGCGTTGCGCTCGATGCGCTTCCGGATCTCGGCGACACGCAAGTGATCGTCTACTCGCAATGGGATCGAAGTCCCGACGTTGTCGAGGACCAGGTCACCTATCCGATCGTGACGGCGCTGCTCGGCGCGCCGCGCGTCAAAGCCGTACGTGGCTTTTCCGACTTCGGCTCGTCGTTCGTCTACGTCGTCTTCGAGGACGGCACCGACATCTATTGGGCACGCTCCCGCACGACGGAGTACCTCTCGGCCGTGTTATCGCGTCTTCCGGCTGGGGTCAAGACGGCGCTTGGACCCGATGCGAACGGTCTCGGGTGGGTGTTTCAGTACGTCCTGGTGGACGAGTCGTCGACGCACACGCTCGCGGAGCTCCGGTCGTTCCAGGACTGGCATGTCCGCTACTCCCTGAAGTCGGTCCGCGGCGTCGCCGATGTCGCGTCGGTCGGTGGCTACGTGCGGCAATACCAGGTGAACGTCGATCCGGACCGGCTGCGCGCGCATGCCCTCTCGATCGCACAAGTCGTTGACGCCGTGCGCGGCGGCAACAGCGACGTCGGCGGGCGCGTGATCGAGTTCGGCGGCACCGAGTACATGGTGCGCGGCCGCGGCTATGCGCAATCGATCGGCGACTTCGAGAACATCGTGCTCTCGGCCGGCGACAGCGGCACGGCGGTCCGCGTCAAGGACGTCGGAGAGGTCGTGCTCGGTCCTGATCTGCGGAGAGGCGTTGCCGATCTCGACGGTGCGGGCGACGCCGTATCGGGCATCGTCATCATGCGCCACGGCGAGAACGCGCTGGAGGTCATCGACCGCGTCAAAGCCAAGCTGCACGACATCGAGCGGACGCTGCCTCGCGGTGTGAAGATCGTTCCGATTTACGATCGGGGCGATTTGATCCGGCGGTCGATCGACAATGTGACATGGACCTTGATCGAAATCATGATCACGGTCGCAGCGGTCATCCTGCTCTTCCTGTGGCACATCCCGAGCGCCCTGATCCCCGTGATCACGATTCCCATCGCAGTTCTCATCTCCTTCATTCCGTTCCGGATGCTCGGCATCACGGCGAACATCATGTCTCTCGGCGGGATCGCCATCGCGGTCGGCGCGCTCGTCGACGCCTCGATCGTCGTCGTCGAGCAGGCGCACAAGAAGCTGGAACGCTGGCAGCGGACCGATCGGCACGAGGAGTACGCCTCGGTGATCGTCGCCGCGGTGAAGGAAGTCGGCGGGGCGAGCTTCTTCGCGCTTCTGCTGATCGCGGTGTCGTTCCTGCCGGTGCTCACGCTCGAAGCCCAGGAAGGGCGTCTCTTCAGGCCGCTCGCGTACACCAAATCGCTCGCGATGGTGGTCGCGGCCGTCCTGGCGATTACGCTGGATCCAGCGCTGCGGCTTCTGCTGACACATGTGAATCACGCGGCCGGGACTTCGAGAACGATTCCGCGCCGAATCATCGACGCGGTCCTGGTCGGAACGATTCATCCCGAGGAGACACATCCGGTCAGCCGCGTGCTGATTCGCATCTATGAGCCGGTCGTGCGCTGGGCGCTGCGGCGGAACTGGCTGGTCATCGCGTCGGCGTGTGTAATCGTCGTGGCCACCGTTCCGGTCTACACCCGGCTCGGATCCGAGTTCATGCCGCCGCTCGACGAAGGCTCGCTGCTCTACATGCCGTCGACGATGCCGGGCATCTCGATCGCGGAGGCCCAAAAGGTTCTGCAGCTCACCGATCGCATCATCAAGGAATTTCCGGAAGTGGATCGCGTGCTTGGCAAGGCGGGACGCGCCGACACGCCAACCGATCCGGCGCCGCCCTCGATGCTCGAAACGGTGATTACGCTGCGGCCGCGTTCGGAGTGGCGCAAGGTCGAGACGTGGTATTCATCCTGGGCGCCGGCATGGGCGGCCGCGGCATTCCGGCGGATCACACCCGACACGATCGCGCACGACGATCTCGTCGACCAGTTGAACGCCGCGTTACAGCTTCCCGGCCTGTCAAACGCGTGGACGATGCCGGTCAAGGCGCGGACGGCGATGTTGACGACAGGCGTGCGGACGCCGATCGGGGTGAAAGTGTCAGGTTCCGACCTTCGGGTCATCGAACGCGTCGGCGCGGAAATTCAGACATTGCTGCAGACAGTCGAAGGCACGCGGAGCGTCTTCGCGGAACGAACCGGCGGCGGCTACTTCCTCGATGTCGGATGGAAGCGCGAGGAACTGGCACGCTACGGGCTGAGCCTCGACGACGCCCAGGCTGTCGTGCAGCATGCGATCGGCGGCGAGATGGTGACGACGGCCATCGAAGGCCGAGAGCGCTATCCCGTGAACGTGCGCTACATGGCCGATTTCCGAACCGACCTCGAGGCGCTCGGCCAGGTGGCGATTCCCGCATCGGACGGACAGCGACAAATTCCGCTTGCCCAACTCGCCACGATCCGTACGCTCACTGGGCCGTCGATGATTCGAAACGAGGACGGCCTGCTCACTGGTTACGTCTATGTCGATTTGGCCGACCGCGATCCAGGCGGGTACGTCGCCGAGGCGGCGCGCGTGCTGGACCGGAAGCTCACGCTGCCGACGGGCTACTCGATTTCGTGGAGCGGCCAGTACGAGGCCATGCAGCGCGTCAAAGAGCGGCTGACCGTCATCGTCCCGCTGACGGTGCTCGCGATTTTCATCCTCCTTTACATCAACACCGGTTCGCTGTGGCGGACCGCGATTGTCGGCCTGGCCATGCCGTTCTCCGCAGTCGGCGCTATCTGGATGTTGTATCTCCTGGACTACAACATGAGCGTCGGCGTGTGGGTCGGCCTCATCGCGTTGCTCGGCGTCGACGCAGAAACCGGCGTCTTCATGCTGCTCTATCTGGACCTTGCGTACGAAGAGGCGAAGAAGAATGGCCGGCTTCACAGCCTGGGCGACTTGCAGCAGGCGATCGTGGACGGCGCCGTGAAAAGGCTGCGGCCCAAAATCATGACCGTCGCGACGATGTTCATCGGACTCGTCCCGATCATGTGGGCCGTCGGAACCGGCTCCGACGTGATGAAGCGGATCGCCGCGCCAATGATTGGCGGCATCGTCACCTCGTTCCTGCTCGAGTTGGTGATCTACCCGCCGCTGTACCAGCTGTGCACATGGAACGCGATCGGGGCAAGGCGCATCACGACACCGGGTCAACCCGAGTGAGCCTCAGCCTTCAGGCTTCGGTCGAGGATGACTCGGCACGCGCTCGCGCTCAGGAAGGTTTTTCTGTGGCGCACGGTTTCGATTGCTCGCACGAGATCGTCAGCGGCATCCCCCTTCGCGACGAAACCCCGGATGCCGGCGGCGAATGCTAAAACGATATTGTGGTCGGCCACATGACCTGTCATCAGGATCAGCTGTGTCGCTGGGACGCGTACGGTCAGCTGCCGTGCCGCGCCGAGCCCGTCCAGCCGCGGCATTGAAAGGTCGAGAATGGCGACGTCCGGACGCAATTGCACGCAAAGGGCGACCGCGTCGTCCCCGTCGGGGTGGAGTTCGCGCGAGACACGGCGAAGCTGCTCCTCGAGGTTGTCGAGATTGCGTCTGACCTCCTGCAGACGTTCGCGGGCCGGCAGCGGCAGATCCCGCGCTATCCACGAGCGTGATGTGCGCGGAGGTGAGGAACTGGCCGGACTCGTCGTGGAGCGCTCCGAACTTACTGCAGGGTGTCAGGTACCGCGCTGACGAGCGCGAGCAAGTCGGGATGGGCCAGGGTTACACGCGCGCAGCGCTCGGGCACCGATGGGTCGAACCCAGGCGATCGGCCATGCCCGTGCGACCGCTCACGATCACCGACACGGCCTCGAGCAGTCCGGTCGTGGTGCATGGCTTGTCGAGAAAGGCTTCGTCTTCCCACAGCAGGAGTCGCTCGGCGAACAAGCGATCACTGTGGCCGGTGAAATACAGGACCTTGAGCGCCGGGTCGTTCGCGCGCAGCCGACGTGCCAGTTCGTCAACGTTCATATGCGGCATCATCAAGTCGGTGAGCAGAACATCAAACGATTCCGTTGCGGCGACCTGAAGGGCCTCGGGACCGTCCGAGGCGGTAGCGGTGTGGAACCCCGCGCTTCGCAAGACGCGTGAGACGAAATTGCGAATGGGTTCCTCGTCGTCAACAACTAAAACACGCGGAACAGACTCAGACCCTGCGCCTTGCCGGTGCACAAGAATTCCCGCGAGCCGTGCATACGCCGACGCGAGCCCATTAGTCATAAACAACCCTCTACTGATCATGCGAGCCTGCAGCAGTCGTCGAGCATGATCGATGCCGACGTCAGATCGCCTCGGACATTCCGGTCTCTTCCTTTCGACATGCATCGGACCAGGAAGCCTACATGGGGATTATTTCGCACGGACGCGAAGTTCTCCGCAGGGCGAGCGTAGACGTGGGTTAGAGCGAGGTCGAGCGATGCTGACGACGATGTTGGTTGCGATCAAGGCGCGTCACTCGCGCGTAATCTGATTCGGCGTCGCCTGCGCGCATCGCGTTACCACCCGCATCAGTAAGAATCGATCCGGTACACCGGATAACGGTCGGCGATCGTCTGGAATTCAGAGAGCGGCGCGCCGACCGCCACTGGAAAGTGGTGGCGCCCGCTCGTCGCGACGCGGACATATTCGCTGAGGATGGGTGCCCTCTCCGCCGGCGGCACACCCACAAGGTGGACCGGGCGTCGGCGTCCCTGACGGATGGCGGCGACACCGTGGGCGGCCTCGACGTTCTTCACCCAATCCGACGCTGGGCCGAGCATTGATACAAGGTAATGTCTGCCTGCGACCGTGGCGATCACTACGGGTGTGGAGCGTCGCTGGCCGGACGCGCGGCCACGAACTTCGAGGACGGCATCCCTCGACGACAGCCCGAGGCCTGACCACCAGCTCGCCACCCGGTTGATCCAACGGCCGATCCGCGTTGGCCGCCAGTCACGGTAGAACAGACGCAAGAGGGGACTTCGCTCCGCGGGATCGGAGTGCGTCGACTTGCTCATGGGTTGTCTCCTCTCTCCCATCCGTGTGATGGCTTCGCCCCGTCGGCATCGGCGATTTGCGGCGTCAGCTCGACGTATTCCCCGCTGACGCGGAAGCGTCAACGTGCGTGGCCGCGGCGGCGCGCCCGGGAACCGGGGCGACAGGACATCTGCATGGTTCGAGGGCAAAGCGAATGCCGAGGACAATCAGTCCGTTCGTTGAATATTTTTCGACCGGCTGATGACCTCGTCGGCGCGCGCGCGGATCTGGTTCATGTCGTCGGACTATTCGGCGACGGCACTGTCCGGCACGCTGCGAAGGAGCCGCACGAACTCTCGAACAGCGTCGTCGAACGCCCGACCGCGCTTCGCCGTGGCGATTCTTCGTGCCGCGTCGGCGGATCGAGTCGCGAGGTCTGTCGTCATCGCCCTGGGCCTCTAGCACTGCCCATCGAGCGCGCGCGCACCAACCAGGTGAGGCAACCGATCCGGCTTCGGCAGCGACGGATGCAGCGCCACCTTCAGCACGCCGTCGCGCTGACCGCTGAAGAGATCGAGCGCCGTCTCGATCTCGTCGAGTGCGAAATGATGCGTGACGAGCGGCGTCAGGTCGACGCGGCGATGGGCGACCATCGCCATCAGTCGCCGCATGCGTTCTTTTCCGCCCGGACACAACGCGATCGCGGACTACTGGGAGCTGCTGCTCGATCGGTTTGGCGCCGGCGGACGATTGCATCCGTTCGTCGCGCCGCTCGGTCCGTTTCTCGATCCCGGCTGTCGAGCGTTCGAGCAGCCGGAATTCGGATATGCACGGTTCTGCCGGACGCTCGACGATCACCGGCAAGCGTTTCTGCACGCCGGGTGGCACAAGATCCTGTCGTACGAGACCGACGGCATGACGCGCGACGAGATCGTTCGCGCCACCTACGACGTCGCTGAGCGGCTGAACGATCTGAAGCACCGGTACCGGCTCATCGACGACCGGACGTTCGCCGACGTCCGCTTCCGGTTGAAGATCGCGCGGCAGATCGTGGCGAACGCCGGCGAAGACGAAGTGAGCGGTCCGGTCGCGGAGCTCGCCAACTGCCGCACGATGTTCGGAGACGACGAGTTGAAATGGCCGGTGAAGCGGCGGTTCCGGGTTGGAACGACCCTGTTGCGGAACCTCGCCGCTGGTCTCGCGCTCGAGTTCCGTCACACGGCCGCCAGGCTGGTCGGGCATTACGACGTCGCGCCTGCACGTGAAGTTGCTCGCTGAATCGGATCGGTTTCAGCGCCGCCGGAACATCAGCGGTACGCGCGATCGTATCTGGCGAGGCCGGCAATGCCGGTGACGACACCCACGAGGATGCCGGCTCCGAACGCCACCGCGACAGCCTTCACCGGCTCGCGCCGCACCAGGTGAACAATCTCATCGTGCAGATCCGCGACGTCCTGCGTGCGTCGCTTCACCGTCTTGATCGCTTGTTTCGACGCGTGCACGGCATCGTCGATCGCATCGCTGGCCAGCGATTTCACGAGCCTGGCCTCGTGCGACAGGTGCGCCGCCGGTCGAACGGCGTCGACAGCGCGACCGCGCACGCCGGTTGGATTCTGGTTGAGTCACGAGTGTGGAAGACATCTGGATCTCCTTTCTGCGACCATCGCCCAGACCGACATCGCGACCAGATGAATCGCGCGCGCAGCGATTGCACGAGCGCGGTCTCGTCCTCCGACACGAGCCGTTCGAGGTCCGAATGCATAGTCCGCCCCTCCGAACCACTGCAAAGACCGGCGACAACGCGCCTGATTGGGAAAGACGCCGGTTTTTGATGCCACTGATGCCGATCGCCAGCGAGCGGCGGTAATCCGGCACCGGCGCGGACCGAGCGGCGTCAAACCGGTCGGATGGTTCAGGCAACGTTATTGCGATTCGAAGCGACCCGGAGCAGTATCGACAACGCGGCGGTGAATCAAATGACGTTCTTCCCGACTCGGGCAGCGCGGTGGAAGGGGTTTCGATCGGTCCTGTGTCCCATCGATTTCTCCGAGCAGTCCCGCATGGCGTTGCGATGTGCGGAAGCCATCGCGATGCGCGGGAATGGCGCCTTGACGGTCGCCTACGCGAACGATCCGCTGCTCGTGGCGTCGGCCGCCGTCGCCCTTCACGATCGGCAACTGGCGAAGCAGAGCGCGAGCGAGCTGGGCGAGTTCGTCGATTCGACGCTGAGCGCAGGTTCGCAGAAGCGACTCCGCGTCAAGTCGGACGTGTCGACTGGTCATCCGGCCGACGCCATCCGGAAGGCCGCCGTTCGCCATCGATCGGATCTCGTCGTCCTGGGCACGCACGGCCTGACCGGCGCCGATCGGTTGCTCATGGGGTCGACGACACTCAGCGTTCTTCAACGGACGACGATACCCGTGCTGGCCGTGCCGCGTGCTGACAGGATGCCTGCGGCGACCGTCTCGCAGTCGTGGCCGGGCCAACGGATTGTCGCAGCGATCGAACTGGATGCAGAGGCCGGCCGCGACGCCGACATTGCCGCCCGTATCGCGCAGTGGTTCGGATCGTCGTTGCTGTTGCTGCACGTCGTCGGCGAAATCAGCGCGCCAGCATGGATGAGAGGCGATTTGAGTGCGCACGACCGAATCCGCGTCGCTCAGACGCAGCAGGAGATCGACGTGCTTGCCGCGGCCGTCCGGCGACTCGTCGAGACGGACGCTCGCGTCGTCTGCGGCCGGATTGCCGACGAGATTGCCGCCTTCGCCGCCGCCGAGCGGACGGGCCTCATGATGACGGCGCTGCGAGACAGACGCGCCTGGTTCGGAGCACGACGAGGCTCGGTATCGTACCACGTGCTCTCGCACGCCGTGACACCCGTCCTCGCGTATCCGCCACGCTGGCGGCCTCGCTGAGAACCATCAGACTGACCGCACGGCCTGCGGACCAACGTTGAAATCGGTCAACGCCGGCGGCTCGCGGGCTGTTCGCAACGCATTGAGTACGGCGAAGAGATCAATCACTTCCTGAGCGACCGCGCCGGGGACCGGCGAGAGCAGGCCGACCGCCGCGAATGCCATTCCGCATCCACTGAGCAGCATGCCGCCGACGGCGCTTTCGAGCGCCACCCGCCGCAAGCGGTAGCTGATGTGAAGCAGCTCGTCGACTTTGGACAGCGACGTGTCGACGATGACGACGCGCGCCGCCTCCGATGTGACGTCGCTGTGCTGGCCAAACGCAATGCCGACGGTCGCCGCCATGAGCGCGGGCGCATCGTTGATGCCGTCGCCGATGAACAAGGTCTTGGCGCGCGCGGTTTCGTCCCGCACGATGTCGACCTTCCGTTCCGGCGAGGTTGCCGCGTAGATGCGGCTGATCGCGACCGCGTCGGCCAGCCGTCTGACTTCGGTCTCTCGATCGCCGGATACGAGCAGCACGCGGGTGAAGCCGTGCTTCGGCCCCAGATGACCGACGAACCCTCGGCTGTCGGCGCGCGGCACGTCGTGGAATCGAAACAGCGCCGCGTACCGATCGTCAATCAAGACGACGCACTCCAGACCGGTGGGCAGCGCCGGCGGCAGGCTGAAGGACTCCTCAGCGTGGGCGCGGTTCGTGATGAGGACGTTCGCGTCGCCAACCTGCCCCCGCAGTCCGACGCCCGCTTCTTCACGAATCCGCGCGACGTCGGGGAGCGGATACCGCGCGGCGGCGGCGGCGCGGACGATCGCGCCCGCCAGGGGATGACGGCTGTACTGCTCCATCGCCGCGACGATCGGCAGCACCGCCTCGCGCGTGAACGGCGGCGCATACAGCTCCTCGCTCAACGCCGGCCGGCCGTATGTGAGCGTGCCCGTCTTGTCGAGGATCATCGTCCGGCAGAGCGTCATCTGTTCGAGGGCCGCCGGATCTTTGACGATCACGCCTCGACGCGCCGCCGTGGAGATCGCGCCGATGATCGCGACCGGAATGGCAATCAGCAGCGGACACGGAGTCGCGATCACCACGACGCTCAGAAACCGAATCGGATCGCCGGTCCAGTGCCACGTGACCGCCGCGAACGTGATGGCCACTGGCGTATACCAGGCTCCAAGCTGATCGCCGATGCGGCGCAGGTTCGGCCGCCGCTGCTCGGTCTCCTGCATCACCCGCATGATCTGCGCGTAGCGGGAATCGGCGGCTATCCGCGTCGCCCGGATGACCAACGAGGAATCGCCGTTGATGGCGCCCGACAGAACCGTCGCACCTGGACCCTTCGAAATCGTGAACGGCTCGCCGGTCAGATAGGACTCGTCCATCGACCCATGACCGCGGACAACTTCGCCGTCGACGGGACAGATCTCATGGGGCAGCAGGGACAGTTCGTCGCCCGCGTGGATGTCGCTGACGACCACGTCCTCGAACACGCTCCCATGGCGGCGGTGAGCAATGGTCGGCACACGCTTGGCCAACGCGCGCAGGACAGAAGTCGCCTCGGCGACCGCAAACTGCTCCAGCGCGTTGCCACCCGAGAGCATCAGCACCACGATCGCCCCGGCGAGATACTCGCCGAGCAGTACCGACGCCACGATCGAAACAGCCGCGAGATGGTCGGCGCCGAATTCGCCGTGGAGCGCGTCTCGGGCCAGGCCGATCACGAGCGGCAGTCCGCCTCCCGCGAGCGCGGCCAGCAGCGGCGCGTTCGCCCACAACAGCGAAGACCGAGTGCCGTACCGCAGCCACAAGTGACACACGATCGCGAGGATGGCCAACAGCGCGATGCGCGCATCCGTGGCCTCGAGCATCGCTGCCGGCGCTCGCGGAACACCGTCCACTCGGTTGCCGATTGTCGACACGACGATTTTCCGGCACGCGCCGTCGCGAACCGCCGACATGTCGCCGCGTCGCGGCGACGGCGACCCCGCTGCAGCGGATCGCGGACGCACCCTCGACATGTGCAAGGTTGTCGCCTCACTTCGAGGCAGATAAGACCGCTGGCAGCATTCGGGCTGTTCACACCAGAGTGATTCGAAGCGGCAGCGGCCCTTTGTGAAAACCTGGCTTGAACCTTGCGGTGGGCCACGATAGAGTTTTCTCGTCGCTCACGAGCAGCCCACACGACGAGCGTCCTCTCGCCAGGCGAGCCGCTTCTGAGCGGCGTCGCTTCGTTCAGCCTCCAATCGAGACGATCGGACTGCCTCATGGGAGTACGGCCATGCCGCACAATACGCTCCAACGTATCCGCGCCGAGTATCTGGAAATGCCCGGGTTGCGACTGACGCTCGCGCAGGCACAGCGGCTGTGCGGCGTCGAGCGGACAGTCTGCCACGCGGTCCTCGAACGACTCGTGGAGGCCAAGTTCCTGTGCAAGAAGGCCGATGGTGCGTATGCGCGGTCATCTGAGGGAGAGGTTCGGTCTCAGCCTGCGGTGATGACCGGCGCAGGATTTGACGCCGCTCTCCAAAGTTATCCGCGTCTTGATCCGAAGACGGCACTCGAGGCGTGACCTCGCTCACGCGTGAACGCCGTCCGCGAGGTCATGACGAGCCGGCTTCGGCTCGTTTGCGAATGCCGCGCAGCATCCCACGGTCCATGTAGACGTAGCCTGGTCTCATCACACGATCAAATAATGTTGGCGCACCGCCTCGACGCCGGGACAACAGCCGCGTCGTGCCATCGTCCTGCGCGCGCAACACGAAGGCCCAGCTCGCCTTGGAGCCATTTGGAAGCGTCTGCTCGAACACCAGCGTATGTTGCGGCTCGATCGCCGCGACCGTCATGAATTGACCCGGCTGGCCGAAGTAAGGATCGGGGGTTAGTCGAATTCTGTCGCCTGCGGAAACGTCCTGCAGAGCGGGCACGATCCGATTTGCATTATGAATGTCGGCGCCAAGGAGATTCTCTATCCATTCATGTGTATAGAAGCCCGCGCGTCCCTGTCCGACTTGCACGAGCCACGGCCAGATTTCGGATGGCGTCGCGTCGATCGTGGTGGCCAACGTGTACGTGGTCTTCGGAGTCGAGACGATCTGATCGCCCGGGAGAGACGCCGAGCGCTCCTCGACCATCGTGTCCTGGCACAAGTACCACGGCACGATGAAATAGATGCCCGCGAGTACAAGTAGCGCAGCGCCGCTGGCTTTGGCGAGCTCCCGTAAGCGAGACTTCGAACGCGTCCTTGTCATCTCGAGAGTGACTCGACGTTCACCAGTCCCGTCAGCGTGCTGCAGCCCGAGGTTGTTCGCCGCCCGCGGGCTCGGGTTTCGTACGCTCCACCTGAATCGTGCAGTCCTGCAACACGGCGACCAGCGCGCCGATCGCGGCGAGCACGGGCGCCAGGACGGCGCCAACCACGCCGGCCGTCAGCGGAAACTCCGCGACGGTGCGTCCCGCGTGCTGGATCACCACACGACATACGTTCCCTTCGTGGATGAGCGCCTTGATCTTGCCGAGCACGTTTTTGGTTTCAGCTTTGAACGAATCGGAGAAGGTCTTCTCGGCCACGGTCCGTCTCCTGTTCTCCACCGCGTCACAGCCACTGATCAACACTGCGGATCGAGATCGCCGGCCGACACTAGATCGAATCGATCCGTCGATTTCGGACTGCACTCGCGCACACGGCGTTCGGCATCCGCCTTCACGAGGTTCAGAGCCGCACGCCGAATCACGATGATCCCTGGCGAGAAGATCGACCAATAGCGCCGGAACTTCGCACGCGCGATCGGATCGGTCGCCACGGCGCGCGTCTCAGTGCGAACCACGGACTCACGCTCGCCTGACGGATCGGCGCGCAACGTCCAGACGATCTTCACGTAGTTCGGTTCGTCGAACCTCGCGAACTCCTCCGGCGCCACCGGTCGGAAGACGACATTCGCATCCCAGGGACGGGTGACTGCGCCGAGCACGACCTCTCGTTCCGGTTGCTCGGCCAGCACACGCCACCCGAGCGTCTGAGCCCAACGCAGAAGCCCAGGTGGCCGTTCGGTCTCGTCGGCGCGGCTGCCGAGGATTCGCTCACGCGCTCTGAAGATGGCGCCGATAATCGGAGACTGCTGCAGATCGACATCGCGGGCGGCGGCAAAGGTGATGTCGGCCGGCGCGACGACCCGAACATGATGCCGTTCGACGATCTCGTACGTCGGCATGAATCGGTCGATCAGTGGATCCCGGTCATCACCGACCGGCGGCTGCACGTGGCCGTAACGAAGCCACGCGGTGCTCACGTACGCGGCATAGCCGCCCGCCATGAGGCCGGCGCAGTACGCAATCCCCCGACCCGCCGATCGAAGAAGCTGTATTACCGTCATGGTTCCTCTCCCGGCTCCCGGTCCCATGCGCAAACAGAACCATCTTCGGCCCCGGCAGGCATGGCGAGAGCGCCGTCCAGCGCGTGCGCATCGAGCGGGACGCGCACGAGGTCGGCTGCAATGTCCTAATGCCGATCGCCCACGCAATCTCCTCGCGCGCTACGAAGTGATGTGCTTCGGCCGCACGTCGATCAACCGAAGCGGCTCGGCGGCGTAGTCCTCGAGCGCGATGAGATCGAGGGATCGGTCGACGCCGATATTTGCTCCGATCGCGACCCTCCCTTCGCCTTCACCAGTCGGCGCGAGCCGAAGTTCGAGCACGGTAAACATCTCCTCCGTCCCTTCCAGCTGCATCGCCTCTTTCCACACGACCGTGGGTCGATCGGTGATCAGAATGATCCGCCGCCCGCCATCGACCAGCGCCTCCTGCCACGCGAAGACCACGTCGTCGGGCATCGTCAACGGTGTTCGGATGACGCCAACGGGAGCGGCATCGCGGAACGCCCTCAACAACGCATCAGGACCGTGATCGACCAGTATTCGCGCAAACCGGTCCTTCTCACGTTCGGTCGACCATCGTGCGACGTGAATGTCGACGACTGACGCGAGAAAGAAGGCACTGGGTCCCCTGTTGACGGCCCATGCGCTGAACTCCTCTGGTCCACATCCCGTCTGCGCTGATCCACTTGCACCTCCGAGGGACAACATCGCGACCGCAGCGACCGCAGTCACCCTGACCCGTCGAAGAAACTGCTGAATGCTGAGAACCATGACGGCCTCCTCCGCCGACTGCGGTGAAGCAGCACCGTGGTGTCACCGTCGCAAGAGATCGCCGCGAGATGTATGCCCGATGACCGTCGTTGCACGTCGCTGAGCGGAATCGGCGACGCAAGGCTGTGTTGAACCGTTGTCGGATATCCGGCATCAGGGCTCGCACGATTCATGACGATTCGCCGGCGCCCACTTCCTCGGCTCACGGGACGACAACGAGACGATCCTCGACCTGCGTGACGCCGGGGGCGCCCCACGCGGCACGTTCGGCGGCCTGCCGCTCTGCCCACGAATGCACGTTGCCGCTGAGGGTGATTTTTCCGTCCCGTGAGGTGATCGTGATTCGCCGCGCATCGACTTCGGCACTTCGTTTGAACGCCGCTTCGATCTCGTCGCGGACGACGGCCGTCCTCACCACGGGCTGAACGATGATGTTGTTGATGATGCCTTTGACGCCCCGCAGATCCCGGGTGGCGCGAGCCACCGCGTCCCTCTGGTAGTTCCAGTTGACCGTCCCGCTGAGCGTGATACTCCCGTCCGCGACCGCGACCGTCACGCGGTCGTGCGGCACGACGCTGTTCCACGTCAACGCCGCGACCGCCGCTTGTGCGATCTGCGTGTCGGAGCGTTCGAAACCGGTCGCGAGGTGAACGATCAGATCGTTCGCGACGGCTTTGACGCCGTAGACGCGCAGCGCAACGCGTTCCGCCGTCATCTTTTCCGAGAACGACGCGACGGTGCCGTGAAGCGTGACGACGCCTTCGTCGACCGAGACGAAGATGTCTTTGGCGTCGAGGCTCGGTTCCCAGTCCAAGGCATTCTGGACGTGCTGTTTGATGTCGTTGTCAGCCATAGCCATGCCTCCAGCAAGAAACAAGGAAAATGCAATAGGAGGCCCAATCGATCGCGACGCGAATGCTCAGTCGTATCACGACTTTTTCGGCGCGTCTGCGCGTGTGGCCGGCGCTTGCCGACATTTCGTCAGCGATGATGCGTGACTGGTGACGTTGCCGCCTCCCCGGCGGACCATGACGCGGAAATCCGCGAACCGTCGACTGGCGTGACTCGCCGTCGTGGTGTCTCGTTTGCACGCGATTCATTCGCTCGGGTCGCACGACGATGCGAGCGCGGCAGGGCGTTCTTGGTGGCGCGGGCCTTGAGACGGTCGGGAGACTGACCTCTGAGGATGCATTCGGAATACCGTGCCGCATAACGACGCATGTCGCGCGGCCCGGCTCATTTCAACACGCGTTGATCTCCACGTAATCTCCGTCTGACTTCCGCGCTGTCCGCAGCATCGGGCCTGTCGTTTGCTTCTTCAGTCATCGAGAATTCCAGGGTGCCGCCATGCGTCTGCACGCCATCGCCATTCGACATCTGGTCGTTACGGACATCTGCGAACGCGCGGCGCGGCCGGCGCTCCGCGACTGGTGGACTGATTGTCAGCGGTTTGCTCGCCGCGTGGTGCATCGAGCTCACCAGATGTTCTGCGGAATTCGCGGTCACGATCTAATGATGCACTTCGAATCCGATCGCCTCTGTCTCGAGTGCGCGACGTGTGGTTATCAGACACCGGGTTGGACCATCAGGTCCGTGACCGTGGCTGGAAGCACGAATCCATTCATGTTCAGAACGCAGCTCGCTGGCAGTTCACGAGGTGACCGGAACTCTGGATCTCGATCGACCACGAGGGAAACGGATGCCCCGCACCACTGAAGTCCCGCGCGACGGATGGAAACGAGCACTGGACGAGGAGCGACTCGGCGTCGCACGCGCGCGTGCTGACGCGCTTCTCGAGCGGGTCGCCAATATCCGGCCTATTCCGTGAGGACAATCGTTGACCGCCGCGGCCAAGCGAGGCTGGCTGGTGCGCTCGGTGCGTGTCATCGCGTCACTTTGATCCCAATCACGATGCGCGATGCGGTGATGCTCACGCGGGCCGGACCTGGAGCGAACCGCTGCGCGATGTCGGCAACCGGAACCTGATTGATGACTTCATCCGCGTTCACAATCGTCGTCAACCCGACCGGGATATCGACAGTTGGGCCCTCGAGTATCGATAACCCGCAACGAGAGCGACGTATCTTGCCAGCGGCACGTTGAGGTCGCCGCCGACATTGAATCCGATCACTTGCGTCGGTTCGAGTGACGCGGCGAGACGATATTCATCCGAGAAGAGCACCGAATGTCCGCCGAGTTGGAACGTCGTGTACCCCACAGGCCGCGCGGTTCCACTGATTCGGTAGTACATCAGCCTGCGGCGAGCGTCGCGTTCACCGTGTCCGCGCGACCAGTTCGCACGACGGCGTTCAGGCCGATCGCGAGTTGCTCGAAGGAGCCGATCGTGTCCGGCCACGGCGCGGACGTGTGGATGTTCACAGCCTGTGGTTGCGAGTTGGGCGGAGGCCGACTGCTGTACGTCAGCGCCACGGCGTACGGACCGTTGATGCCGCACAAATCGGTGGGCGTGCGATCGACGAGAATCTGGACGCCGACGTGCGGCGGGCCGAAGAAGATGTTCACGCCGCCTTGAACACCGATGCCGCGATCACCGTCGAGGTTCAGGATTTGGCCACCGCTGCTGGTCCGCCGTAGGAGGATCCAAAGTTCGTGGCGTCCTGGTCGCGTGTGAGCCGGCCCTTGCGGTGATCCTGCTGATTGGCGCGGCACTGCTGCTGCGCAGCTTCGTGGCGCTTCGCCACGTCCGTCCTGGATTTGATGGGCACAACGTGCTGACGATGCAAACGCCACTGATCGGCCGGCGCTTCGCTCGCGCAGCTCCGCGGCGCATCATCGGCATCGTCGGTGACGTGCGTCGATATCAACTGCGGTCCGAGCCGCGCGCCGCGGTCTACGTCCCGCTCCGCCAGCTGCCGGATCGGCAGGCGGCGTTCCTCAATCGCATCGGCACCTCGATGACGTGAATCATCCGCACGCGCAGCGAACCGCACCTGCTTGGCGACGTCATTCAACGCGAGGTTCGAACCGTGAGCGGATCAGCCCGCCGTCAGGATTCGTAGCGCCCTCAGACGCGGTCCCCGCAGTCTGCGAGATCGCCGAGCGACGGATCGCGACGCGGGACGCAGCGATGCGAGGATTGTGGAAAACGGCAGGCGCGGGCGAACCTTTCGACGCCTCCCCTCTTGCGACCCGTCTCGGTTGTTCAGAGCGCAAACTGAATTCCGTGTGCAACAACGTGCAACGGATTCCGTGGAAGGCGGCCTCGATCGACCTTGAACGGCGGATGAACGAAAAAGCCGACCCCGATTTTCCGGGGTCGGCTGCGATCGACCGTCCGCGTGCCGAGCTTTGCAGACCTCTGCCGTACCTCTTGGCGACGGCGCCCCGTAAAGACAGAACGACGGGTCTACCGAGGACGCGCTGGCTTGCCAACCGTAGCTCACACAGCTAACTGTCGTCCGCCTTCGCCCTCCGGGCCACGGCGGACAGCCTCCGCGAGAAGGTTGGCTCGCCAGCCGTAGCTCGCTCGCGATGCTCGAGGGCGGAGGCTGGAGCGGGAAACGGGATTCGAACCCGCGACTTCGACCTTGGCAAGGTCGCACTCTACCACTGAGTTATTCCCGCTCGAACGCTCAACGTAGCACACGGTCGGGTTGGTGTTCAACCCGGACACGACGGTCTGACGACCGCCCCCTCCCGCGGCGGTCGCGCTACAACTTCACCGTGCGCAGCACGCGTGCGGCTTCTTCCGGCGACGTCGGGTTGATGTAGAAGCCGGTCCCCCACTCGAAGCCGGCGACCTTCGTCAGCTTCGGCATCAGTTCGAGATGCCAGTGATAGAAGTCCGACGCGTCTTCGGAGAACGGCGACGTGTGCAGGATGAGGTTGTACGACGGCGATTCCAGCGCGCGATCGATCCGCTGCAGCACCGCCTTGATCACGCGCGCCAGGCCCTCGTACTCGTGGCGCGGCGCCTCCTCGAACCGCGCGCCATGGCGCTTCGGCAGCAGCCACGTCTCGAACGCGAACCGCGGCGCGTACGGCGCGAGCGCCACGACGTCGGCGTTTTCGAGAATGACGCGGCGGCCGTCGCGAAGGTCCTGACGCACGATGTCGCAGTAGACGCAGCGCTCCTTCATCGCGAAATGACGCCGTGCCCCGTCGAGCTCCTCCCGCACGAAGTCGGGCACGATCGGCAGCGCGATGAGCTGCGAATGCGTGTGCTCGAGCGTCGCCCCCGCCGCGGCGCCGTGATTCTTGAAGATCAGGATGTAGCGCAGCCGGAAATCCCGCTTGAGATCCTGCATGCGATCGCGATACGCCGACAGCACGCGGACGATCTCCGGCTCGGACATCGACGCGAGCGTGCGATCGTGATCCGGCGTCTCGATGATCACCTCGTGCGCGCCGATGCCGTTCATCCGATCGAACATGCCGTCGCCTTCGCGATCGAGCGTCCCCTCGACCTGCAGCGCGGGAAACTTGTTCGGCACGACGCGGACGTCCCATCCCGGCTTGTTCGGCGCGCCGCCATCCTGCCGGTACGCCATGATCTCCGGCGGCGTCAACGCCTCGTGCCCGGGACAGAACGGACAGTGCTCGCGCCCGATGATTCGAGCCCGCTCGAACACGAAGTCGTTCGGCCGCTTCTGCCGGTCGGTCGAGATGATGACCCACCGGCCCATGATGGGATCTTTGCGCAGCTCAGGCAAGGTAGTCGGCAGCCGGCCAGTCAGTCAGTCGCCAGTCCCCAGTCGGCAGTCGCAAGTCGCACGCTGCGAGCCGGCCGTCAGGTCGCATCGAACGCATTCTGGAACAACTCGACGACCGCAACGCCCGCGTCGAAATGAATCGACACGACGTCGAAGCGGCACGGGCAGTCGGTGAGGCGATTTCGCCTCAAGTAGTCGAGCGCGAGCTCGGTCATCCTACGCTGCTTGAGCGCCGTGACCGCTTCTGACGCATCGCCGAACTCGTGGCTGTCGCGCGCCTTCACCTCGACGAACACGAGCGTCGCGCCGTCGCGCGCGATGATGTCGATTTCTCCACGCCGCCGGCGATAGCGCCGGGCAAGTATCGCGTACCCGCGGCGCTCCAGCTCGCGGCACGCGAGATCTTCTCCGCTTTTTCCCAACGCGATGCGGGCATACGTCATGACCGCGAAGCTCTGCAAAACCACGACCATGCACGGAAGAACGCAAAGGCCGCAAAGACTGCAAAGAAATCCGCTCGCTGCGGCCTGTCTGGATTTCCAGAGTCCTGCCGTTACCGTCGTGACCGCTCGACCTCCGTCAGCGCCTCGTCGAAGATCCGCGCCGCCATGTCCGCCTGCTCGCGTGTGAGCACCAGCGGCGGCGAGAAGCGGATGGCGTTTTTCCCCGCGCCGAGCAGCAGCAATCCGCGCGCGAACGCCGCCTGCACGACCGCGTCGCGCTCGTCGGAGGCGCGCTCCTTCGTGCGGCGATCGCGTACGAGCTCGACGCCGATCATCAACGCGCGGCCGCGCACGTCGCCGATGAGCGGATGCCTTTCCATCAACGCCTTCAGCCCGTTCATCAGGTGCGCGCCCACCTCCCCGGCATTGGCGACGAGCCGCTCCTTCAGCAGCTTGATCGTCGCAAGCGCGGCGGCGCACGACACCGGGTTCCCGCCGAACGTGCTCGCGTGCGCACCGGGCGGCCACGCCATCAGGCCGCTGCGCGCGACCGCGACGCCGAGCGGCATCCCCGATGCGATGCCTTTGGCGATCGCCATCATGTCGGGCTCGACGCCGCTGTATTCGATGGCGAACATCTTCCCGCTGCGTCCCATCCCCGACTGCACTTCGTCGGCGACGAAGAGAATCCCGTGACGAGTGGTCAGCTCGCGCAGCCGCTGCAGGAACTGATCGGGCGCGACGAGGTAGCCGCCTTCACCCTGAATCGGTTCGACGACGATTGCGGCGACTTCGTCGGGCGACACGAGATGGGCGAAGATCTGCTCGTCGATGAAGTCGAGGCATTCGGCCGCGCAGTTGGTGGAACTCAACCCGAGCGGACAGCGATAGCAATCGGCGAATGGCGCGTGATACACGCCCGGCATGAGCGGTCCGAAGCCGCGGCGCTGAATCGCCTTGCTCGACGTCAGCGCCAGCGATCCCATGGTCCGGCCGTGAAATCCGCCGAGAAACGCGATGATGTTGGATCGCCCGGTCGCATAACGCGAGAGCTTGAGGCACGCTTCGACCGCTTCGGTGCCGGAGTTGCCGAAGAAGGTGCGCACGCCTCCGCGAATCGGCGAGATCGCCGCCATCTCTTCGGCGAGGCGCACCTGCGGCTCGTAATAGAAATCGGTCCCCGACATGTGCAGGAACTTCTGCGCCTGATCGGTGATCGCCTGCACGACCTCGGGATGCGAGTGCCCCGTCGAGTTGACCGCGATACCAGCGGCGCAGTCGAGAAAGACGTTCCCATCGACATCCTCGACCATCGCGCCCTCTCCTCGCGCGATGACCAGTGGGTACCCGCGCGTGTATGAAGGCGAGACAACCGCCTTGTCGCGATCGATGATGGCTTTGGCGCGCGGACCGGGCAGGGGCGTCTTGATTTGCGGCGTCGTCGTCATAGTGGCAGCCCGACCGGGCTGCGCTACTTTCGTTTCCAGCGTGTGCCGCCGGATGAGTCTTCGAGAAGCACACCGCGTGCCGCCAGGTCGTCGCGGATGCGATCCGCCTCGGGGAAGTCGCGGCGCCGCCGGGCCGCGTGGCGCGCCTCGATGAGGCGGTCGATCTCCTCGACCGGCACGGGCGGCTGCCCGTCTTCGGCGCGCCGGAGGCTGAACACGCCGAGGACCCGATCGAATTCATCGAAGGCGTCGCGAATCATCGCGACGTCGCCCTTCCCCATCTCGCCGGCGTCGATGGCGGAATTCAGCGCGCGCACCAGCTCGAAGATCGCGCCGAGCGCCGCCGCCGTATTCAGGTCGTCCTGCATGGCGTCGGAGAACGCCTTCCGCGCTTCGTCGACACGGGCTTTCAGATTGTCGCTCGTTCCTTCGCGCGAGACCGTGTCCAATCGAGCGAGGAAATCGGTCAATCGCCGCAGCGCCTCCTCTGCCTGCGCGAGGCTCGCCCACGTGAAATTCAACTGCTTGCGATAGTGCGCCGACAGCAGCAGGTACCGCACCGCCGACGGCCGGAACCCTTTCGCGATGACGTCGGGAATCGTGTACGTGTTGCCGAGCGATTTCGACATCTTCTGCTCGTCGACAATCAGGTACTCGACGTGCACCCAGAAGCGCGAGAACGGCTTGCGGGTGGCACCCTCCGCTTGCGCGATCTCGTTCTCGTGATGCGGAAAGATCAGGTCGATGCCGCCCGCGTGAATGTCGATCGGCGCGTCGCCGAGCAGGCGCAACGCCATGGCCGAGCACTCGATGTGCCAGCCGGGACGCCCCGGCGAGATCCCGGCATCGGGAAACGTCCAGGCCGGTTCGCCTTCCCGGTGCTCCTTCCACAGGACGAAATCGCGCGCGTCTTCCTTCGCGTAGCTGTCCGTATCGACGCGCGCGCCGGGCTTCATCCCTTCGTGATCGAGCCGCGCGAGCTTGCCGTAATCGGGCAGCGTCGAGATCTTGAAATAGATCGAGCCGTCGCTCCGATAGGTGTGTCCGTTCCTGTCGAGCGCGGCGATCATGTCGGCCATCGCGCGCAGGTTCTCGTCATCGGTCGCGCGCGGCATCTCTTCGATGTCCTCGAGACCGAGCGCTTTCGTGTCCTCGCGAAACGCGGCGATGTATTGATCGGTGTACGCCCGCAGATCCATGCCGGCCTTCTCGGCGCCGGCAATCGTGCGGTCGTCGACGTCGGTGAAGTTCATCACTTGCTTGACCCGGTAGCCGAGCAGATGCTTCAGCGTCCGGCGCAGGACGTCGAGGCAGATGAACGTCCGGAAGTTTCCGATATGCCCCCGCGCGTATGTCGTGAGGCCGCAGGTGTACATGCGCACGGTGTTGTCGGCCGACGGCGCAAACGTCTCTTCGCGGCGAGTCAGTGTGTTATAGAGACGCATCGTTATGGGAGGGGCCGGGCCGTCTGCCACCGGGCGGTGCCGTCGTTGGTGACGGCAATCTTCAGCTCGCCGCCGTGCGCGTGAAACGCGACGCGGCAGCCGCGCTGTCCGCGGGCCGTCGTGTCGGCGACGGCGCCGCACATCTTCGCGGTCAGATCGGCAATCGCGTCCGGGGCGTAGCCCACGTAGCCGAGCACCGCGGCCGCGAGGTCGGCGACGATAGCCTCCGAGTCGGACTGATGGGGCAGCGCCATCTCGAATGTGAATTCGTGGGTGGCCACGGCTCGCGATTCTACAGTGAAAGTCTATCGAACAACATGCGCGCGCGGCGGCAGTCGGCGGCGATCTGAGCCGTCAGCAGCTCGAGCGACTCGAACGCGCGCTCGTCGCGCAGCCGCTGCACGAAGCCGACGCGGATTGACGCGCCGTACAGATCACGATCGGTGTTGAAGATGTGCGTTTCGACGACCGTGCGTCCCGAATCGTCGACGGTCGGCCGCGTGCCGACGTTGGTCACCGACGCATACACGATCCCCGCGATCCTCGTGGTCGTCGCATAGACGCCATGCGGCGGCAGCAGCTCGTTCTCGGCGCACAGATTCGCCGTGGGAAATCCGATGGTGCGGCCGCGGTGGTCGCCGTGCATCACCGTACCGTCGATGTAGTACTGATGACCGAGCAGCGCGCCCGCTTCGTCGACGCGCCCTTCGCCGACCAGCCGGCGGATGCGGGTGCTGCTCACGACGAAGTCCTTGTAGCGAACCGGATCGATCTTCTCGGCCTTGAAGCCGTAGCGGGCGCCGAGCGTCCGCAGCATGGAGAAATTCCCCGCGCGATCGTGTCCGAATAGAAAATTCGCGCCGACCCACACCTCGGACACGCGCAGCCACTCGACGAGCACGGTGCGCACGAACATCTCGGGATCCCAGCGCGACAGCTCCGGCGTGAAGCGCACGATGGCGACGCCGTGCAGTCCCGCATCGGCCAGCGCTTCGAGCTTCTGCGCCTTGGTCATCAGGAGGGGCGGCGCCTTGTCGGGCCGTACGATGCGCGGCGGGTGCGGATCGAACGTCATGACGACAGGCGTGGCGCCGTGCTCGCCGGCCACGCGGTGGACGCGATCGAGGATTTTGCGGTGGCCGCGATGGACGCCGTCGAAATTTCCGAGCGCCAGCACCGGATGCTTCCAGCGCGGCGGGCGAGCGTCCTCCGGAAAGTGAATGACGTCCATCAAACGTTCAACACGAGGCCATCATAAGCCAACTCCACGCCGGCGGGCAGTTGCGCGTTGGTCGCCGCGTGCGCGAGATCGTGGCAGATGTGCGTGAAGTAGGCGCGCCCCGCGCCGAGCCGCGCGACGACGTCCACGGCCTCACCGACGCTGAAGTGCGTGGAGTGCGGCCGGTGGCGGAGCGCATCGACGATCACGGTGCGCACGCCTGCCAGCAGCGGCCACGACTCGTCGGGAATGCGGTTGCAGTCGGTCAGGTACGCGAAGTCGCCGATCCGGAATCCGAGAACCGGCAGCCGTCCGTGGAACAGCGGCACCGGCACGATCTCCACGCCGCCGAGCGTGAACGGTCCGGCAATCTGGAACAGCGACAACTGCGGAAGGCCGCCGCCGACCTGCTTCGGCGGGTTGAAGACGTACGAGAACATCCGGCGCAGGCTGCCGAGCGTCTCCTCGTCGGCGAAGCACGGAATCGGCGCGCGCTGCATCTGGTTGTACCGCCGCACATCGTCGAGGCCGAACACGTGATCGGCGTGGCTGTGCGTGAAGAGGATCGCGTCGACGCGCCGCATGCCGCAGGCGAGCGCCTGTGCCCGCAGATCGGTCGAGGTGTCGACGAGAATCGATCGGACCGCGGTCGCGAACGATGAGGGCGCCTCGCGATCGATCTCGATCCAGATCGACGGCCGCGTCCGCTTGTCGCGCGGGTCGGCGGATGTGCAGACGGCGCAGTCGCAGCCGATCGACGGAACGCCGTGCGACGTGCCGCTGCCCAGGACGGTCACTCTCATTGCGATCGTGTAGTCAACAGTCGACAGTCAACAGTCGACTTCACGGTTCGATGATGCGTTTCCCGCTGCCGGTCGCCGCGACGAACCGCATGCGGAGCTCGTAGAGGACCTGCTCGAGCACCTGACGCTCCTCGGCGGTCAGATTGCCGCGTGTTTTCTGGTCGAGCAGACTCAGGATTTCGATCATCTGCGCCGCGCCTTCCAGGTTCGGCTCGGCCGGCTGCCCCGACACCGGATCGGGCAGGTCGCCGAAATGAATCGCCGCCGTGCTCGCGAGCGACAGCACGAACGCGGTGAAGGAGAGTTGCGGGTCGGACATTTGACTAAGATTATCAAATGTCCGAGTCCGCTCGCGCCGCCCACGCCTTCACGCGCCTCGTCGACATCATGGCCACGCTTCGCGGACCTGACGGCTGTCCGTGGGATCGCGAGCAGACGATCGACACGCTGAAGCCGTTCGTCCTCGAAGAAGCGTACGAGGTGATCGAAGCGATCGACCGTCACGATCACGCGGCGCTCTGCGAGGAGCTCGGCGACTTCGCGTTCGAGGCGGTGTTTCTCGCGCAACTGGAATCCGAGGCGGGACATTTCACGATCGCCGACTCGCTCGAGAGCATCGCCGACAAGCTCGTGCGCCGCCACCCGCACGTGTTCGCCCGCGATGCCGGCGAGCCGCCGCTCGAGTCAGCCGGTCAGGTGCGCGTCCGCTGGGAGGAAATCAAGGCACGGGAACACTCGTCGACGTCGTCGTCGACGGAGACGCGGAAACCGAAGACGCTCCTCAGCGGCATCGCGCCCGCGCTCCCCGCGCTGCTGCGCGCGTACCACATCGGCACCCGCGCCGCGTCCGTCGGCTTCGACTGGGCCGCCGCCGGCGACGTCGTCGACAAGATCCAGGAGGAGGTGGACGAACTGCGGGAGGTCGTGAAGGGCGGGGGCGAGATGGATCAGGAACGAGCGGAGGAAGAGATGGGCGACCTGCTGTTCGCGATGGCGAACCTGTCGCGGAAGCTGGGGATCGAGCCGGAGACGGCGCTGCGGAAAGCGAATGACAAGTTCACGAAGCGGTTCACGGAGATGGAGCGATCGATCGCTGAGACCGGGCGATCCTTGTCGGGGATGAAGCTCGAGGAGCTTGAAGAGGAATGGCAGCGAGCTAAGTCCAAATAACAGCACTCATTCGAGCGCCATTCACTGCCAACGACACGCCACGAAAACACGAAAAGACCTTTCACCGCGCGCATTCGAGCGCCATTCACTTCGACGATACGCCACTAACCACGAAGATCACGAAGACCACGAAGAACACGAACACGGAAATACTCTTCACAAGACCTTTCTGCTCATGCCGTCGATCAGGAGTGACACGTTGAAATTGACCAACAAGCCGGCCCGCATGGACGCTACGCGCATGTAGTTGACGATTTGCCGGTGGTGGGTTGGTGACAATTGTTCGATTGATTTGATCTCCAGCACGATTTGATTTTCCACGATGAAGTCCACACGTTGTTCGGCCAGCAACTGACCGCGGTATCGGATGGGATATCGCTTTTCCCGCTCGAAGCGGATGCCTTTCGCCGTCAGTTCGATGCACATCGCACGCGAGTAGATCTTCTCTAGCAATCCCGGACCCAGTTCGCGATGCACCGCGATGCAGCAGCCAATCGTGTCATGCATCAACCGTTCGGCCTCATCCGACAGGGGACTCGGTTTCTTGAGCATAGAGGACTCGCTTTCGTTATCGATCTTCTTCGTGATCTTCGTGATCTTCGTGGCCTTCGTGACTGAGGCGATTTTCGTGATCTGACCGGTTGCATTTAATGGAGTGAAAGCCGCCGGCCAGTGAACGTGTGTACGTCGAGAGATGCTCCGTCCGTCTCGACACTGACCGCCCCATCTCGATCCGTTCGAAAGATCTCGGCGCCGATCGCCCGGTACCGCTCCAGCACCTCCGGCACCGGATGCCCGAAGTGATTCCCCCGTCCCGCGCTGACGACCGCAATCGCTGGGTGCATCGCGTTGACGAAGCCGGTCGCGCTCGATGTGAGGCTGCCGTGGTGTGGCACTTTCATCACCCGCAGGCGTGCGGGTGGAATCGACGCGGCGAGCGTACGCTCGACTTCCCTGCCGATGTCGCCCGTCAGCAGCACCGAGACGTCGCGCCAGCGGAGCTCGAGGACGATCGAGTCGTCGTTGCGGACCCTCTGCCGCTCCCAGTCGGCGACCGCCGGGTGGCGCGCGATGACTTCGACCTCGTCGACGACGGCGCGATCGCCGGCATGCACATTCGCCCACCGGGCCCCACGCGACTGGGCCTGCATTCGCAGTGCGGTCAGCGGCTCCGACCGCGGCACCGGAATCCCCTCCCACACCTCTCGCGGGCGGAATTCGCCGAGAATCGCGGCGCCGCCGCCGATGTGATCCGGATCGCCGTGCGTCAGCGCGACGAAGTCGAGCCGGCGAACACCCGCGTCGCGAATGGACGGCGCGACGACGCGGTCGCCGATGTCGAAGCTGGAGGAGAACGCGAGGCCGCCGGCGTCGACGAGCATCGTCGAACCGCGTGGAAAGCGGACGAAGATCGCATCGCCCTGACCGACGTCGAGGAAGGTGACGTGCAGGCGGCCGTCGCCGCGCGCCGCGATCAGCGTGCGCGGGTCGACGAGCATCCACAGCGCGCTCGCCACCGCGACGACGGCGATGGTCCGTCGAGCGAAAATGGAACGCGCCGCCTTCGCGCCGAAGGCGCTTCGGCGAGCCTCGCCGAAGCTCGTTGGCTTCTCAGCAGAGCGGAGGTGGGCATCCCGGGCTGGGCGAATCAGCCACCAGCCGGCGAGCGCGCAGTAATAAATAATGATGGCCGCCAGCGGCGGCGGCGCGACCCGATGGGTCAGCGCCGGCACGAAGCGCACCAGATCGGCCGACCAGACGAGACCCGCGGCGCCGACGTGTGCGATCCAGCCGGTCGCGGCCGTGAGCGGTCCGATGAACGAAGGCAGAAGCGCGAGCGGCACGACCAGCATTCCCGCCACCTGCGCGAGGCCCATCAGCGGGATCGCCAGGAAGTTCAGGCCGAGCCCGGCGAACGTGACGCGCGAGAACAGCCACGCGCCGATCGGAAACAGCATCGCTTCCGCCGCGGCGGATGCGGCGAGCATCGCGATCAGCGGACGGGAGATGACGACGACAACGGCAGAAATCGCAGAGGTCGGAGAGAAACGACTTTTCGCTGCGTGTTCCGCGGTCTCCGCGGTCATCGCCGTGACGACTGGTACGACGACGAGGATGGCGAGCGTGGCGCCGAAGGTCAGCAGGAACGCGGGGTCGGCGGTGGAGAGCGGATCGGAGGCGACGAGAAGAGCCGAGACGAGGGCGAGCGAATTCAGCGGCGGGCTGCGCTGATCGAACGCGCGCGCGCCGAAGTAGACCACGGCCATCAGCGTCGCGCGATCGACCGATGCCCCGCCGCCCACCAGCCGCGCGTACGCGATCAGCGCCGCGATGGCCGACAGCATCGCCGTCCGGCCGAGCAGGCCGGCACGGCGAAAGACCCCGAGCAGCAGGCCGGCGAGGATCGCGATGTTCCCGCCGGAGATCGCGATGACGTGATACGTGCCGGCTTCCTGCAGCCGCCGCTGCACGCCAGCATCCAGGCCCGCGCGATCGCCGATGACGATAGCCGTCACGATCGCGGCGGACTCCCGGCTCCAGCGGCCGACGCCGTTCGCGATCGCGCGTCGAGCGAAGGCGCGTGCGCTCGCCATGGTCTCGTCGAGCCAGGATCCCTCCGCCAGGACTTCGACGAGGGCGCCGCTCTTGACCGTCCCGACGAGCGTCGTGCCGCGGCGTGCCAGCGCGCGCTCGTGATCGGGAACGCCGGGATCGAGATAGCGCGACGGACGGCGAAGGTTGACTGGCATCCGTACGCGGCGGCCCGCTCGCCATTCGTCGATGCGATCAGTTGCGAGAGCGCCGACGACAGTCACGAGAATGCCGCCCGTGATCGTCTGAGCCGGTTTGGCGTCTAACTTTTCTGCACTTGCGCCGGGGCCCCAGCCGGCACCCCAACGCGGCTGCCGCGTTGGGGACCCCGCCTGTTGGCGCGAGCTGTCGCTGATGCCGCGCGGCAGACCGCGCGGCATAGCCGCAGGCGCTGCGCGTCCAATGACCCCATCCTGCCCATCCTGCCCATCCTGCCTATCCCGCCCATCGACCATCACGCTGAGCGACACGCCGCTGTCAGTTCGCGCGGCGTCGGCGCGAAGCACACCCTGAACAACGGCGAATGCCTCGTCGTCTTCGGGCATTCGGCGACCTTGCGCCGCAGCACCCTCCCGCTCATCGCGCGCGAGATGCTCGAACGCGATGCGCAGCGGCGGGCGCCACGCGCGCTGCCATTCGACCGACGACAGCAGCCATCCACACGAGAAGAAGCCGAGCGCGACCGACGCGACGAGTAACACCTGATGTCGCAGCGCCCACCCGAACATCGCGCCTGCGACGCTCGACGCGATCAGGACGTAGGCGAGAAGGAAGTGAGGCTCAGGAACGCAAAGACCGAAGGCGACGCCGGCGAGCAGGGCGCCGGCGGGGATGGCGGCGATGGTGCGCACGATCGGCGGTCGTGCAAAACCCGGGACGACGATTCATTGCGAAGACCACGAAGTTCACGAAGATCACGAAGACCACGAAGTCTTTTAGGTACGTGACTTCGGGAGCTTCGTGATCTTCGTGAGCTTCGTGAACTTGACGAGAAGCGCTGAAAAGCGGGCAATTCCTGCCCGCCCGCTAGACCTTCTCGGCGGCAATTCCTGCGTAGTAGTCCTGCAGCGCCCGCACACCCAGGCCCTGCGCCCGCAGCGCGCGGATCGCCTGCACCGCGGCGGCGGCGCCGGTGAGCGTCGTGATGCACGGGACCTCCCGCATCATCGCCGCACGGCGGACCGTGCGGTCGTCGAAGAAGGACTCCCGGCCGAGAGGCGTATTGATAATGATGTCGACCTTCCGGTTGACGATTTCGTCTGCGATGTTTGGCCGCCCCTCGTTCACCTTGTACACGACGTCGACGTCCAACCCGTACGCGCGCAGGTAGGCAGCGGTGCCGCGAGTGGCGACGAGGCGGAATCCGAGCTCGGCGAGATCGCGCGCGATCGGCAGCAGGTTCTTCTTGTCGTCGTTGTTCACGCTGACGAAGGCCGTCCCGCCTTCCGGCAGCCGCTGACCGACTGAGAGTTGCGCCTTCGCGAATGCGACGCCGAAGTTCGTCGACCCGCCCATCACCTCGCCAGTCGACTTCATCTCGGGGCCGAGGATCGTATCGACGCCGGGGAACCGCACAAACGGAAACACCGGGCTCTTCACGAACACGCCGGCGACCTGCACGTCTTCGGTCAGCCCGAGCTCGGCGAGCGTGCGTCCGGTCATGACTTTCGCGGCGATCTTCGCGAGCGAGACTCCCGCGGCCTTCGACAGATACGGCACCGTGCGCGACGCGCGCGGATTCACCTCGAGCACGTACACGACGTCGTCTTTGATCGCGTACTGGACGTTCATCAACCCGACCACCTTCAGCGCCCGCGCGATGCGGCGCGTGTAGTCGCGGATCGTGTTGAGATGGCGCTCCGGGCAGATGAACGGCGGCACGACGCACGAGCTGTCGCCCGAATGAATGCCCGCCTCCTCGATGTGCTCCATGATGCCGCCGATCACGACCGCGCCGGTCTGGTCGGCGACGGCATCGACGTCGAACTCGAACGCGTCTTCGAGGAACTTGTCGACGAGAATCGGATGCTCGGGCGACGCGTCGACCGCCTGCGTCATGTAGCGATCGAGCGTCCCGACGTCGTACACGATCGCCATCGCGCGCCCGCCGAGCACGTACGACGGGCGCACGACGACGGGGAATCCGATCGTGGCCGCGACGTCGCGCGCTTCATGACGCGTGGTCGCGGTGCCGCTCGCCGGCTGGGTGATCTCGAGGTCCGCGAGCAGCTTCGCGAAGCGCTTGCGATCCTCGGCGAGGTCGATCGAATCGGGCGACGTGCCGAGAATCCTGACGCCGGCGCGCTGCAGCGCGAGCGCGAGCTTCAGCGGCGTCTGTCCGCCGAACTGCACGAGGCACGACACCTCGCCGCCGGCGGATCGCTCCGTCTCGATGACGGCCATCACGTCCTCGAACGTCAGCGGCTGGAAGTACAGACGGTCCGCGGTGTCGTAGTCGGTCGACACTGTTTCCGGATTGCAGTTGATCATCACCGTCTCGAGGCCTTCTTCTTTCAACGCGAAGGCCGCGTGGCAGCAGCAATAGTCGAACTCGATGCCCTGGCCGATGCGGTTCGGTCCGCTGCCGAGGATGACGACCTTCGGCTTCGGTGTCGGATTCGCCTCGCAGGTTGGTTCGTAGGAACTGTACAGATACGGCGTGAACGACTCGAACTCCGCCGCGCACGTGTCGACGCGCTTGTACACCGGCGTGAGCCCCATCGCCTCTCGGCGATCGCGGACGGCGGTCTCGGACGAGGTCAGCGCGAGCGCGAGCTCCGCGTCGCCGAAGCCGGCCCGCTTCAACCGGCGCAGGTCGTCGGACGCGAGACCCTCGAGACCCGCAGCGGCGGCGTTCCGCCGCATCGCGGCGATCTCGGCGAACTGACGCAGGAACCACGGATCGATCTTCGTCGCCTGATGGATGTCGTCGAGGTTCCAGCCGCGATCGATCGCGCGGAACAAATCCCACATGCGTCGATCGCTCGGAATGGCCAGGCGTTTGCGTAGACCGGCATCATCCTCAACGTCATTGATTACTCCGGGGGCCCCCGCCCCCCGGCCCACTCCGGGCGCGCCCGTGGCGCGGTCCCTGTCGGCCGGCGCGAACAGCAGTCCACTGCGGCCGAGCTCGAGCGACCGCACGCCTTTCATGAACGCTTCCTTGAAGGTGCGGCCGATGGCCATCACCTCCCCCACCGACTTCATCTGCGTCGTCAGCGTTCGATCGGCCTGCGGGAACTTCTCGAAGTTCCAGCGTGGGATCTTGACGACGACGTAGTCGATGGTCGGCTCGAACGAGGCGGGCGTGAGGCGGGTGATGTCGTTCGGGATCTCGTCGAGGTGATAGCCGAGCGCAAGCTTCGCGGCGATCTTCGCAATCGGGAACCCGGTCGCCTTCGACGCGAGCGCGGACGATCGCGACACGCGCGGGTTCATCTCGATGACGACCATGCGGCCGTTCGCCGGATTCACGGCGAACTGAATGTTCGATCCGCCGGTCTCGACGCCGACGCGGCGGATGATGCGCCGCGCCGCGTCGCGCATCCGCTGATATTCCTTGTCGCTCAGCGTGAGAATCGGCGCGACCGTGATGCTGTCGCCCGTGTGGACGCCCATCGGATCGACGTTCTCGATCGAGCAGATGACGACGAAGTTGTCGGCGACGTCGCGCATCACCTCGAGCTCGAATTCCTTCCAGCCGATGACCGATTCCTCGACGAGGATCTCGTGCACCGGGCTCAGCTCGAGGCCCCGCTCCGCGAGGTCGCGGAACTCTTCGATGTTGTACGCAATGCCGCCGCCGACGCCGCCGAGCGTGAACGACGGGCGAATCACGAGCGGGAACCCGAGCGTCCGCGCGAGATCGAGCGCTTCGGCCAACGACCGCGCCAGGCCGCTGTTGGGGACGTCGAGGCCGATGCCGCGCATCGCGTCCTTGAACAACTGCCGGTCCTCGGCGACCTTGATCGCCTGGATCGACGCGCCAATCAGCCTGACGTTGTACTTGTCGAGCGTACCGGCGTTGGCGAGATCGACGGCGAGGTTCAGCCCCGTCTGTCCGCCGACCGTGGGCAGCAGCGCATCGGGACGCTCGCGCTCGATGATCGTCGCGAGCACTTCGGGCGTGAGCGGCTCGACGTACGTCCGATCGGCCAGCTCCGGGTCGGTCATGATCGTCGCCGGATTGCTGTTGACGAGAACGACCTCGAGCCCTTCGGCGCGCAGCGCCTTGCACGCCTGGCTGCCCGAGTAGTCGAACTCGCACGCCTGGCCGATGACGATCGGGCCGGAGCCGATGATGAGAACTTTCTTGACGTCCGTGCGACGCGGCATCTATCGGCTCTCGATCAGCTGCAGGAAGTCGTCAAACAGGTAGTCCGCGTCGTGCGGACCGGGCGAAGCCTCGGGATGATACTGCACGCAGAACACCGGGTGCGTCTTGTGGCGCAGTCCCTCGACGGTGCCGTCGTACAGATTCAAGTGCGTCACTTCGACATCGTCGGGCAGAGACGCCGGATCCACGGCGAAGCCGTGATTCTGCGAGGTGATTTCGACCTTTCCTGTTTCGAGCTTCTTCACCGGATGGTTCGCGCCGCGATGGCCGAACTTCAGCTTGAACGTCTTGCCGCCCATCGCGAGACCGAGAACCTGGTGGCCAAGGCAGATGCCGAACACCGGCACGTCGGAGCTGACCAGCGTTTTCGCGTTGTCGATCGCGTAGCTCAGGACGGCGGGATCGCCCGGGCCGTTGCTCAGGAACACGCCGTCGGGACTGATCGCGAGAAGCTCCGAGGCCGGCACCGTCGCGGGAAACACGCGGACGTCGCAGCCGTGCGCGCTCAGCCGGCGGAGGATGTTCCGCTTCATGCCATAGTCGTAGGCGGCAATCTTCAACCGGCGTTTCGCGTGGCGCGCGGGCTCCACGCCGAACTCGCCCGGATCCTCCGGGCGCCAGTCGTAGATCTCGGTCGACGTGACGCCGCGAACGAGATCCGATCCTTCCATTTGCGGAATCGCGTTCGCGCGCTCGACGAGCGCGGCAGGCTCGAGGTCGTTGCCGGTCACGATGACGCCGCGCATCACGCCGGCGGATCGCAGCCGCCGCGTCAGCGCGCGCGTGTCGATGTCGGAGATGGCGACGATGTTGTTGGCGACGAGGTACTCGCGCAGCGTCGAGTCGGCGCGCCAGTTGCTCGAAATCGGTGACTCGTCGCGGATGATGAACCCCGCCACATGCGGCGCGCGCGATTCGACGTCGTGGCGCGAGACGCCGTAGTTGCCGATCTCGGGACACGTCATGGTGACGATTTGTCCGGCGTACGAGGGATCGGTCAAGACTTCCTGATAGCCGGTCATGCTCGTGTTGAACACGACCTCGCCACGCGCTTCGCCTTCCGCGCCCGCGGCCTGACCGCGGAACCAGGTTCCGTCTTCCAACGCGAGAATTGCTTCCATCTTTTTTGCATTGGCGGCGGGGCCCCACCCCCGCCGCGACCTGTCGCTGATGCCGCGCGGCAGACCGCGCGGCACGCCACCCCAGCGCGGCTGCCGCGCTGGGGGCCCGGCACGCCACCCCAGCGCGGCTGCCGCGCTGGGGGCCCCGGCATGGCCGCAGGCGCCAGCTGTCTCTTACCTCTCCAGCGATGCCGTCACGCGATTCCGCTCGGCTGCGACGACGCGCACCGACGATGACCAGCGGCGGTAGCCGTCGCGCTCGAGTCGGACGACGTGACTTCCCGCCCCCACGTGCCGCAGTGACAGCGGCGTGGTGCCGGCGAGCTTGTTATCGATGTATACCCTCGCGCCGGATGGCTTCGATTCGATCACGAGATCGCCGGCGTACCGCCCCATCGTCGCCGGCGTCGCCGGCGCAGGCATCGTCGACTGCGTCCCGCGCGAGGCCGTCGCGCGCGGCGCGGCGAGCGGCACGACGAGGGACTGCGACGGCCGCGCCTCCGTGATGACAACGCGGCGCTCGGCCGGCGCGTAGCCGTCGCGGACGAGGCGCAGGCGATGCGCGCCGCGCGCGAGATCGCGAATCGCGACCGGCGTCTGACCGTATTCGCGGCCATCGACGAACACGGTCGCCCCCGCGGGCGTCGATCGCACCAACAACCGGCCGGACTCCACATTGCGCATTGCGGGTTGTGGATTGCGGATTGCCGATTCCGCCGGTTTCGGTGAAGGCGCCGGTCCCGTCTCCTTCGCAGCGGCGGGAACGGTGCTCTCGGTGAACTCGCGTCCTGGCGGCGGCGCAGGCGCAGGCTCGTTGGCAGCGACCGCCGGCGGCGGCGCGACACGGTTGACCGCGTCGGGACGCGACCACGCCAGGTATCCGATCGTGAGCCCGGCGACGACGCCGAAGATCAACATCAACGCAAGCGGCCAGGTGCGCGAGGGTGGAGGCTCAGCGTTCCCGGCGCCAAGCAGCCCCGCCGGCACCGAAGCCGATGACCTCTCCACCACGGAGGACCGATCTTTTCCGGATAAGGATTTTGCCTCCGTGTCCTCTGTGTCCACCGTGGTGGCGAGGTTGTCCACGACAATTGCCGGCGCGACCTCGACGTCCGCGTAGCGTGCTTCTTCGGCCGCGCGAAGATCGAGATCGGTTTGCGGCGCAGGCTTCGAACTCCCGCCTCCGCTCGCGAGTTGCCCAGGCGAGCTACGGCGAGGCTCGCCGAAGCCTTGCGAAGGCGGCTGCGCAACGTCGGCGGCCACAATCGCAGGACTCACGTCGCGCGCGACCTCAGCCGGCTGCGAACCATCGAGCGGCAAGAGCGGCTCGCGTTGTTCGCGAGCGGGCCGCCCTTTCGGCGGCGGCGCGACGACTGCGACATTCGGGAATGCGTTCTTGAGCGCCTCGGCAAACTCGAGCGCCGTGGCGAAGCGTGCGTCGGGATCTTCGGAGAGGGCCCGCGCGAACACGGACCTCAGCGCAGGCAGGCTCCCGTCCGCGATCTCGGTCAGCGAGTTGGCCGCGGCCGCGCCGGCGCCGGTGATCCGGCGACCCCACACGAGCTCGTGAACGAGCGCCGCGAGACTGAAAATATCGGCCCGGCGATCCCAGGGTCCGCCCGCGATCCGTTCCGGCGCCGAGTACGGTCGGCGCACCGGCGCGGCGATGCCGACTCGCTCGAGGGCGCGCGCGACACCGATGCCGGTCAAGCGCGTCTCTTCGGGCGACAACAACGCGTCGCGTGGATGCAGCGCGCCGTGATGGACGTTCACGACGGCCGCGAAGTCGAGCGCGCCGGCCAATTGAGCCGCGACGCGCAGCGCGTCGCCGACCGGAGCCGGACCGTACGCGCGGATTGCGACGTCGAGCGACTCGGCGGCGACGTACTCATGTGCCAAGTACACCGAGCCGCCGCTGATGCCAGTCGCAAGCGGCGCGGCGATCGCATCGTGCGCCAGCGCCGTGTCAATCAAACGCTCGAATTCCGCGACGAGCTCATGCACACGCTCGGGCGGCAAGTCGAGCGTGAAGAGTTTGACCGCCACGAGGCGATCGCGCTCGGGCTCGTACGCGCGAAACAGCGGACCCAACGTCCCCGCGCCGACTTGATGAAGAACACGAAACGGACCGAACGCGTCAGGCGGCGGCGTCCCGGCAGCTTCCGTGTGCAGTGAATGACTCCTGTGAGGAAGGCGCCTAAGTGTAACATGGTTGACAGTTTCGGCGACGCTTGAGACAGTAGGTTTTCTGGTGCAGGTCAACTCGTCCGAGCCTTCGATCCGCATTCCGGTCGACGTTCGCCGCTTTCCGTGGATTCGAAAGCTGGCGTCCGACTACGCGTACGACTTCCGCGCGGTCGCGCCGTTTTTTTCCGGCGATCCCGCCGACCGCGCCGCGTGGGCCGAGACGATCGCGCGCACGCAGGCGCACGATCGCCGGCGCGACGACATCGCTCGCATCATCGCCCAACAGCAGGAGCGCCGCGGCGCGCCGCCTCGCGCGCGTGAACAAGCGAAGCTGCTCGCGGATCGACGGACCGTCGCGGTGCTGACAGGCCAGCAGGCAGGACTGTTCGGCGGACCGCTGTTCACACTGCTCAAGGCGATCACCGCGTTGAAGCTCGCCGAGCAGGTGTCGCGCGAGCACAACGTTCCGGCGGTCGCGGTGTTCTGGATTGACGCCGAAGATCACGACTGGGAAGAAGTCCGTTCGTGTACGGTGTTCGACAGCGAGCTGACACCGCGTACGGTGTCGCTTCCCGCTCGACCCGGCGCCGAGCCAGCGCCGGTCGCGAGCGTTCGGCTCGACCAGTCCATCGAAACCGCAATCGACGATCTCGAACGCATCCTTCCGCAAACTGAATTTCGTCCCGCCGTCGTCGCGGCGCTGCGCCGCGCCTACGCGCCTGGCGCCGGCATGGCCGAATCGTTCGGCCGCTGGCTCGAGCACGTGCTCGGCGAACGCGGACTGCTGGTGTTCGACTCGTCCGATCCGGCGTCGAAGCCGCTCGTCCGCCAGGTGTTCACGCGCGAATTGTCGATGCCGGGACAGACGGGCAAGCTCTCGGCGCTCGCGGGCTCGGACCTGACGGCACGCGGTTATCACGCGCAGGTGCATCAGCATGACGACGGCGTCGCGCTGTTCCATCTGGATGGCGGACGGCGGGCCATTCGCCAGCAGGACGGCGGGTTCGTTGTCGGCGATCAGCAGTTCGCCGCGTCGGCGCTGGTGCAGCAGGCCAACGAGCAGCCGGCGGGCTTCAGTCCGAACGTCCTCCTGCGGCCGGTGGTGCAGGACACGCTCTTCCCGACGATTTGCTACGTGCCGGGACCGAACGAGCTCGCCTACCTCGGTCAGCTTCGCGGCGTCTACGGCCACTTCGGCGTGCCGATGCCGCTGATGTATCCACGCGCCACGGCGACGATTCTCGATGCCGCCGCGCTGCGGTTCCTGACCAAATACAAGCTGCCGATCGAGGCGCTGCACCCGCAGGACGAAGCGGCGCTGAACGAGCTGCTCAAGACGCAGATTCCTCCCGTCGTCGACGAGTCGGTCACCGAGGCAGGACGCGCGATCGAATCGCAGATGACGCGCGTCATCCAGGCGGTGCCGGCACTCGATCCGACGCTCGAAGGCGCCGCGCGCTCCACGCTCGAGCGGATGCAGCGCGATCTGCAGACGCTTCACGGCAAGATGATTCAAGCGGCAAAACGGCGCGACGACACGCTGCGCCGCCAGTTCATCCGCGCGCGCGCACTCGCCTTCCCCAGCGGGCACGCGCAGGAGCGCACGATCGGCTTCATCGCCTTCCTCAATCAATACGGTCCGGCACTCGTCGAGCGCCTCGACGAGGAACTGCCGCTGGACCTGGGGCGTCATTGGATTGTCACGATATAGAGCCGAGCTCGTACGTCTGAAGATCCGGATCGAAGCCATCTGGCGCCAGCGCTGGGTCCGGTGGACTGCGCTGGCGCTCGCCATCCCGACGGTTCTGCTCTTCTTCGCGGCCGGCTATTACTACGTCAGCTTCGCGCGCCTGCTCGACGCGCGGCTCCACGGCGAGCGCGAGCGCGTGTTCCCGCGTGTGTTCGCGCGGCCGCTCGAGCTTCGGCGCGGTCAGTCGATGACCGAGCGGCAGCTGATCGATCGCCTGAACGATCTCGGCTACGCACAGCGCGCGAAGGTCGAGAAGCCGGGCGAATTCGCGATCGTCAGCGAGGCGGTCGCCGTGCTGGCGCGCGGACCGGAAACCAAAGGTCAGATCGTCCGCGTCGTCTTCCAGCGCCCGCCCGACGTGAACAGAGACGCGAAGAGCGCGGCGAGGCGCCCTCCGGCGCGCGCGCCCGATCGCGTGCAGCGGCTCGAGCTCGGCACGAAGGTGAGCGAGCGGCTGGTGCTCGACGCGCCGCTGCTGACGGCGCTCATCAACGGCGAGCGTCAAAAGCGGCGGCCGGTCGCGCTTGCCGTGATTCCGGAACGGATGGTGAACGCCGTCCTCGCGATCGAGGATCGCCGCTACTACGAACACCCCGGCGTCGATCCGATCGGCATCCTCGGCGCGTTCTTCTCGTACGTGACGGGGCGGCGGCAGTACCTCGCAGGCGGCAGCACGATTACGCAGCAGCTCGTCCGCAACGTCTTTCTGCCACAACTGCGCGGCATCACGCTGCAGGAAGCGCGTGCCCGATCGTATCGGCGCAAGCTGGTCGAAATCTGGGTCTCGCTCGTGCTGACGAGCCGCGCGTCGAAGCAGGAAATCCTCGAGATGTATTTGAACGACATCCCGCTCGGCCAGCGGGGATCGTTCGCGATCGCGGGCGTGCCCGAGGCGGCGCGGCTGTTCTTCGGCAAGGACATCAGCAACGTGACGCTGGCGGAAGCCGCCACGATCGCCGGCGTCATTCAGGCGCCGGGCGCGTTGTCGCCGTTCACGAATCCGGTGCGCTGCAAGGAGCGGCGCAACGTCGTGCTCGAGGCGATGGTCGATGCCGGCTACGTAGAAAAGGCCGCCGCCGAGCGCGCGGCGCTCGAGCCGCTGGTCGTCGTCCAGCGCGCGCTCGAAGCCGAAGCGCCGTACTTCGTCGACTACGTCGGCCAGACACTCGACGAGCAGTACCCCGGCCTGACGACGAAGACGACGCAGGCCGTCGACGTCTACACGACGCTGGATCTGCACCTGCAGCGGCTGGCGCAGGATGCCGTGCGCGACGGTCTGACGCGCGTCGATGCGATGCTGTCGCGCCGGAAACGCGGCAAGGCCGAAGCCGCGCTCATCGCCGTCGACCCGCGGACGGGCGACATCCTCGCCTTCGTCGGCGGGCGTTCCTACAACCAGTCGCAGTACAACCGCGCGATCGTGTCGCGCCGGCAGCCGGGGTCGGTGTTCAAACCCTTCGTCTATCTCACCGCGTTCGAGGAGGCGCTCGAGCGCGGACGCACCGACGTGACGCCGGCATCGATCGTCGACGACGAGCCGGAAACGTTCGAGTTCGACGATCAGGTATGGACGCCGGAGAACTACGAGGGGAAGTACGACGGTCCGATTACGTTCCGTCACGCGCTGGCGCACTCGCGCAACCTCGCGACGATTCACGTCGCGCAGGCGGCCGGATACGATCGCGTCGCCGCGATGTGGAAGAAACTGGGCGTCGGCAATGCGCCGAAGGCCTATCCGTCGATCGCGCTCGGCGTCTTCGAAGCGACGCCGTACGAAATCGCGACCGCGTACACGCTGTTCCCCAACAACGGCGTCGTCCGGCCGCTCCGGCACATCGGGCGCATCATCAGCGGCGGCAAGGACGTCGCCAAGAAGTCATCGCCCGAGGGACGCGTCGTCGCGCGGCCGGACACGACGTTCCTCGTGACGAACATGATGCGCAGCGTGCTGAACGAAGGCACGGCAGCCGGCGCCCGCAGCGCGGGCTTCACGCTCGACGCCGCCGGCAAGACCGGCACGACCAACGATCTCCGCGACGCGTGGTTCGTCGGCTTCACGCCGGAGCTGCTCACGGTGGTGTGGGTCGGCTTCGACGACAACCAGCCGGTCGGTCTCAGCGGATCGCGAGCGGCGCTGCCGATCTGGACGCAATTCATGAAGGCCGCGCTCGCCGGGCGCGCCAGCACGCCGTTCGAGGCGCCGGAGGGCATCACGTTCGTCGAGATCGATCCCGAGACCGGCAGGCTGGCTACGCCGTTCTGCCCGAAGCGGTTCACCGAGGCGTTCCTGGCCGGGACCGAACCGACGCAGCCGTGTGAGCTCCACCGTGAGGGCGGGTGAGCCAGGTGGGGCTGGTAGGTCTGGTGGGTTCTTACCCGACCTGCCTGCCCTATCCGGCCCACCTGCCCTATCCGACCCACCTGACCCCGTATAATCCCATCCAGATGAATCGGGAAGTCTTCGCAGCGGTCTCCGATGCCCTCGAGCGTGGCGAGCCGGCGGCGCTCGTCACGATCATCTCGACTACGGGGTCGACGCCGCAGCGCGTCGGCGCGAAGATGCTCGTGTTCGCCGACGGCCGCATCGTCGGCACGATCGGCGGCGGCTGCTACGAGAACGACGCGTTCTGGAAAGCCCGCGAGGCGATCGCGACGCGCAAGCCGCAGTTGCTGCACTACGAGCTCTCCGACGACTTCGCGCAGGAGACCGGTCTCATCTGCGGCGGACAGATGGACGTCTATATCGAGCCGATCGAGCCGTCGCCCGAGCTCTACATCGTGGGCGCGGGGCACGTCGGCTTCCATCTCGCGCGCCTTGCGAGCGACGTCGGCTTCCGCGTGCACGTGGTCGACGACCGTGAGAAGTTCGCCAACAGCGAACGCTTCCCCTCCGCCGTCGAGATCGTCGTCGACGACATTCCGACATGGATCGGCCGGACGAACCTTCCGTCGCACGCGTACGCAGTCATCGTCACACGCGGCCACACCAACGATTTGGAAGCGCTGCGCGCCCTCGCGCCACGCGACCTGCGGTACCTCGGTCTCATCGGGAGCCGCGCGAAGGTCGCGCGCATCTACGAGGCGCTGACTGAAGGACAGATGCCGGCCGACGTGCTCAAGCGTGTGCACGCGCCCATCGGCCTCGACATCGGCGCGGTCACGCCGCAGGAGATTGCCGTCAGCATCCTCGCCGAGCTGATCGCGGTGAAGCACGGCAAAGAGCATCCGACGTCGATGAAGTGGACCCCGCCCCGTCTCGAGAAGGACGCTGTAGGGGCGGACCTGCGTGTCCGCCCTGGGGCCGACACATAGGTCGGCCCCTACATGTCGTCTCTGCTCGTCCGAAGCGGCATCATCATCACCGTGAACGACCGCTTCGACATCATCAATGGCGACGTGTCGATCGCGGACGGGCGGATCGCCGCCATCGGCTCGAACATCACCGGACCGCACGATCGCGTGATTGACGCCGGCGGCGGCTACGTGCTGCCCGGGTTCATCCAGACGCACATTCATCTCTGCCAGACGCTGTTTCGCGGCTACGCCGACGATTTGCATCTGATGGACTGGCTGCGTACGCGCGTGTGGCCGATGGAAGCGGCACACACGCCCGCCACCCTGCGCGCCGCGGCGCGGCTCGCGACGACGGAGCTTCTCTCGAGCGGCACCACCGCCGTGCTCACCATGGAGACCGTGCACGACACCGAAGTGGTGTTCGAATCGGTCGCCGAGAGCGGACTGCGCGCGACAATCGGCAAATGCATGATGGACTTCGACGCGCAGGTGCCGGCGCGTCTGCAGGAAAAGACGCAGGCATCGCTCGACGAAAGCCTCGCGCTTGTCAAGAAATGGGACGGCGCGGCGAACGGGCGGCTCCATGCCGCGTTCGCGCCGCGATTCGCCGTTTCGTGTTCGCGCGAGCTACTGGAGGCGGTCGCCAGCTTGTCGGATCAACATCACGCGCTCGTGCACACGCACGCGTCCGAATCCCGCGACGAAATCGCCATCGTCAAGCAGATGTCGGGCGGTCTCTCGAACCTGGAGTATCTCGCGAGCCTCCATCTCGCGTCGCCGCATCTGTGCGCGGCGCACTGCGTCTGGGTGGACGATCGCGATCAGCAATTGCTGGCCGATCACGACGTCAAAGTGCTGCATTGCCCCGGCTCGAACCTGAAACTCGGCTCCGGCGTCGCGCCGGTGCCGGAGATGCGGGCGCGCGGCATCACTGTGTCGCTCGGCGCCGACGGCGCGGCCTGCAACAACCGGCTCGACATGTTCGACGAGATGCGGCTGGCGGCTGTCCTCCAGTCGATGCGGCGCGATCCAGGTGCGCTGCCGGCCCGCGATGTCCTGTGGATGGCGACCCGTGCCGGCGCCCGAACGCTCGGTCTCGAGCACGAGCTCGGATCGCTCGAAGCCGGCAAGCGCGCCGACGTCATCGTCGTCGATCGCGATCGACCGCATCTGGCGCCGGGGCCCGATCCGTACTCGACGCTGGTGTACGCCGCGCGCGGCAGCGACGTGCGCACGACGATCGTCGATGGAGAGGTGCTGGTACACGATTTCGCGCCGGTTCGCGTCGATCGCCGCGACGTCGCGAGCGCGGCGCGCGCGGCCGCCCAAGATCTGGCGAAGAGGGCGGGTCTCTGAAACAATGGCCGATGCTGTCGAGGTAACCATGACGCGTCGCCGGCAGTCCGACCCGCCCGCACGCATCCTGATCGTCGACGACGAGCCGGTCGTCGTGGAGTTCGCGCAGCGTGTGCTTCAGTCGGCCGGTTACCGGACGATGACGGCGACGAGCGGTGACGAGGCGCTCAAGCTCTGCACCGACCAGGGCATCCCCGACCTGCTCGTCACCGACATGAAGATGCCGCGCATGGAAGGCGACGAGCTGGCGACCAGGCTGCGGCAGCGCGAGCCCGACCTCAAGGTGCTCTACCTGACGGGCTTCGCAGATCTCCTCTTCAAAAACAAAGAACTGCTGTGGGACGGCGAGGCGTACCTCGAGAAGCCCTGCACGATCGGCGGACTGCTCGAGGCAGTGTCGCTGCTGCTCTCGGGACAGATCTCGAGCGACCCGCTCGATACGTAAATCGTTGTTGTATAATGCCGTTAGCAGTCTCAAGGACCGAGTGCTAATGGAATCTCCAGACCGCTCCAAGCGTGTGCTTGCGGCGCTCGTACGCGAATACATTTCAACCGGCGAACCGGTCGCGTCATCGCTGCTCGTCACTGCCGCGGGACTGGGCGTCTCCTCGGCGACGGTGCGGAACATTCTCGTGCGCCTCGAAGAAGACGGATACGTACAGCAGCCGCATACCTCGGCAGGACGCATTCCTACCGATCGTGGATATCGCTTTTACGTCGATCTCCTGCTCGAATCGAGGCGGACGCATCGCGCCGGAACGGCGGTCGAGGCGCGGCTGCGGCGCGAGAGCCCGGATCGCCTGATTCATTCGCTGCTGCCGCAGGTCTCGCACGTCTTGTCGCAGGCGTCACGCAGCGTCGGGTTCGCGGTCCGTTCCGCGCCTGAGGTGGCGGTCTTCGATCGCGTCGAGTTCATCCCGCTGAGCACCAATCGCGTGCTCGTCGTCATCGTCGCGCGAGGCGGCCACGTCATTCAGAAGGCCATTGACATCGACGAGGCGCTCAGTGCCGACGACCTGCGCGAGGCGGCGAACTACTTGAATGCGGAGTTCACGGGGCTGCCCTTGTATCGCGCCCGGGAGGCGGTGCTGGAACGCCTGAACGAAGCCCGCGAGCTGTACGACGCGCTGCGCGCGCGCGCGATGCGGCTGGCGAGCTCGACGTTTTCGGATTTGCCCGCCGACCAGACACTGTATGTCGAAGGCGCGGCGTCGCTGCTCGACGACGCGAGCGGGCTGACGCTGCAGACGTTGCAGGCCCTGATGGAACTGATCGAGGAGAAGCAGAAGCTCGTGCGCCTGCTGAACGAGTACATCGACGGTCCCGGCCTGACCGTTGTGATCGGCGCCGAACACCTCGACCCGGGTCTGCGTCCCTTCAGCCTGGTCTTTTCGACCTACGACGACGGATCGAGCATCGGGACGGTCGGGGTGATCGGACCGACACGGATGCGCTACTCGCGCGCCATCGCGGTCGTCGACGGCGCCGCGCAGGCCGTGTCCCGCGTGCTGCGCGATCCCAATTAGGAATCCTCGAGTTCTGTATGGCTGATGAACCTGTGACCGACACGGCCGCCGAAGCGCCCGCCTCGCCCGAGCTCGCCGATCTGCAGCGCGAGCGCGACGACTACTACGACCGGTGGCTGCGCAAATCCGCAGAATTCGACAACTACCGCAAGCGCATCGAGCGCGAGCGGCGCGAGCAGGGCGAGCAGGCGGTCACCGATGTTCTCGAGCAGCTGCTGCTCGTCGTCGACGACTTCGATCGCGCGCTGACGGTCGACGCCGGCGAGGGCGGCGCGGCGTACCGCAAGGGCGTCGAGCTGATTCACGCCAAGCTGTACGACGTGCTGCGCAAGTACGGCGTGCGGCCATTCGAGTCGGTCGGCGCCGACTTCGATCCGAATCTGCACCAGGCCGTGACGCACGAAGAGAGCGACGAGCACCGCGACGGCGAAGTGATCGCCGAGCTGCGCAAGGGTTACATGATTGGCGATCGGCTGTTGCGGCCCGCGATGGTGAAGGTGGCAAAGGCGTCGTGAGCAAGCGCGATTACTACGAAATTCTCGGGATCACCCGATCGGCGACCGAGGTCGAAATCAAGAGCGCTTATCGCAAGCTCGCCATGAAGCACCACCCGGATCGCAATCCGGGCGACCATCGCGCCGAGGAAAAATTCAAGGAAGCCGCCGAAGCCTACGCGATCCTCGCGGACAGCGAGAAGCGGAGCCTCTACGATCGCTTCGGCCACGCCGGCGTCAGCTCGGCGGCCGGCGGCGGCGGCTTCGACCCGTCGGTGTTCTCGGGCTTCGAGGACATCCTCGGCGGACTCGGCGACATTTTCGGCTTCGGCGATCTCTTCGGCGGGGCCCGCCGCCGTGGCGGTCCGCAGCGCGGCGCCGATCTCCGGTACGACCTCGAGATCTCGTTCGAGGAATCGGCCCGCGGCACCGAGACGGCGATTCAGATTCCGCGACAGGAAACATGCGAGACGTGCCACGGATCGGGCGCGGCGCCCGGCTCGTCGCCGACGCAGTGCCCGCAGTGCCGCGGTCAGGGTCAGGTCCGTTTCCAGCAGGGCTTCTTCACCGTGGCGCGGACGTGTCCGCAATGCCGCGGCGCCGGACGGATCGTCACCCATCCGTGCAAGACGTGCCGCGGCGCCGGGCGCGTGTCGCACGAGCGGAAGATCACGGTGAAGATTCCGGCCGGCATCGCCACCGGACAGCAGCTGCGACTGCAGGGCGAAGGCGAATCGGGATCGGCCGGCGGTCCCGCCGGGCATCTCTACGTCGTCGTCCAGGTGCAGGAACACGAGTTCTTCCGCCGCGACGGCAACAATCTGTTCTGCGAGATCCCGGTCAACTTCACGACCCTGGCGCTCGGCGGCGACATTCAGGTGCCCACGCTGGACGGCGCGGACACGATCAAGGTGCCGGAAGGGACGCAGACGGGAACGACGCTGCGGCTGCGCGGGAAGGGCATGCCCGACGTGAACGGACGCGGACGCGGCGATCTGTTCGCGACCGTGCAGGTGCAAACGCCGAAGAAGCTGTCGCGCGAACAACGCCAGATCCTCGAGCAGCTGTCGAGAGTGCTGCCGAAGGAGAAGTTCGAGCCGCGCACGCGCGAAGAAGAAGAGAACGAGCGGAACCTCTTCGACCGCGTCAAGGACATGTTCGGATAGGTTGAAGACTTACCCGGCCCTCGACGTCCGGTCCACTGCTTCAGACGTGATCCTCGCGCGGGTTGACGACTTCGGACCGACCGCGGTCGAGGAACGCAACGATTCGCTTCGCATCTTCTTCTCGACCAGCGCCGCGCGCGACGCCGCGCTGCGGGATCTCGCAGCCATCGGACCAGTGAAGGCGATCGACGTGCCCGACGAAGATTGGGCACGACGATCGCAGCAGAATCTCGGACCGATCACCGTCGGGCGAATCAGGATCTTTCCGAATCCCGAAGCCCGAATCCCCCATCCCGACACGATCGCCGTTGTCATCCAACCGTCGATGGGCTTTGGGACCGGCCACCATGCCACGACGCGGCTGTGCCTCGCCGCACTCCAGGAAATCGACCTGTCCAACGCGTTCGTGCTCGACGTCGGCACCGGATCGGGCGTGCTGGCGATCGCGGCGGATCGGCTCGGGGCCGCGCGGGCGCTTGGAATCGACAACGATTCGGATGCGATTCAGTCCGCGCGCGAAAACCTGGAGGTGAATCCGGAGGTGCATCGCGTCGATTTCGAGGCCGCCGATCTCGCGACGCATGAGCTGCCGCCCGCCGATGTCGTCACCGCGAATCTCACGGGGGCGCTGCTCATCCGTGCCGCCGCTCTCCTGCTCGCGGCGGTACGATCGGGGGGCACGTTGATCCTCAGCGGCCTCCTCACCCACGAGCGCGACGAGGTGTGCCGTGCATTCGCGCCGGCGGCGATCGTGTGGGAACGGCAGGACGAAGAATGGGTCGGCCTGGTATTGGTGAAAAAATAATGACGTTCAACCGTCGGCCGCCGCTTCAGGTCTAATAGACAAAAATGCGCCGCCGAACCATCTTCCCGCTCCTCTTGCTCGCCCTCGGCGTTGCCCTGTCTGCACAGCAGCCACAGCAGCGGCCACCGGGCTCGCTTGGCGGATCGCAGCAGCCCACGCGCGACACGTCGGCGCAACAGAACAAGGACGCGGCGCTGGCGCCGGCAGGCCGCATCACCGGCCGCGTGCTCGCCGCCGACAACGGCCGCCCGGTGAAGCGCGCGCGTGTGTTCGTCAGCGCCGCGGAACTTCCCGGCGGGCGCGGCGCGCTCACCGACGATCAGGGCGTCTTCGATCTCACCGAGCTGCCCGCGGGCCGCTACACGCTCACGGTCTCGAAGTCCGGATTCGTCTCGCTCTCGTACGGTCAGCGCCGTCCGTTGCAGGCGGGCACGCCGCTGCAGCTCGCCGATGGTCAGCAGCTGAAGGGCGTCGACTTCCGTCTGCCGCGCGGGAGCGCCATTGCGGGTCGCGTGCTCGACGAAGACGGCGATGCGATGCCCGGCGTCAGCGTTCGCGTGATGCGCTATCAGTATCTGCAGGGCGATCGCCGCCTGACGCCGGCCGGCGCGGCACAGACCGACGATCGCGGTCAGTACCGCGTGTGGGGATTGATGCCGGGCGATTACTACGTCAGCGCCGTCGCGCGAAACTTCAACGTGGGTGGGCGCGGCGGGCCCGGCGGCCGCTTCGCCGGGCCGGGCGGGGCTGGTGGGCCGGGTGGTTTTAGTGGACCCGTTGGCCCAGGTAGGTCTGGTGGGTTTGGCGGGCGCGGCGTGGCCTTCGGCGGCGATCAGACCGACGATGCGGACCAACTGGCGTACGCGCCCACTTACTTTCCCGGCGTCGCGTCGGTCGAGGCAGCGAAGCCGATTGCCGTGGGGCTCGGCGCGGAAGTCCTCGACATCAACTTCAGCATGCAGCTCGTTCGCGCCGCGCGCATCTCGGGTCACGTGATGACTCCCGACGGCACGCCGTCGACGAGCGGCAACGTCAACCTCGCCTCGGACAATGGCGGCCGCGGACAAATCGGCGCGAACTTCGGCGGCCGGATTCAGTGGGACGGTCAGTTCACGATTGCGAACGTGCCGCCGGGGCGCTACGTGCTGCGGGCACGCGGCGACGACACCGACCCCGCACAGTTCGCGTTCCAGCCGATCAGCGTCAACGGTCAGGACGTCGACGACCTCGGCGTCGTGCTGTCGCCGGGCGGCACGATCACCGGAACCGTCACGTTCCTGCCGGGCGGCTCGGCGCCGCCCGACTTCACGCAGATCCGCATCGGCGCGCCGTCGACCGATCAAGGCGCGTTCGGACCACAGCCGAACGCGCGCGTCGACAAGGACGGCCGCTTCGTGCTGGCCGGCGTGCCGGCCGGATCGCATCTCATTCGATCGAGCGGCAACACGCGAGGCTGGACGCTGACGTCGGTGACGATCAACAGCCGCGACGTCACCGATACGCCGCTCACGCTGCGAAGCGGCGAAGCGGTCGGCAACGTGCAGATCGTGTTCACCGACAAGATGAACGAAATCAACGGGACCATCACCGACACACATGGAACGGCGATCCCCGATTACACGGTGCTCGCTTTTCCGACCGATGCGTCGCTATGGCGCCCGCAGGCCCGCCAGATCATGACTGCGCGTCCGGATCAGACGGGCAAGTACCGAATCCGCGGGCTGCCGCCCGGCGAGTACTTCCTCGTGACGGTCGATCCAACCGAACAGGGCGAGTGGTTCGAGTCCGCCTATCTCGACGAGCACCGCGCCGGCGCCGCGCGCCTGACGCTCGGCGACGGCGACGTCAAGACACAGGACTTTCGGGTAAGCCTCAAGTAAGTCTGAAGTCTAAAGTCTGAAGTGAAGTTGGAAGGTCGGACTTCCCACTTCGCTTCAAGCTTCAGCCTGCCCGCTTCGCTTCAGACTTCAGAGTTCAGACTTCAGACTTGGAAGCGGTTCAGAGATCACCCCACACGAACTGCAGCACGCTGATCGCGGCGATCGGCACCGCGTCGGCGCGCAGCGTGCGATGGCCGAGCGTGACGAGCCTCACGCCGCGCGCCCGCGCGGCGCTCCGCTCCGGTTCCGTCCATCCTCCTTCGGGTCCGACGAAGATCGCGGCGTCCGACGGCACGGGATGGCCCTGAAGCGCCGACAGGGTTTCGATCTCGTCCGGATTCGCAGCCGTCCCCGGCTCGACGAGCATCAGCCGCAGCGCCGCCGGCGGCTCGTCGAGAAACGTGTCGATCGTGAGCGGCATGCGAATCTCCGGCAGCACCGCGCGCCGCGACTGCTTCACCGACGCGAGCGCCACGCGCCGCCACCGATCGACGCGCGCCGACTTCACGAGCGTCGCCACCGTCGTCTCGCTCCGCCTGGTGACGACCGGCTGAATCGCGGCGACGCCGAGCATCACGGCGTCGCGCACGACGTCGTCCATCTTGTCCGCTTTCAGCACCGCTTGCACGAGCGTCAACGCGACTGACGGCTCCGGCGGTGGCTCCACGCGCGACATGAGCAGCACGCGCACGTCTCGCCGGACCGCGCTCGCCACGCGCGCGACGAACTCGCGCCCGCGGCCGTCGAACACGTGCACCGTATCGCCGACGCCGAGCCGCAGCACGCGCATCAGGTGCTCCGCTTCCTCGCGCGGCAGCGCCACGGTCTCGTCGCCGGGATCGAGCGACGGCGCGAAGAAGCGGTGCACGGTAACGGATTATACGAGCCATTACGAACGCACGAAGACCACGAAGAACACGAAGGCCACGAAGAGCCATTCGTACCAAAGAATCTTCGTGACCTTCGTGATCTTCGTAGAAGATCGTGACGTCGTCTCCAGCGGTCCAGAACACCGTTTGATATACTCGCGCGAAATGTTTTTCCGCGGGCAGATCGTCGGCAAGTACAAGATCCTGTCGACGATCGGAAGCGGTGGATTCGGTACCGTCTACCTCGCGGAAGACACCTGGATCGACAAGAAGGTCGCGCTGAAGGTGCCGCACAAGCAGACCGCCGAGTTCGGCGAGATGCTGCGCGAGGGGCGGCTGCTCGCGAGCCTCAGCCATCCGAACATCGTCGCGATCCTCACGGCCGAAAAACCGGAGAACGTCTTCTTCATCGTCATGGAGTTCGTGCCGGGCGAGACGCTCGAGACGATCATCTCGCGCGAAGGCGCCCTCGATCTCTCGCGCGCGCTCGACTACACCTGCCAGATCTGCAACGCCGTCGATCACGCGCACCGGCACGGCGTGCTGCACCGCGATCTCCGGCCGTCGAACGTGCTCGTGGCCGAAAGCGGAATGCTGAAGGTCGCGGACTTCGGGACGTCGCGCTTTCTCGAAATCGCCGCGCACGGCACGACCGTCATCGGCAGCCCGCCGTACATGGCGCCCGAGCAGTTCCACGGCAAAGCGGTGTTCGCGTCGGACGTCTATTCGCTCGGCGTGACGATGTACCAGATGTTGACCGGCGTGCTGCCCTACGGCACGCCGTCGCCGGCGGATCTGGAGCGGCTGATGCGCGGCGAGCTCGTCACGGGGCCGCGGCTGAAGAACCCGAAGGTGCCGAAGGCGATCAACGACATCGTGCTCAAGGCGATGGCGCCGGAGATTCCCGCGCGCTACCAGCGCGCCGGCGACGTGCTCGACGACGTCCTCGCCGCGCGCGGATCGGGGCCGCGGCGTCGGACACCTTTACCGGTGCTGTCGACGCGGCCGAAGGCCGAGTCGGAGGCGCGCCTCGACGAGGACATCCAGTCGCGCCTGAAAGCCCGCGAAGCGCCGCAGCCGCGCTTCTGCTGGCACTGCCGTAAGCCGCTCCACGCGCGATCGGATCGGTGTCCGTTCTGTGGCGAAGCGCAGTAACTCGCGACGCGGCGGTTCATCACGAAGATCACGAAGATCACGAAGAATCTTTGTACATGACGTGCTTCGTGAACTTCGTGAACTTCGTGGTCTTCGTGATAAACCGTTGATGCGATAGAATTTCGAGCGAGAGGTTGTTAATGGGCTTCCCCGGGACCGGCAAGATCTGGATGAACGGCAAGCTGGTGGAGTGGAAGGACGCGACGATTCACATCGCCTCGCACGTCGTCCATTACGGCTCCGGAGTGTTCGAGGGTGCGCGCTGCTACGCGACGCCGAAGGGCTCCGCCTGTTTCAGGCTCGACGCGCACATGCGGCGGCTCGAGCACTCGATGAAGATCTACCGGATGTCGTATCCCCTGGATCTCGCCGGCTGGCAGGACGCCGTCCTCGAGACGATACGCGCGAACCAGATGAAGGCGTGCTACATCCGTCCGATCGCCTACCGCGGGTACGAGTCACTCGGCGTGAACCCCTTCACGTGCCCAGTCGACGCGGCGATCATGCTCTGGGAATGGGGCGCCTACATGGGCAAGGACGCGCTCGAAGAAGGCTGCGACGTGAAGATCGCGTCGTGGTCGCGCATGGCGCCGAACACGCTGCCGGCGATGGCGAAGAGCGCGGCGAACTACGCCAACTCGGGCCTGATCAAGATGGAAGCGATCACCGACGGCTACTCCGAAGGGATCGCCCTCGACGTGTTCGGCAACGTCAGCGAAGGCAGCGGCCAGAACATCTTCATCGTCCGCGACGGCGCCATCGTCACACCGTCCCTCGCCTCCTCGATTCTCGGCGGCATCACACGCGACTCGGTCATCACGCTGGCGCGCGACCTCGGATACCGCGTCACCGAGACGGGCATCCCGCGCGAAGCTCTCTACATCGCCGACGAGGTGTTCGTCGTGGGCACCGCCGCCGAAGTCACGCCTATCCGATCGATCGACAAGGTGCAGATCGGCAGCGGGCGCCGCGGTCCGGTGACGGCGGCGCTGCAGCGCGCGTTCTTCGACGTCATCAACGGCGAGGTGCCCGACACGCACGGCTGGCTCACGTACGTGTATCCGGAGGAAGCCTCGCTTCGAACCGCGGGCCAGGCATCGCGAGTCGCGGGCATCCATGCACGTTAACGACCTCCTGAAGATCGCCGTCGAAAGCGGGGCGTCCGACCTGCACCTGAAGGTCGGCAGCTTCCCGATGATGCGCGTGCGCGGGGTGCTGCAGCCCGCGATCGCCGACAAAAAGCTCGACCACGAAGACGTCGTCGCGATGAGCGCAGCGATCATGTCGACCGCGCAGCGGCAGAAGTTCAAGGAAACGCAGGAGGTCGACCTCGCGTACAGCGTGCCGAGCCTCGGCCGCTTCCGCGTCAACATCTTCCAGCAGCGCGGCACCGTCGGACTCGTCCTCCGCGTCATTCCGATGACGATCAGGACGGTCGAGGAGCTGGGCCTGCCGCACGTGATGAAGACGATCGCCCTCGAAGAGCGCGGGCTGGTCCTCGTCACCGGCACGACGGGCAGCGGCAAGAGCACGACGCTCGCGGCGCTCATCGATCACATCAACAATCAGCGCTCGGCGCACGTGATGACCGTCGAGGATCCAATCGAGTTCCTGCACCGCGATCAGAAGTCGATGATCAATCAGCGCGAGGTCGCGGTCGACACGCGATCGTTCGCGCAGGCGCTGCGCAGCGCGCTGCGGCAGGACCCGGACGTCATCCTCGTCGGCGAGATGCGCGACTTCGAGACGATCGAGACCGGCCTCACCGCGGCCGAAACCGGCCATCTCGTGTTCTCGACGCTCCACACCCTCGACGCGACCGAGACGATCAACCGCATCATCGCCGTCTTCCCGCCGCACCAGCAGAAGCAGATCCGGCTGCAGCTCGCGAGCGTGCTGCGGGCGGTCATCTCGCAGCGCCTGATGCCGCGCGCCGACGGCCGAGGACGCGCGCCCGCGGTCGAAGTGATGATCAGCACGCCCTTCATCCGCGACTGCATCGTCGACAAGGACAAGACGCACATGATCCACGGCGCGATCGCCGCCGGCACCTCGCAGTACGGGATGCAGACGTTCGACCAGTCGATCTTCGGGCTGTTCGAGCAGGGCCTGGTCTCGTACGAGGAGGCCCTCCGCTGGGCCAGCAACGTCGACGAGTTCAAGTTGAAGGTCCAGGGCATCTCGACCACCGCCGACCTCGCCCGCGATTCCATGGCGAAATCCGGTAAGGCCGGAACGCCTGAGATCACGCGCTTCGGGTCGTGACATCTGAAATCTGAAGTCTGCCGCGACCGCGTCGCCGTCCGTCCCGATGAGCGCGTACCTCGATGGTCTGAAGATGCTCGCCCGGCGCGATCTGTCGGAACGGCAGGTTCGCCAGCGGCTCGTGCGCAAAGGACACGAGCAGGACGCCATCGACGACGCGATCGCGCAGCTCCGCGAGGAGCACGCGATCGACGACGCGCGCGTGGCCCAGACGATTGCGCGAACCGCGGCCACCGCGAAGCATCGCGGCAAGCTGCGCGTGCGCCAGGAGATCGAGCGCGCCGGCATCGGACGAGATACCGCGGCGCGAGCCGTGGACGACGTCTTCGAGACGATCGACAACGACGCGCTGATCGAAGCGTC